>NZ_CP053348.1:3040000-3375000 GCF_013394595.1 Winogradskyella forsetii
GTCTAATTCTATGTTTATTTGTCCTTTTTTCGGATTCTTTTTTTCTTCTGCCATTTTAAAAACTGTTTATGCTTCCTTATATTCCGATAGCTATCGGAAGGAAATCTAATTAATAATCTTGATATACCTATTAGGATAACAACCCTATAGGAAATTGAAATAAAAAAGCCTTCATACAAATTAATGCGTGAAGGCTTATTTTTTATAGATTCCTGCCTTCGCAGGAATGACAAATTCTAATTGAAGTTCATCTCTTCTTTAGCCTTCATCATTTCATTAAATTCTTGTTTAGAACCTACAATGATGTTTTCGTATTCTCTAACACCTGTTCCTGCTGGTATTCTATGACCAACAATTACATTTTCTTTAAGTCCTTCAAGAGAATCGACCTTACCATTTACAGCTGCTTCGTTTAGAACCTTGGTAGTTTCTTGGAACGATGCTGCAGATATAAACGACTTAGTTTGTAACGATGCTCTCGTGATACCTTGTAATATTGGAGTTGCAGTCGCAGGACTCGCATCTCTTGCAGTTACAAGATTCTTATCTTCTCTTCGTAAGCTAGAGTTTTCATCTCTTAGATCTCTAACGGTTACAATTTGACCAGACTTCATATTATCTGAATCACCAGCATCTTCCACCACTTTCATTCCGAAAATCTTATCATTCTCTTCAATGAAATCAGATTTATGAACTAATTGGTTTTCTAAGAAAATGGTATCACCAGAATCAATGATTCTAACTTTACGCATCATCTGTCTTACAACAACTTCAAAGTGCTTATCATTAATCTTTACACCCTGTAAACGATATACTTCTTGTACTTCGTTTACTAAGTATTGTTGAACTGCTGATGGGCCTTTGATATTAAGAATATCGTTTGGTGTTATAGAACCATCCGATAGAGGCATACCTGCTTTAACGTAATCATTTTCCTGTACAAGAATTTGATTAGATAATTTGACCAAGTATTTTTTAACCTCACCTAATTTGGATTCGATTATAATCTCACGGTTACCACGTTTAATTTTACCAAATGAAACCACACCATCAATCGCACTTACAACAGCAGGATTAGAAGGGTTACGTGCTTCAAATAATTCCGTTACACGAGGAAGACCACCAGTAATATCACCTGCTTTAGCAGATTTACGAGGTATCTTAACTAAAATCTTACCGATTTCAATTTTATCGCCATCATCGATCATTATGTGCGCACCAACTGGTAAGTTGTAAGAACGGATTGTTTCGCCTTTCTTATCTTCAATAAGTAATGTTGGAATCAATTTCTTGTTTCTTGATTCTGAAATTACTTTCTCTTGGAAACCAGTTTGTTCATCAATTTCTACTTGGTAAGTAACACCTTGTTCAATGTTTTCATACTTCACTTTACCAGCGAATTCTGAAATAATAACACCATTATATGGATCCCATGAACATATAACGTCACCTTTCTTAACTTTATCTCCTGGTTTCACATAAATAAATGAACCATAAGGAATATTGTTAGTACTTAAGACGATACCTGTTTTTGTATCTATTAACTTTAACTCTGACGTTCTTGAAATAACGACATCAACTTCTTTTCCTTCGTTATCTTTAGATTTTACAGTTTTAAGATCTTCAATTTCTGCAATACCATCAAACTTCACCGTTAATTTATTCTCTTCCGAAATGTTACTTGCAATACCACCAACGTGGAATGTACGTAATGTTAACTGAGTTCCCGGTTCACCAATGGATTGTGCCGCAACTACACCAACAGCTTCACCACGTTGTACCATCTTACCTGTAGCTAAGTTACGACCGTAACATTTCACACAGATACCTTTTTTGGCTTCACATGATAAAGGCGAACGCACCTCAATAGAATCTAGTGGTGAATCACCAATTTTCTTAGCGATAATATCATTAATATGACCACCAGCTTCTACCAATAACTCTTCAGTTAATGGATTGTAAACATCATTAAGTGATGTTCTACCAACGATTCTACCTTCTAAGCTCTCAACAATTTCTTCATTTTTCTTAAGTGCAGAAACTTCGATTCCTCTTAGTGTACCACAATCTTCTTCATATACAATGACATCTTGCGAAACATCTACCAAACGACGTGTTAAGTAACCAGCATCAGCCGTTTTAAGAGCTGTATCTGCAAGTCCTTTACGTGCACCATGCGTAGAGATAAAGTATTCTAAAATTGACAATCCTTCCTTAAAGTTAGAAAGAATTGGATTCTCAATAATTTCTCCACCTGCTGCTGTAGATTTCTTAGGCTTGGCCATTAATCCACGCATACCTGTTAACTGACGAATCTGCTCTTTAGAACCCCTTGCACCGGAATCAAGCATCATAAACACCGAGTTAAATCCTTGTTGATCCTCACGAATACGCTTCATTGACAATTCTGTCAGTTCTGCATTTGTTGATGTCCAGATATCAATAACTTGGTTATAACGTTCGTTGTTGGTTATAAGTCCCATATTATAGTTACCCATAATACCATCAACTTCTTTGTTCGCTGCATCAATCATTCCTTGCTTTTCAGAAGGAATAATAATATCACCTAAACTAAAGGATAGTCCACCTTGAAATGCAAACTTGTAGCCTTGAGTCTTAATCTCATCAAGGAAATCTGCCGTTTCTGGTACACTTGTCTTTTTAAGGACACCATGAATGATTTCCCTTAAAGACTTTTTAGTTAATACCTCATTGATATAACCTGCTGCTGCTGGTACTTTTTCGTTGAATAGTACACGACCTACAGTAGTTTCTATAATTTGTTTTGTTAATTCACCTTCTTCATTGAAATCGTAAGTTCTTACTTTGATTCCAGCGTTTAAGTCCACTTTCTTCTCATTGTAAGCAATAGTAACTTCTTCAGGAGAGTAGAACGTTAAACCTTCACCTTTAACGGTATAATTTTCATCCGTTTTACGCAACTTAGTCATATAATATAAACCAAGTACCATATCCTGAGAAGGTACAGTAACTGGAGACCCGTTAGCCGGATTCAATATATTATGTGACGCCAACATTAATAATTGACATTCTAAAATCGCTTCTGGTCCTAATGGTAAATGCACAGCCATCTGATCACCATCGAAATCGGCGTTAAAAGCCGTACATACTAATGGGTGTAACTGAATCGCCTTACCTTCAATAAGCTTAGGTTGGAAAGCTTGAATACCAAGTCTGTGTAAGGTAGGAGCACGATTTAAAAGTACTGGATGTCCTTTTAAAACATTTTCTAAGATATCCCAAACTACAGGCTCTTTTCTATCTATAATTTTCTTTGCAGATTTAACCGTTTTTACAATACCTCTTTCAATCAGCTTTCTGATGATAAATGGTTTGTAAAGCTCTGCTGCCATTCCTTTTGGCAATCCACATTCAAATAATTTTAATTCTGGTCCAACAACAATTACAGAACGTGCAGAATAATCAACACGCTTACCTAATAAGTTTTGACGGAAACGTCCTTGCTTACCTTTAAGTGAATCTGATAATGATTTTAATGGTCTGTTAGAATCTGTTTTTACAGCAGATGACTTTCGTGTGTTATCAAATAATGAATCTACTGATTCTTGTAACATACGTTTTTCATTACGTAAAATCACTTCTGGTGCTTTTATCTCTACCAATCGCTTCAAACGATTGTTACGGATAATTACACGACGATACAAATCATTTAAATCTGAAGTTGCAAAACGACCACCATCTAAAGGCACTAAAGGTCTTAATTCTGGTGGAATTACAGGAACAGCCTTCATGATCATCCACTCTGGTCTGTTCTCTCTGTTTAAATTTGAATCTCTAAACGCCTCTACAACTTGTAAACGCTTTAACGCCTCAGTTTTACGTTGCTTAGAGGTTTCGTTATTAGCTTTATGTCTTAAATCATAAGACAATTGATCTAAATCAATTCTTGCTAATAAATCGATAAGACACTCAGCACCCATCTTAGCGATGAATTTGTTAGGGTCTGTATCATCTAAATATTGATTCTCTTGAGGAATAGATTCTAAAATGTTTAGGTACTCTTCTTCCGTTAAGAAATCCATTTTTTGTACTGGTTCGCCTTCAGCATTCATGGCAATACCGGGTTGAATAACCACGTAACGCTCATAATAGATAATCATATCTAATTTCTTAGATGGTAATCCAAGAAGGTAACCTATTTTATTTGGTAACGAACGGAAATACCAGATATGCGCTACGGGCACAACTAAATTGATGTGACCTACACGATCTCTACGTACTTTCTTTTCTGTTACTTCTACACCACAACGGTCACAAACAATACCCTTGTAACGTATTCTTTTATATTTACCACAAGCACATTCAAAATCCTTTACTGGACCAAAAATACGCTCACAGAACAAACCATCTCTTTCTGGTTTGTGAGTTCGATAATTAATAGTTTCTGGCTTTAATACCTCTCCACGAGATTCTGCTAAAACAGACTCTGGAGAAGCTAAACCAATAGAAATTTTATTAAATTTCTGTACTGTATTCTTATCTTGTCTTCTTGCCATTTCTTTATAGTATTCAGTCGCAGTCGCAGTTTTCAGTTAGCAAATTGTGCCGACTGTAAACTGAGACTGTCAACTATAAAATTATTCTTCTAATCTAATATCTAATCCTAAACCTTTTAATTCGTGCATAAGTACATTAAAAGATTCTGGTAATCCTGGTTCTGGCATTGGCTCTCCCTTAACGATTGCTTCGTAAGTTTTTGCTCTACCAATCACGTCATCTGATTTTACAGTTAAGATCTCACGTAGTGTACTTGATGCGCCATAGGCTTCAAGTGCCCAAACTTCCATCTCTCCAAAACGCTGTCCACCAAATTGTGCTTTACCACCTAATGGTTGTTGCGTAATTAATGAGTATGGTCCTATGGAACGTGCGTGCATTTTATCGTCAATCATGTGACCCAGTTTAATCATGTAGATGACACCAACTGTTGCTGGTTGATCGAAACGATCACCTGTTCCACCATCATATAGATAGGTATGACCGAATCTTGGAATACCAGCTTCATCTGTATATTCATTAATCTGGTCTAAAGTTGCACCATCAAAAATTGGAGTTGCATACTTTCTTCCTAAATCTTTACCAGCCCAACCTAAAACAGTTTCATAGATTTGACCAATATTCATACGAGACGGTACACCAAGTGGATTCAATACAATATCAACCGGAGTTCCATCTTCTAAGAAAGGCATATCTTCTTGACGAACGATACGAGCCACAATACCTTTGTTACCGTGACGACCTGCCATTTTATCACCTACTTTAAGCTTACGTTTCTTAGCGATATAAACCTTAGCTAATTTAATAATACCAGCTGGTAATTCATCACCTACAGAGATGGTAAACTTCTCACGTCTTAAAGACCCTTGAAGATCATTTTCCTTAATCTTATAGTTATGGATTAAATCTGCAACAAGTTCATTGGTATGATCGTCAGTTGTCCATTTTCCTGATGTTAAATGCGTATAATCATCCACAGCATTTAACATTTTTAAGGTATATTTTTTACCTTTTGGAATAATTTCCTCTCCTAAATCATTATAAATTCCTTGAGCTGTTTTTCCGTTAACGATGTTGAATAATTTTTCTACAACGATACTTTTAAGATCATCGAATCTGTTATCGTAAGCATCTTCCAGCTTTTCAATATCTTCTTTGTCTTGTGCTCTCTTACGTTTATCTTTTACTGCTCTCGCAAATAATTTCTTATCGATAACAACACCATTTAAAGATGGAGATGCTTTTAAAGACGCATCCTTAACATCACCTGCTTTATCACCAAAGATGGCACGAAGCAACTTTTCTTCTGGCGTAGGATCTGATTCCCCTTTCGGCGTAATCTTACCAATTAAGATATCACCTGGTTTGATTTCCGCACCAATGCGAATCATTCCATTTTCATCTAAATCCTTAGTTGCTTCTTCAGAAACGTTAGGAATATCGTTAGTTAATTCTTCGTTACCTAATTTGGTGTCTCTAACTTCCAATGAATATTCATCGATATGAATAGATGTAAATACATCTTCCCTTACTACTTTTTCAGAAATTACAATCGCATCCTCAAAGTTATACCCTTTCCAAGGCATAAAGGCTACTTTCATATTTCTACCAAGTGCTAATTCACCATTTTCGGTTGCATAACCTTCACAAAGGACTTGACCTTTTACAACCTTATCACCTTTTACGACAATAGGCTTTAAGTTAATCGAAGTTCCTTGGTTTGTTTTTCTGAATTTAACTAAAGGATATGTTTTTGTGTCACTATCAAAACTAACCATTGCAGCTTCCTCTGTACGTTCGTACTTAATAGTGATTTTTTCAGCATCTACATATTCAACAGTACCAGCGCCTTCAGCATTAATCAACACTCTAGAATCTGATGCGACTTGACGCTCTAAACCAGTTCCAACGATTGGTGCTTCTGGACGTAATAAAGGAACGGCCTGCCGCATCATGTTAGATCCCATCAATGCACGGTTGGCATCATCATGTTCCAAGAATGGGATTAATGACGCTGAAATCGATGCAATTTGGTTAGGCGCAACATCGGTATAGTTAACGTTTGAAGGATCAATAACAGGGAAATCACCTTCTTGACGAGAGATAATCTTATCTGCTAATATTTTTCCTTTGTCATCAACCTTAATTGTTGCTTGCGCAATTAGCATATCTTCCTCCTCTTCGGCACTTAGATATGTTGGTGCATTTTTAATATCTACAACACCGTTATCCACTTTACGGTAAGGCGTCTCAATGAAGCCCATTGCATTTACTTTGGCAAATACAGATAAAGAAGAAATCAAACCAATGTTTGGTCCTTCTGGTGTTTCAATAGGACATAAACGTCCGTAGTGTGTATAGTGAACATCACGTACTTCGAAACCTGCTCTTTCTCTAGATAAACCACCTGGTCCTAATGCTGAAAGACGACGCTTGTGCGTAATCTCTGCTAAAGGATTCGTTTGATCCATAAATTGAGATAGCTGATTCGTTCCAAAGAAAGAATTAATAACAGACGATAGAGTCTTAGCATTAATTAAATCTATTGGTGTAAACACTTCGTTATCACGAACGTTCATACGCTCACGAATAGTACGAGCCATACGTGCTAAACCAACACCAAACTGAGAAGATAACTGCTCACCTACTGTACGCACACGACGGTTAGATAAGTGATCGATATCATCAATCTCTGCTTTAGAGTTGATAAGCTCAATTAAATATTTAATAATCGTTATGATATCTTCTTTGGTAAGCACTTGCTTATCCATTCCAATATCTAACTGTAATTTCTTGTTCATTCTGTAACGACCTACTTCACCTAAAGAGTAACGTTGGTCAGAGAAGAATAATTTGTCAATTATACCACGAGCGGTTTCCTCATCTGGCGGCTCAGCATTACGTAATTGACGGTAGATGTGCTCAACAGCTTCTTTTTCAGAGTTTGTTGGATCTTTCTGTAAGGTATTATGAATAATTGCGTAATCGCCTTGTTGCGCACTTTCTTTATGTAAAAGAATCGTTTTAACTTCAGCTTCAAGAATTTCTTCAATATTATCTTTATCGATTTCAGTATCACGATCCAATACAATTTCGTTACGTTCAATAGATACTACTTCACCAGTATCTTCATCAACGAAATCCTCGTGCCATGTATTCAATACACGAGCAGCTAACTTACGACCGATAACTTTCTTTAATCCAGATTTTGAAACCTTAACTTCTTCAGCAAGGTCAAAAATCTCTAAAATATCTTTATCACGCTCAAAACCGATGGCTCTAAACAAAGTAGTAACAGGTAACTTTTTCTTTCTATCAATGTAAGCATACATTACACTGTTAATGTCTGTAGCAAATTCTATCCAAGATCCTTTGAAAGGAATAACTCTTGCAGAATATAATTTAGTTCCATTGGCATGGAAAGACTGGCTAAAGAAAACACCAGGCGATCTGTGTAACTGAGAAACCACTACACGTTCTGCACCATTGATACAAAATGTACCACTCGGTGTCATGTAAGGAATAGTACCTAAATATACATCCTGAACGATTGTTTCGAAATCCTCATGTTCTGGATCTGTACAATACAACTTCAATCTTGCTTTTAAAGGCACACTGTAAGTTAACCCTCTTTCAATACATTCTTCTATAGAATATCTTGGAGGATCAATAAAGTAATCTAAAAATTCTAGTACGAATTGATTACGCGTGTCTGTTATCGGGAAGTTCTCCATGAAGGTGTTGTACAAACCTTCAGTACCTCTTTCTTCTGACTTTGTTTCTAATTGGAAAAAATCCTGGAAGGATTTAATTTGGATATCCAAAAAGTCTGGGTAATCTGTTCTATTTACAATAGAAGAGAAATTAATTCTTTCAGCCTTTTTTGCTAACATTGATGAACGAGATTTTAATAAATAAAAACTAAATAATGTATATAACGCTTATATACACAAAATGGTTTAGGTCTTATCCCGCAAATAATGCGGGATAAAACTAAACCTTAAATTGTTGGAATGAGTAAGCTTACTTAAGCTCTACCTCTGCTCCAGCTTCTTCTAACTGAGCTTTCAATGCTTCAGCTTCGTCTTTTGCTACACCTTCCTTAATTGGGCTTGGTGCATCATCAACTAAACCTTTAGCATCTTTTAAACCTAAACCAGTTAATTCCTTAACTAATTTTACTACAGCTAGTTTAGAACCACCTGCAGCAGTTAAGATAACATCGAATTCAGTTTGCTCCTCAGCAGCTTCTCCACCACCAGCAGCAGGACCAGCCATAGCTACAGCAGCAGCTGCAGGCTCAATACCGTACTCATCTTTTAATATAGTTGCTAATTCGTTAACTTCTTTTACTGTAAGGTTAACTAATTGTTCCGCGAAATCTTTTAAATCTGCCATTTTTCTAATGTTTAATAATGTGTGTTATAATTTAATTTTCTATTGTGTGTGCTTATTCTATTATCCTTCTCTTTCGGATAATGTTTTAACGATACCTGCGATGGTTCCACCACTAGATTTAAGCGCAGAGATAACGTTTTTAGCTGGAGACTGTAACAATGCTACAATGTCGCCAATAAGTTCTTCTCTCGACTTAATATCTACTAATGCATCTAGTAAATCGTCGCCAATGTAAATAGACTCCTCAATGAAAGCTCCTTTTAATAAAGGCTTTTCAGATTTCTTGCGGAATTCTTTAATTACTTTGGCTGGTGCGTTTCCTGTTTCAGAATACATTACTGATGTATTACCTTTTAAAGTCGTTGGTAAGTCACCGAATTCTTTGTCCGATGCAGCCATTGCTTTCTCTAAAAGTGTATTCTTAACCACGGCTAACTTAATGTTAGACTTGAAACACGCTCTTCTTAAATTTGAAGTCGCTACTGCATCTAATCCAGAAATATCTGTTAAATAGATATTTGTATTATCTGCTAATTGAGCAGTCAACTCTTCAATTACTTGGGATTTTTCTTCTCTTGTCATAATATTCTAAGTTTAACTACTATCCTATTTTTGTGTCAATTGCTATACTTGGACTCATGGTGCTGGACATATAAATGCTCTTTACATAAACCCCTTTTGAAGCAGTTGGCTTTAACTTCATGATTGTAGATAATAATTCTTTTGCATTGCCCACAATCTTATCTTCACTAAATGAAGCTTTACCTATTGGCGCATGTACAATTCCTGTTTTATCTACTTTAAAATCTATCTTACCAGCTTTTACTTCTGCAACTGCTTTAGCTACGTCCATAGTTACTGTTCCTGTCTTAGGGTTTGGCATAAGACCTCTTGGTCCTAATACTCTACCTAACGGTCCTAACTTACCCATGATGCTTGGCATAGTAACGATAACGTCAACGTCCGTCCAACCATCTTTAATTTTCTGTAAGTATTCATCTAACCCTACATAATCAGCGCCAGCTTCTTTAGCTTCTTCTTCTTTATCTGGAGTTACAAGTGCAAGAACCTTCATATCTTTACCTGTACCGTGTGGTAACGAAACTACACCACGAACCATTTGATTGGCTTTACGTGGATCTACACCTAATCTGATTGCTAAATCGATAGAAGCATCAAACTTTGTATATGTAATCTCTTTTAGTAATGCTGAAGCTTCTTCTAAAGAGTAAATTTTATTATTATCTACCTTTGCTTGTGCCTCTTTTTTCTTCTTTGTTAATCTTGCCATTTCTAAAAAATTTAGTTTGGAGCTTCTCCTCCTTTAACAGTGATACCCATCGATCTTGCTGTACCGGCAACCATTTTCATAGCTGATCCGATTTCAAAGGCATTTAAATCTACCATTTTGTCTTGAGCAATCGCTTTAACTTGATCCCAAGTTACTTTTGCTACTTTACGTCGGTTTGGTTCTCCTGATCCTTTCTTTACTTTGGCCGCTTCTAATAATTGTACTGCTGCTGGTGGAGTTTTGATTACAAAGTCAAATGATTTGTCTTTGAAAACCGAAATTACCACAGGTAATACTTTACCTGGTCTATCTTGTGTTCTCGCATTAAACTGCTTACAGAACTCCATGATATTTACTCCAGCGGCACCTAAAGCGGGTCCTACCGGTGGCGATGGATTCGCAGCACCTCCCCGAACTTGTAGCTTAACTACTTTGTCTATTTCTTTTGCCATTTCTTAATGTTTATTACGATTATCTATAATGGAAGCATAGATAAATCGCTCTTTATGTAACAATTATTATACTTTTTCTACTTGCATATAACTTAACTCCAATGGTGTTTTTCTTCCGAAAATCTTAACCATTACCTCAAGCTTACGCTTTTCTTCATTAATTTTTTCGATGGTGCCATCAAAACCATTGAATGGTCCGTCGATAACTTTTACAGTTTCCCCTTTTGTAAATGGAATCGCTACGTTAGCATCAGCTTCAACAGACAATTCATCTACTTTTCCTAACATTCTGTTTACTTCAGATTGTCTTAAAGGTACAGGGTCACCACCTTTTGTTTCACCTAAGAAACCAATAACATTTGTAATTGATTTAATAATGTGAGGGATCTCACCACTTAAATTCGCTTGAACCATAATGTAACCCGGAAAATAAACTTTCTCTTTGTTTATTTTCTTTCCGTTACGAATTTGGATTACTTTTTCTGTTGGCACTAAGACTTGATCAACAAAATCTTCTAAACCTAATCTTGAAATCTCATTCTCAATATAGCTTTTGATTTTATTCTCTTGACCGCTTACCGCTCTAACAACATACCATTTTTTATCAGACATCTTCTTCTTGTATAATTGTTAGTGAATCATTTCAAAATAAGCCTTAACCGCTCTACTAAAAACAGTATCAACTCCCCAAATGGCCAATGAAAATATAATTGAAAACACAGCAACAATAACTGTTAACTTTTGAGCTTCTGGCCAAGGTGTCCAAGACACGTTATTCTTTAACTCTTCAAACGATTCCTTTATATATGTGATTAATCCTGCCATTTGATTCTTTATTATTAAAGCTTAAATGAAGCTTATTTTTATTTAGCACGGGTTGAGAGACTCGAACTCACGACACCTGGTTTTGGAGACCAGTGCTCTACCAACTGAGCTAAACCCGTAGAAAAGCTATAATTTCTTAATTAAAACTATGGCTTTAAATATTATAATTTACTAGTTTTTATAGCGCTCAGTTCTGAGCCCTGCCTACTGCAGGCAGGTAAACCCGTAAACAATAATCAAGGCGTCCCGAAATATCGAGACACCTTAATTATTTATTTAACTATTTTGATTTAGTCTAAAATCTCAGTAACCTGACCAGCACCAACTGTTCTACCACCTTCACGGATAGCGAAACGTAAACCTACGTTCATTGCAATTGGTTGTATCAACTCAACTGTAATTGTTAAGTTATCTCCAGGCATTACCATCTCTACTCCATCAGGTAATTGGATATTTCCAGTTACGTCAGTTGTACGTACGTAGAACTGAGGACGGTAGTTATTATGAAATGGAGTATGACGTCCACCTTCTTCTTTTTTCAGAACGTAAACCTCAGCTTTAAACTTAGCGTGTGGTGTAACAGAACCTGGCTTAGTAATTACCATACCTCTAGAGATTTGAGACTTCTCAATACCTCTTAATAAGATACCAGCGTTATCACCAGCTTCACCTCTATCTAATATTTGACGGAACATCTCGATACCAGTAATAGTAGATGTTAATTTCTCAGCACCCATACCGATAATCTCAACTGGATCACCTGTGTTAGCTACACCAGTTTCAATACGACCAGTTGCAACAGTTCCACGACCTGTAATTGAGAATACATCTTCAATAGGCATTAAGAAAGGCTTATCCATATCACGAACAGGCTCTTCAATCCAAGCATCAACTTCCTTCATCAATTCCATTACAGTATCAACCCACTTTTGTTCACCGTTAAGTGCACCTAAAGCAGAACCTGCTACTACAGGACCATTGTCACCATCATATTCGTAGAATGATAACAAATCTCTGATTTCCA
This sequence comes from Winogradskyella forsetii, assembly GCF_013394595.1. GTDB lineage: Bacteria > Bacteroidota > Bacteroidia > Flavobacteriales > Flavobacteriaceae > Winogradskyella > Winogradskyella forsetii. The sequence goes on from NZ_CP053348.1 coordinate 3,052,530, forward strand.
TTTCAACCAATTCTAGTAATTCTTCGTCATCAACCATATCCACTTTATTCATGAATACAACCATACGAGGAATACCTACCTGACGACCAAGTAAGATATGCTCACGAGTTTGTGGCATAGGACCATCTGTTGCAGCAACAACCAAGATAGCACCATCCATTTGAGCAGCACCTGTAACCATGTTCTTTACGTAATCCGCGTGACCTGGACAGTCAACGTGAGCATAATGACGATTTGCAGTTGCATATTCTACGTGAGAAGTATTAATTGTTATACCTCTTTCTTTTTCTTCTGGTGCATTATCAATTTGATCAAATGATCTTGCTTCAGATAAACCTGCATCAGCTAATACTTTAGTAATAGCAGCAGTTAAAGTTGTTTTACCGTGATCTACGTGTCCAATAGTACCAATATTTAAGTGTGGTTTTGAACGATCGAAAGTTGCCTTTGCCATGTTTAATTTATTTTAATCTTATTTAATAATTAGTGTTCAATTGTTATTTTTTTTCTGATCTCAGAAAAAGAGCCAATGACGAGATTTGAACTCGTGACCTCTTCCTTACCAAGGAAACGCTCTACCCCTGAGCTACACCGGCGTAAAGTGTTTAAGTCCTCATCGCGAAGAATGAGATTCCTGCCTTCGCAGGAATTTTAGAGCGAGAGACCGGGTTTACTTCAACAACGCTCAGCATAAACTTCTCTCACGTTCTTCGCTCTTTTGAGCGAGAGACCGGGTTCGAACCGGCGACATTCAGCTTGGAAGGCTGACGCTCTACCAACTGAGCTACTCTCGCATTTTATCAAAATTTTTACATTTTGAAAGGTTTCAATATTTCAAATTTTCATGTTTTAATTGGATTACTCTATCGAGCTAAATCCTCTATCCAATAAAAATTTCAGTTTAAAAGCATTTCAGCTTTTATCCAAATTTTATTCTTAAGAAGGATTACATCGCTCTGCTCAGTGATCCTGGATTGGTGACCCAATCCAAAGAATTTTTTAACGCAGTTTTACAAAAGCGAGCTTTTGACAACTTCTTATAAAAAATTCTTTGTGGGGAGAGCAGTCCCGAAGCGTCAGGAGAACCTGCGAAGATCCTCTTTCAGCAATAAGCTCAATTTGTGGGGAGAGCAGGATTCGAACCTGCGAAGGTGAAACCAACAGATTTACAGTCTGTCCTCGTTGGCCGCTTGAGTATCTCCCCAAATAGTTTTTAAAATTCTAAAATTCCAAAAACAATAATTTCAATTAACGCTCTCAAGTTTATAAATCTGAGACCCTTCTTTAGAAGGAATTTAGAGTCGATGGAGGGACTTACTTCGGCTATGCTCAGCATAGACTTCTCACCCCATTTAATTTTAAAAGCCTTAATTCAGACCTTAAAATTATTACCTCCTCAATATTTCAATTTAAGAGCCGATGGAGGGACTCGAACCCACGACCTGCTGATTACAAATCAGCTGCTCTAGCCAGCTGAGCTACATCGGCTTTTTCTTACTCTTTTACTGTCGAAAATCGGCTTAAAAAAAGTCCGCTATTTCTAACGGACTGCAAATGTAATGTTTTATTTATTTAATCAAAACATTTTTTTAAAAATTTTATTTAACTATGTGCTCTTAATTTTTCTTTTCGCTTTTTAATCTGTCTTCCCAAAGAGGCAATAGCCGCATCAGCACCTTCTTCAAATGTTTTACATTGCTTCTTTACAACAAAACTATCTCCTGGCACATTTAATTTAACTTCAAATATTTTATTTTCCTTATCACTTGTTTTCTGAACTTTTAAATATACATCGGATTGAATTATTTTATCATAAAACATATCCAATTTATCCATACGCTTCTGAATAAAATTTATCAACTTACTATCTGCTGTAAAATTTACGGATTGAGTGTTTACTTTCATGTGATTATATTTAATGGTTTATAATTGGTCTTATGCAACCTTCACAATGACATTTCCTAATTATTGAAATGTTATGTTATGAATGTTTCATATACTATTAGTTTAAGTTAGACATGTGTGTTAATTTTTTTCAACACAGACTTATAAATATTAAACCAACGCTTTCGGACTTCGTATTGATATTACTATAGCGAAGTGAGCTAGGGTTGGTTTCTTGGATGTGCTTTAGCGTGTACCTTTTTTAACTCGGTTATACTGTTATGTGTATACACTTGGGTTGCCGCTAAACTTGTATGTCCAAGAAGTTCTTTTACTGTATTCAAATCCGCACCTTGGTTTAACAAGTGCGTTGCAAACGAATGCCTTAATACATGAGGGCTGCATTTTGCCTTCGTAGATGCTTGACTAAAATACTTATTTATTATTCTGTAAACAAGCTTTTCGTAAACTTTAAGACCTTTTTTTGTTAAAAATAATATCTCCCTGTCTTCAATTATAGGTAAATTCTTTCGATAATTTAAATAGCAGTTTAGGGACTTGGATAACGAATCTATTAAGGGAATATATCTTTCCTTATTTCTTTTACCTAATACCTTTATTTGGTTATTTCCTTTATCTATATCTACTAGCCTCAAATTTACGAGTTCAATACGTCTAATTCCTGTGGCATAAAACAATTCAATAATGAAATGATTTCTAGCACTTTCAAAATCATTGACTTCGATAGCGTCTTCCAAAACGGTTTTCAATTCTTGTTCCGAAAAAGGCAGTTGCACCTTTTTACCTACTTTTAATGCCTTGTGTTGTTTTAAGGGATTAACCCGAACATCTTCGGTTTTGAGTAAAAATTTATAGTAGGTGTTTAATGAAGAAACTTTTCTATTTATAGTTCGATTGGAAATATCGCTATCTACCAATTCTACAATCCATTGTCTGATTTCAGAATAGCCAACTTCTCCTAAATCTTGAGAATCGTGATTTAGATTTAGAAAGTTTTGAAAATTTTCGATATCACGAGTGTAAGCTAAAACAGTATGTTTGGAATACGTCTTCTCCAATAATAAATACTCTGAAAAGGCTTTAAGACTCATTCGATTTGTTTGGTGGACCACAATCCGAAACATGTATTAGAAAATTTATTCCAGCTAGAAACTTCATAACAATGTTCCAATACATAATTCGGACTTAAATATAACTATAAGCTAGGATTAATATTGAATTTTGAACAAAAAAAAATCCCACTCAATGGCAGGATTTTGGATAACTATATTTTAAAATAAACTATGTAGCCGGCTTGTAATCCTTTTCATCAATTACCATTTTAGCAATGATTTCCTTGAGGATTTCAGAAGTACCACCACCAATTGGCCCTAATCGACTATCTCTTGACATACGCGCCAATGGATATTCTTCCATATAACCATAACCTCCTAAAAACTGAAGACATTGGTAAATAACATCATCTGCCATTTTTGTAGATTGTAGTTTAGACATGGTCGCTTCTTTCACAACATAATCTCCCATATCCAATCGTTTTGCTACATAATAATTGAATTGCTTACAAATTTCCATTTGTGTTTCGCAATCCGCATAAGTATGCCTTAAGGCTTGAAATTTATCGATGGTTCTTCCGAAAGCTGTTCTTTCAGACATATATTGTTTGGCATATTCTAAAGCATATTCCGCTCTTGCATGGGCATTCACGCCCATGATCAACCTTTCTAAAGAAAAATGTTGCATGATGTACGGAAAACCTTGACCTTCTTCTCCCATTAAGTTTGAAGCCGGAATGACCACATTGTCAAAAGCAATTTCTCCAGTATCCGAAGCTCTCCAACCTAACTTGTCTAATTTTGTGGCTGAAATACCTGGTGTATCCCTGTCCATTATAAAAATACTAATGCCCTTGTTTCCTAATTCAGGACTGGTCTTAGCCGCAACCACCAAATAATCACTATAAACACCATTGGTTATAAAGGTTTTAGAACCATTGATTACGTAAGTATCCCCTTTTTTTACGGCCGTTGTTCGCATACCTGCCACGTCACTTCCTCCAAATGGCTCCGTAATACAAAGACAGCCTATGGCATCACCTAAAGCACTTGGTGTTAAATATTTTTCTTTTTGCTCATGATTACCTTCCTTGTTCAGATGCGTCATTGCTAAATAAGCATGTGCCCACATTGCCGCCGCAAAGCCACCAGAATTGATGCGTTGCATTTCTTCAAGAAAAATTACAGTATAGAACAAATCCAAATCCAGCCCACCATAAGCTTCGGGTGTTGCTAACCCAAAATAACCCATATCTCCAAATTTTTTCCAGATGAAACGTTCTATATGACCTGTTTCTTCCCATTTATCAATATGTGGCACGACTTCTTTTTTTAAGAATTCCCTAAGGCTTTCCCTGAATAAATTGTGTTCTTCCGTAAAATATAAGTTAGACATAAATTGTTGTTTGTTAATAGAACTCATCTCGACTATTACTTTTCCCTGCAAAATTATCATTTTGCACTCTACTTTCGCTGATTTTTATAAACGTAGCGATGCTATGTTGAGAAAAACCACCTTCATTACAGCACAAAAGCGAAACTTTTCGGTTGAAAACTAATAGTCAAGATAAGTTCATAAATGCAAATATAACTTAATTATCTCGAATTTCTTGATGGGAAAATCTTCAACTTTTGTTAATTCTTCCAAGGATTTAAAGCCATCCCTTAGCGTTCGTTCTTCAATTATGTTATTCGCAACGTCATAACCGATGTATTGAATAGTGACCAATTCATCTCTAGTAGCCGTATTGAGATTGAACCTGGTAATTGCTCTTGGTGTCTTAACAGTAAAGTCGTTTTGAATGCGCTCGATAACTTCTGGCGACAACCCATAAACCTCGCTCAGTTGGATATCTGAGATAAATCCACCTTTATATTTATTTCGGTATGTGATGATACGTTCCGACAATTTTTCGCCTACACCATAGACTTTTCTCAGTTGACTTGCCGTGGCTTTATTTAAATCTATTTTCTGCTGATAGGTTTTAGGCTTTCTAGAGTTTGAATAGGAATTACTGTAACCTTGAGATTTTGGTTTCGGATTCGTGACCCAATCTGGAAATTTGAAATAAGGCGAAATTGTAGCTAAAAATGAATCCGTGACTTTGGTTACCTTCTGAAAATCCTTGGCAGAATTCACCCATTGGTTAGTTGCCCTAAATTTATGAAGTCTATCAATTTCTTCATTGGTCATTCCTAAAGTGTACCCTTTATAATCGGTAATATAATTTGGATTGAATGGATAGATTTTAGGTTTCTTATTTTCTATTTCAACCAAACGCAATGAGTCCAATTGGTTCCTAAAGGTTTCTACTTCATCTTTATTTTCGGGAAAATCTTCTTTTGCACTGGCGAAGATTTTTGGAGCAAACCAATATACGCATTGTAGCAGCACAACTATTGCCAACAATAAAAAAATCCCATTCCGTTGTTTGTTAGAAAACTGGAAATAGGATTTCATATATTTGATATTTATTTTTTAGAGTCGAGACCGCTGCGCTTATAGAATCAACATACTAGACTCTTTGGTCCTTAACCGATAAAATAATTTTTTATTTTACATACACTCTTGGGCTGCAATTTCTAAAATTCAAAATCAACTTAAACACTGCTACAAGTCGAATGTCTTAAATATTTTTTTAGGCTTTAATTTTTAGACCTTTCAGGTTTTCAAAACCTTAAAGCTATTATCCCTATTAAAATTGAGCATTCCAATGAAAAAACACGTAATTGAAAATAGGTTTCTTTCTATAAAACTTCATTGAGATCATCAGCGCCTTCATCAATGGCTTCTTCTTTTACGCTAATGGCTTTATAATATTTAGCTAATTCTTTCTTAATAATTGGAGATAGGATAATGACACCTATAATATTAGGCACAACCATGGCAAAAATCATGGCATCTGAAAAGTTAATTACAGCACCTAAGCTAATTGACGCTCCAACAACTACGAAGAATAAAAACAATATTTTATAGGCTAAATCAGAGACTTTACCCTTTCCAAATAAATACACCCAACCTTGCATACCGTAGTAAGACCAAGAAATCATAGTTGAAAACGCAAATAAGATCACAGCAATGGTAAGAATGACTGAGAAATGTGGAATTACAGAATCAAAAGCCGTAGCTGTAATTTCTACACCTTCTTTAATCTCTACTCCATATTCCATAAAGCCACCATCAAAATTTGTAATTACGATAACCAAAGCGGTCATTGTACAAATCACAACGGTATCTACGAAAGGTTCTAAAAGCGCTACAATCCCTTCTGAAGCCGGATATTTTGTACGAACAGCGGAGTGCGCAATGGCAGCAGAACCCACACCTGCTTCATTTGAAAATGCACCTCTTCTAATACCTTGAATCATAACTCCTATCAATCCACCTGCTATTCCCAGTCCTGAAAATGCACCTTCAAAAATCAACGCAAAGGCATCGTCTATTAAAGTAAAATTAGCACCAAGAATTATTAAAGACGCTAACACATAGATTCCAGCCATAAAAGGCACTACCTTTTCTGTTACTTTAGCTATACGCTTAATACCACCAATGATAACTACAGCAACAAGAACCGCCATCACAAGACCAAAATAAAGTCCTGCATTAGAAGCGGGATCTAAATCGAATACTTTAACAAATTGAGCCGCTGCTTGGTTGGCCTGAAACATGTTTCCGCCTCCAAAGGAACCACCAATTACAAAAATAGCAAATACTACTGCTAAAAATTTACCAAAGCCACCCATTCCTTTAGACTTAAGCCCTTTAGTAAGGTAATACATTGGTCCGCCATAAACGGTTCCATCTTCACCAACATCTCTATATTTTACACCCAATGTACATTCCGCAAATTTTGATGCCATTCCTAAAAGTCCTGCAACAATCATCCAAAATGTTGCACCAGGTCCACCAATAGATAAAGCAACGGCTACACCGGCAATATTACCTAAACCTACAGTTGCGGATAAAGCAGCTGTTAAAGCCTGAAAGTGTGACACTTCTCCATCTGCACCTTCATCCCTTATGGTCTCAGGAAGATCTTCGCCCTCGTTTGGTGTACTATCTCCATATAAGGTATCTGCCTGTGATTTGTTTGTATCAATTAATTTCCCATCATCTGTTACAGTTACGGCATCATCACCATATAATGTGTTTGCGCCATGTTTCTCTATATCCTCATATTTACCTCTAACAACTCTAATGGCCAAACCAAAGCCCGTAACATTTATGAATTTAAAATAAATGGTAAAGAACAATGCGCCGCCAATCAAAACAATCAATACCCAAGGAATACTTATGTATGGTGTTTTTGCGATAAGCACAATCTCGTTTGTATTATTTAACGATGCTTGCGGAATAGCAATAGTCGCCTCATCTTTCACATAAATATTTTGTCCCGTTTTAATTGCAAGACTCTGCGCCACCTTTACGCTGGGCATTTTTATTTCACTAAAATAAACCGTATCGTTTTTAATCTCTTTTTTAAATGCCTGAATATCCTCAGAAGCGGTGTTTAAAACAACTTCCTCTTCAATTTCGCCAAACGGAATTTCCCAAAAAATACCATCTACAAACCAACCTGTATATTTCTTGAAATTTTTATCAATTTTTTGAGAGGTCGTTTCTTCTGAAACAGGCTCTTGAGCCATAATCGATAAGGGCAATATAAGTGTGAAAAGAATAAGAAGATATTTCTTCATAAGTGTAGTTATTAGTTAGTTTTGGTTAATAAAGTTGACAAGATGCTAAAAAATATTGAACTTTTAAAGTTTGATGCGTTAAAATGGCTATATGAGTTAGACAATATCATATTCAGAATTTAATTTCTGAATCTGTTCTGGGCGACCTAGAACAATAATTTTAGAACCTGGTATTAATTTCGTGTCAGCTTCGGGATTGACGATATATTCACCTTTATCATCCTTAAAACCAATCACCGTACAACCTGTTTTTTTTCTTAAATCCAAGTCCCTGATTGTTCTTTCTTCGGAAGCGTTATACAATTGTTCAACTTTTACTTCTTCGATATTGATGTTGCGTTCGCCTACAATTCCCAAATTATCTATAAACTCAACCAAATCTGGAATCACCACTAAAGATGCCATGTGGTCGCCTCCTATTCTATCTGGAAGAATAACATTGTTGGCACCTGCTAATTTCAATTTGTTATACGACGTTTCCTCGGAGGCTCTACTGATTATGGATAACTTAGGATTAATCTGTCTGGCAGACAACACAATAAACAAATTATTGGCATCACTTGGCAAAGCGCAAATCAGTGTGCTTGCCCTATCAATTCCTGCCAATAATAAGATTTCGTCTTCGCTGGCATTACCAAAAACAAAAGAAACATCATCATCTTGAAATTTCTCAATAACGTCCTTATCGCGCTCAATGATAATAAATGGTTTTTCGTAGGCCAATAATTTTTTAGCCGCTTGCTTTCCGTTTCGTCCATAACCACATATTATAATATGGTTTGTCATGGCATCTATTTTCTTTTGCATCTTACGTTGTTTTATGTCTTCAATATTATTTCTACTCAAAATGAATTCTGTAATAATGGACAAGGCATATCCTACGATAACGACACTTGCTAAAATCAGAAAAATAGTAAAAATTTTAGATTCTGTATCCAATGGATTTACCTCTGCGAAACCGACTGTAGTAATGGTGATGACCGTCATGTAGATTGCATCGAGCCATTCGTAACCAGAAATAAACCTATAGCCCAAAAAACCTATTGCCAATAGTAAAACCAGCATTAATATGGCGGTGTATATCTTTGATCTATAAAGTTTTAAAAGTGGGTTATCCATGCAATACTAATATAATTATAAGTCGAAAACCGAAGAGCGTTTAGTGTAAATAATATCTTTAATTCGCATCCAAAACGCCAAGAATAAATATAAAGCAAACCCAAAGCCAACAGTTACGAAAGTCAGGTACATAAAAGAAGTTCTTACAATTTTTGCCCTTATACCTAAACGGTCCGCAATACGCTGACAAACGTAATAGCCTCGTTTTTGAAAATACAATAATAGCCTATAGAACCAGTTCATATTGCAATTTAGTTATTTTTCACAATTAAACTATTTCCAATGGCACATTGCAAGCATTTATTTTTATCACAATAGTTTTGCTTTAACTCCAGCAAGGCCTGAGAATTTAAAGCGTTTTTTTCAATAAGTTTTAAATCCAAAAATTTAGAGACAATACTATTATTCTCAATTTTAAGTTCTTTTATGAGTTGAAACACCTCATCTTCCACCGTTTTCCCTTGCGCCTTTGCATAACTGAATTTAAGTGGAATTAACGTATTGATGATGAGTAAATCGATGAATGATTTAGTCAAGGTTTTTTTAGATACTTTCGAGGATTTACCAAACGTATAATGCGATCTCCAAAAACCAGTAACGCCCAAATTGAAAAAATCATAAAACTCATCTCGCGTGTTGAATTGTATTATTTTTGAAAACAAGTTCTGCTCCAAACTGTATAAATTTGCAAATTGCGACAGTCGAATGGTCGGGAAATTTGGTGGTCTTAACCTAAAAAATTGTAAAGGCAAGACACCATGACTATCCAGATTGAATTTCTGTTTTAAAAATCCATAGCGATGCTTCAAATTGGTATAATACGCCTCTTCAATTTGCTCCTCTGAAAGCAAGCCTGATTGCCCAAAAAGCAGCGCTTCCAAATCCAAAACATCATTTTGAAGTTTCCGCACGACAGAAAATTCTATGGAATTCGCTAAACTGAGAAACGGTTCCCCATTCACTTTTAGTCCGAAGTTCTTTAGTAACATTTGAAACAAGACCGCCTCCCAATCGTTATTGGATGCTTTAAGCAATTGTTGAATGGTTTCAGATTTTCGCTCTAAGCGTTCTATATATAAGCGTTCTAACCAATTATTGAGTAGAAAATCATCAACTTCAGAAAAACTCGTTTCGCAGTTGATCCAAGTTTTGGATCGTATAAGTTTTTGATAGTTATGGATTAAGTTCTTATCGACATAGTGTTTCAATTCCAAGGTTGGAATTTCAGAATTATCTTGTCTAAAAATTTCGGTATCGTGTTCCCAAACCACGTGAAGAATCACATTATCATACGCTTTATCGGTTTCGTGATGATGCACATACCAATCTGAAGATTTTATATGAATCTCAACATTCCCTGCCCAAAACTGTTCAGCAATACTGAGTTGTGCATTAAAGAAATCCGGACCAGCATTATGGTTATGCTGCCCTAAATTCGATATTCTAATAAGGTCTCCCTTCGTCGTTTTTAAGTGAGACGAATCAAAGGCTTTATGTTTCCAGATATAGTGAAGGAAATCTTCTTGCATGTACTAAAATAGACATTTGTTTCGAAAGAAAGCTTTTCTTAGAAATCAAAAGTAATAATTTTCTAATTGAGTACTCCGTGACTACACTATACGATAATTTAGATTAAAAAATAAAACCAGAGTCACTAAGTACTCTGGTTTTAAATTTAGATAAGTTATATCTTTTAAATTGAAACAATACAGCCTATCTACTTCGCTTTTTCATTTAATCTGTGTTCTGCCAATTTATCTAATTTATTATCAGCATTGTATTCCTCATCCAATGTTTTCTGTAATTTAGACGCAATATCACTGTGCCCTAATTCCTTGGCGTATCTTACTGCCGTTCCATAACCAGAAATTTCATAATGTTCTACACGCTGTGCTTCGGCAATAAGACCTGCATCCATAACATCATCGTTATCTGCTTCGTCCATAAAACCTTCAGCTTCCTTGATTAGGCCTTCCATAGCTTTGCACTTTTCACCTGTTGGTTTAACATTCAATTCATTACAAATATCCTCTAGGCGCTGTTTGTGATCCTTTGTTTCTTTTAAATGATCCTCAAACGCATCTTTCAATTTAGAATTAGAAGCTTTCTGTGCCATTTTTGGTAAGGCATTCACCAATTGAGATTCCGCACTGTGCAAATCCTTTAGTTGATGCTCAAATAATCCTTTTAAATCTTTCATAATATATATGTTTTTTAATTTATTAATTCAGACTAAAATTAGAATAGAATGAGTTGTTCCATTACCTCAGTTCAATGATTTTTTGACGCATAAAAATTATCGATTTGCAAAGTTTAATATGAGAAAATTAAAAATTAGTTTAATCAGTAAATGAGACAATATTGCATTTAAATAAGTACACATTTACCATCATCAAAGATTATCTTACGGCTATAAACTAAAAATAAGATATCATGAAAATTTTAAAAAATATTATTGGCCTTTCAATTTTAGCGACCAGTGCCTCGCTTTTATATACAGCCTATAAAAAACCAACTTCAAAAAAGAGCTATTCTTCTAATAATGACACTGCAGAGAAAAATGATAAGCGCTCAAATGTAGAACGCAATACCTCTAGCACTATTCGCGATTTTGATGCCAGAACACAAAAAATGATGAAGGAATTGGAAATGACCGAAGCACAACAAAGAAAATTTGAAGCGAGTATAAAAGCGGTTCGTGATGATTTGAGCAACGGCAATTCGAAAATGACCGCAGAAGACATCCGAAGAGAAGAAGGTAAACATCTCAACTCCATTCTCAACGAAATACAATATGGTATGTATAGAGATTGGGCACAACAGAATTAAACTGCTCGACAAAAAAAAATTAACCGATATGTCTCGGTTGATTTTTTTTTGACGCTGTTTTATATTGTCTTAACGGTATAATGAATAGGTTTAAATGTACCGCCATTACTATCTTCTGCCGAACATGCCGTTAAGCACACCAACAAATCCATTTGAGCTACAAATTGAACATAGTCTCCTGCTATGGAATTTGGAGGTAATACTGAAATTTTTCCGTCAGAATCAAACTGAACGTTCATAAAAATATTGAATGCCGTTGGGATATCATCAATTGTAATGCCGTACGGTTTTAGATTTTTTGAAAGATTATTGAGGCAGCTGGGATGTTCTTCCTTACAATTGTACATAATCTCAAAAGTTTCCTTACTGCATGGTGCCAATAGAAAATCATTCCGTCCATTGGTATCTTCATTAATTTCAACCATTTTTTGTGAGCGGTTGCTCCACAGAAAATTCCCTGTTGATAGTAATATGGACTCTTCAAAATCCATAGTTTTGCCTGAAGATAATTTCTCTTTGTAATCATTTGCATTGAACAATACCATATCGCTAACTTGTTGCCCCATGGGATCAATAACCGTTAGCACTTCGCCTTTGTTGAGTTTAAAGGCTTTTGCTGTTTGCCTTTCTATTTTATTCACTGCTTTCATGCCCATTGGGATTTAGATTGAAACGGGCATTTCCAGTCGGAATCCACTACCCTTCCACTATACTGCTTGGCTTCAGAATCATTTCCGAAATCTTTTAGCACAGGATTTATGGTGCCTTGCAGTTTTTTGTCACGTTTTCGTATTCGTTTTTTCACTGTTTTATAGGTTCCCATTTCTCGCAACCTTTCAAACTGCCAGTGTAAATTAAATACAATGGTAGTGCATGGTGCCTGTCTTGCCTTGCGAGAACTGTTGGGATGCAGCCCAACTATATAAAATGCTTTTCCATTAAGGCTAAAACTAAAATTAGTGTCCTCAGGATTTTCACTTACCGTTACGTCCCATTCCGTATCGTCTAAATAATGTAACTTTTGGAGGGTTTGCCATAAGGATTTTTCAAAATCGATTTCGGTTTCAAAATGGTTATTCGGAAAAACAGCGATGAACGATTCAAAGGTGTTAGAATCAAAGTTGTATTGGTTTATATATGTTTTCAAATCATCCATTAAAGAGCTTAACGACGTCTCTTTTTCTATATCTTCATAAATCTTTAAATGATAGTTTTCTTGTAAAAAAACGGTTTTTGCCATAATGCAAGGATGCTTTTGCTTCAAGATGAATGTTTTATATTCAGATTCCAATTCCGTTTGAAAATCTTCAGTTATAATTGTGTCAAATGGCATCAGTCTAAAATCTAATTAAAATTGATATAATCTTTTCATGATTGAAACACTTCAATCCATATGTCAAAAATATAAGGACTAAATAAAATTCCCTTACTCCATTAAATGAATGATTGACGCATTTAATTTAATGAATTTCACCATTAAGAGTGTTGCCTAAATCAGTTATCATTTCGAGCATAAGAATTAACATTATAATTGCCTTTCAACTAAATTTCCTAAAAACAAGAATCATGAATTTTGAAGACGCTATTTGGTTAATCATTTCCGTTCTAGGCATATTTTCGATAATAATTATTATCACAAGAATATTTGGGCTTAGAACTTTTGCAAAAATGTCTAGTTTCGATTTTGCATCGACCATTGCTGTAGGTTCAGTGTTAGCTTCCATTATTTTGAACAACGATTATTCATTAATGAAAGGTGCCATAGCTTTAGCAACTATTATTGCTTTTCAGACACTCTTCTCTTTTTTGGTTAGAAAAAACGATAGCTTTAAAAAGCTCTTTACCAACAAGCCACAATTGGTTATGTACAATGGAAAAATCCTCTATAATAAATTGAAACGTTGCAACATTGGTAAGGATGACCTAATAGCAAAATTAAGAGAAGCCAATGTGCATAAGTTTAATGACGTAAAAGCGGTGATTTTTGAGAGTACTGGCGATATTTCTGTTATTCACAATAGTGAAGATTTGGATATGGAGAGGGAAATGTTAACTGACGTAGATACAAGCGATGTTTGATTTTTTAAAAAGTAATAAAAACGCCATTTATGGAGGTGTCATTGCCACATTATTTACTGGTGCAGGTATATTTCTTTTAGGTAATGTTACGGGTTACGAAGCAAAACATTTGTTAAAAGTTTCGCTAAGCGGTCTTAACATGCTTTGCAATACAATTGTCTTGGCTTCCGCAACTATTTTAGCCCTTCTTCTAACATTACTAAGTGTGAGTTTTGGTTCAAAGAACACCTTAAGAAAAAAGCATTACAAACAGGTGTTAAGCATTGCAAAATTCGACGTTATTCTATTTATTTCCGCGCTAATTTTATTTCAATTTTTTAATATACCCATTATAGAATCAGATGAAGTACCAACAAACTGGTACAAAATTATTTATTGGACTACACTTGGCTCAACCTCAGTTATTAGCGGCATGATGATTACAGTAATCTTAATGCTTTACAATGCAGTCACTAATATCATTGCTATCATAGGTTTAGACGAAGACCATCATTTAATTTCTGAAGATGAAGTTGATGAAAAAATTGATGAAGAAAAAGAGAAAATGGAAGACGAATGATCTAAAAAAAACAACATTTCAAATTATGAAAACAGGCTTAGTATGGTTTAAAAATGATTTAAGATTACACGATAACGAAGCCTTGTGTGCTGCCATCGCCGAATGCGATGAACTTGTTTTATGCTATAGTGTTGAACCCTTTTGGTTTGAAAATTTGCCCCTCGATTTTAAAAAAGCAAATACTAATCGGTTTAAGTTTTTAGAGCAATCCATCAGTAATCTTCAGAAAAACCTCGAAGCTATTGACGGACATCTCATTATTGGCAATAGAGGTGCTGTTATTGACATTCCGAAGCTTATTAAAATATTTCATATTTCAACAATTTATGCCGAACAAGAATATGCAAAGGAAGAAGAGGATCTCATTCGAAATTTGAAAAACGTCCTACCAGATATCGACTTTCAATTGTACTGGGGAAAAACGTTTTATCATATTGATGATATTCCGTTTTCAATAGCGGATATTCCTTTAACTAGCAAAGCGTATCGCATTCCCACTTCAAAGGAAAGCTCACCACGCCCAACTTTTAAAGCACCAGAAAATATTAACGCACATCCTGATGCAACATCGAACAAATTTCCAGATTATAAATTATTTGGTTTCACGAAGGAAGCATATGAAGCTGCCAAACCTTATTTGGAAGGTGGCGAAGACAAGGCTTTGGAACGTTTAAGATACTATACTTTTGAATCTGAATTATTAACAGGTTATCGTTGGTCTCGCAATCAATCTATTGGTATGGATTATAGTTCTAAATTTTCTCCATACTTGGCATTGGGCTGTATATCTGCACGCTTAATTTATGAAGCGATTAAAGATTATGAAGAGAAAATAAAGAAAAACCAAAGTACGTGGTGGCTCGTTTTTGAATTAGTTTGGCGTGATTATTTTACCTTTAAAGGCATGCGTATGGGCAATGCTATATTCTTCACTAAAGGTTATAAAAATAAAACCATTGATTTTGAAAATGACACTAAAAAATTTGAAAGATGGAGAGCGGTAAAACCGGAATTCCATTTATCGATGCCCATATGCGCCAACTTAACCAAACTGGTTACATGAGTAATCGTGGTCGTGTGAATTGCGCTAGTTATTTTGTAAGGGATTTAAATATTGACTGGACTTGGGGAGCCGCATATTTTGAAAGTAGATTAATAGATTACGACGTTAGCTCCAATTGGATGAATTGGCATATGCAGGCTTTTGAAATCTACTATACCAATCCTGTGCACCAAAGTTTGAAGTACAAGGCCAATGATTTTATAGCCAAATGGATTCCAGAATTAAAGCGTATAGATGACGATAGAATTCATGCGCCTTGGTTGTTTCCTGAGCTGTTGGCTGAGACCAATTATCCTGAGCCTATCGAAGTTTACAACAAATGGAATCGATCCATCAAAAGAATTAAAGACTCTGTTCTACTAAACGATTAATCTTCATTTTGCGTAAAAACGATATAAAGCATTATACTATTAAAAACAAAAGATATACCATTGGTGATGATGATGGGCCAATCATTTTTTAAAATGCCATAGACCGTCCAAAGACCAACGCCCACACATAAAATCACGAACATATAAGGACTTACATCCTTAACTTTTTTAGTTGTAATCGCTTTATATATTTGAGGTAATACGGCTATGGTCGTAAAGACTCCAGCTGCAGTTCCTATGATACCTTCGATATTCATAATTAATCCTCAATTTTTTCCGTACTCCGTTTTACTGAAATGCCGTGCACTAAAATAGATATCAAAATTACCAGAGCTACGATAGAGTAAATCGTATTAAGGTTTTCAAAATCCCCGTGTTTTATGGCATAAGTAAGATAGAATACCGACCCAATGCCCCTAATTCCGAAAAACGAAATGGCCAATTTTTTCTTTTTGCTCAAATTTGTTCCAAACAGTGCTACGTATCCTAAAATGGGTCGTAATAAAATTACTAACAGCACACTAAAAATAATTGTAGGAAGGGTAGTAAAGTTTAAAATACCCGCCACTACGGAACCTCCAAAGAATATCATCCAAAAAACAATAAGGAATTTTTCGACATTAGTTATAAAGTGCAGATTGGGATCACTTAAATGTTTTTGTCCATCAGTGTGTTGGTGATAATTGGCAAACAAACCAGCAAAAAATACACTCATAAACCCATACGATTTCAACAATTCTGCAATGCCATACGCTAATAACGTTAATGAAATTGCCACAAAAGCTTGATGAATTTTACGCTCTAACCGCTCAGAAAGTTTTTGGGTTAAAAAACTATAAGCATAACCTATAGCAATACCTACTAAAACACCAATGACCACTTTATAAACCACATAAAAACTAAGCCATTCTTTCCATTGTTCGGCTTGCAGTGTGTCATTTTTCGACCATATAATTGCTAAGAATACAAAAGGAAAAGCTAAACCATCGTTAAGACCAGCTTCGGCCGTCAGATTATATTGTACTCCGACATTTTTATCAGATTTTGATTGCTTTTTGTTTAATTGAATTTCTGATGCCAATGCAGGATCTGTTGGTGCCAAAACTGCTGCCAACAATAAAGCTACGTGTCCTTCAAACCCTAAAATATTGTATGAAATCAAAAAAACGGCGACTATAAATAATGGCATCGTTATGCCTAGAAGTCGCAATGGATTTCGCCATTCTTTCCAAGAATAATTGAGTCCAATTTTAAGGCCTGCCACCATTAGACTAATAATTACCACTAATTCTGAAAACCGAAGCGCAAGATCGACAGGCCATACAGGATCTGGCCATGGTAATGGCGTATTGAGATAATAGAGAATACCACCAAAAAGTAGTAGAGGAATCGTAAAACTTATTTTAAATCGTTTTAGTAGAATAGGTAAAAAACTTGCAAATAGCGATGTGACACCTATAATTACTAAAATGACGAAATACGAATCCATAATGGGTTTTTAACGCTTATAATAAGATGTTATTCAAATTGTATCACCGCAAAGTCCAACAATTAATTCAAATAAATTAACACATACCCTTCAAATTCTAACGTTTTAAAAAATTGAATTTGACTTTCAAAAGCCTGATACCTTAGTCAATATAACCCTTCTCACGCATCCAATCATCATTAAACATTTTGCCCACATAACGGCTGCCATGATCGTGAAATAAAACCACGACGACATCGTTGGGTTTAAAATGTTCTTTTAATTGCAGTACGCCTTTTATGGCTGCTCCTGCAGAATTCCCCAAAAACATGCCTTCTTCCTTGGCTAATTTTTGGGTGTAAACCGCAGCATCTTTATCGGTAACTTTGGTAAAACCATCTATGATTTCAAAATTAACGTTTTCTGGTAGAATATCTTCACCAATACCTTCAGTTACATAAGGATAGATTTCCTTTTCATCGAAAATCCCTGTTTCGTGATATTTCTTAAATACAGAACCATAGGTATCAATGCCCCAAACCTTAATATTTGGGTTTTGTTCCTTTAGGTATTTTCCAACACCAGAAATAGTACCACCTGTACCCACACCAACCACAAAATGCGTGATTTTACCATCGGTTTGTTTCCAGATTTCAGGGCCTGTACTTTGATAATGGGCTTTGGTGTTACTCAGATTGTCGTATTGATTAACATACCAGGAGTTTGGTGTTTCTTGCCCTAATCGTTTTGAAACGGAATAATAACTGCGCGGATCGGTTGGTTCCACATCAGTTGGACACACCACTACCTCGGCGCCTACTGCTCTAAGAATGTCCATTTTTTCTTTAGACTGTTTATCGCTAATTACAAAAATGCACTTGTAGCCTTTCACAATTGCTGCAAGTGCTAATCCCATTCCTGTGTTTCCTGAGGTGCCTTCAATAATGGTGCCTCCAGGTTTTAGACGACCATCAGCTTCTGCATCCTCAATCATCTGCACTGCCATTCGATCCTTAACGGAATTTCCTGGGTTAAAAGTTTCGTATTTTGAGAGTACTAAACAAGGTAAGTCTTCCACTAGTTTGTTCATTTTAACCAATGGTGTGTTTCCTATTGTACCTAATATATTTTCTGCGTAATCCATAGTTGTTTTTTCGAAAGTGCAAAGTTACGTTAAATGTTATGTAATGGAAAACACAAATTTCAAATACAAAAAACTAAATTCCAAAGTTGTTCTGTTACACAAAGAGACACCAAGGCGACACTAAGATTCACAGAGAGATTACCTTAAACTAAAAACCAATCTTTCCAAATTAATCTATATCGCGACTTTGAACTGAAGACTATGGACTGCTTACTTTTTCAGTCGAACCGAATCGCCTTTACGGGCGAAATCTTAGAAATTATTACGGAAGGAATCAACAGCATTAGCAAACAGGCTACAAACGTTCCGATATTAAGTATGATGATATAATCCCAACTGATGTAAACTGGTGCATTACTTACATAATAAGTGTCTGGATTTAGCGGAAATAGTTTAAAATACTTCTGTGCAAACAACAAGCCTAAACCAATAATATTTCCCCAAAGCAACCCTAAACCAATTAGGTAAGAAGCGTTGTATAGAAATACTTTTCTGATGGTCCAATTTGAGCTACCAAGCGCTTTTAAAATACCGATCATTTGGGTACGTTCCAGGATTAAAACCAACAATGCCGTAATCATATTAATCCCAGCAACGATAATCATAATGGCAATAATGCCATAAGTATTGTTGTCAAAAATCTTAATCCACTCGAAAATAGTATAGTATTTTCGCGTAATTGAAGTGGCATTCATTAAGGATGGAATAGCCTTATAAACTTCAACTGTTTTTTCTTCAATTTGGGAAAAATCATCAATAAAAACTTCAAAGTTTCCAATTTGGTCAGATTCCCATTTATTCAGACGTTGAATATGCCTTAAATCTGCAATCACAAATTTTTCATCGAGTTCTTGAAAACCCGAATTATAAATACCAACCACTTCAAAATTCATGATTCTAGGCAATCGATCGATTTGATCCGTAAATAAAGTTTGGAATTTATCGCCAATGTTGAAGCCCAAGCGATTAGCGAGATATTCTGAAATTAAGACTTCTTCATTGCGCTCTTTTGTATAATCTGGCAATCGACCTTCAATTAAAAACTCTTTAAAATAATCCCAGTTATAATCCGCACCCACGCCTTTTACAACGACACCTTCAAAATCGGTTTCGGTTCTTATTACGGCAAATTTTGTGGCAACGGCCTGTATGTGTTTTATTCCTTCAACCGTATTAAAATTTGGATAAAACTCTTGATTGATTGAAATGGGCACCTGAGATTCATCCGAGGCATTGGTATCGTAATTAGTGATTTCTATGTGACCGTTAAATGCCACAACCTTGTCTCTAATTTTCTGTTGTAAGCCCAAACCTGTCGCAATAGCAATCAACATTACAATGATACCAATAGCAATTGCTGCGATACCAATTTTAATTATTGGTGCCGAAACACTACTTTTATACGTTTTATTGCCAATTATACGTTTAGCTATAAATAACTCGAAATTCAAACCTACTCTATGCTTTTAAAGGTTGTCAAAAATACAGTTTTATTCTCGATAATTCTTACCATATGCGCTCTTACATTTTCTTGTGGCCATCGAGTGAAGTCTGAAACTGAGAAGCTCGAAGCGCGAAGCTCGAAGCTGGAAGAGACCACTTCGAATCCGCTCAGTGACAATGTAACCCATGATAAATCCATAATTGTTGGTGCCAATAGAACGGCAGCATATCTTCCTTTATTACAAGGAAAGAATGTTGGCGTAGTGGCCAATCAGACTTCTGTAATATTTAGAAACAACACACGAAAAGCTAGTTTCCTGAACTACAGTCACCTCATTGATTCTTTACTTTCACTAAAAGTCAATGTCAAAAAAGTTTTCGCGCCAGAACACGGTTTTAGAGGCACGGCAGATGCTGGTGAATTGGTAAAAGATGGCAAAGACACCAAAACGGGTCTACATATTTACTCTCTCCATGGCAAGCATAAAAAACCAACAGCGTCGCAGCTTGAAAATATAGATATTATGCTTTTTGATATTCAAGATGTGGGTGTTCGGTTTTACACTTATATCTCAACATTGCACTACGTTATGGAAGCTTGCGCCGAGCAAAATATTCCACTCCTAATTTTAGACCGACCAAATCCCAATGGCAATTATGTTGATGGTCCTGTTTTAGAAACAAAACACAGTAGCTTTTTAGGCATGCACCCTATTCCTTTAGTTCACGGCATGACTTTAGGTGAATACGCAAAAATGATTAATGGTGAGGCTTGGCTGAATAAGGGCTTAACTTGTGATATTACAATTGTAGAGATGGCGAATTATAATCACGAGTCTTTTTATAGCTTACCCATTAGACCTTCTCCAAACCTTCCGAATGACCAATCGATAATACTTTATCCAAGTTTAGGCTTATTTGAAGGCACCAACATCAATGCTGGTAGAGGTACTGAATTTCAGTTTCAGCGTTATGGTGCTCCGTTTTTAGATAAGAATTATTATGCGTTTAGTTATACGCCTGTTGCCAATTTCGGGTCTAAATATCCCAAACATGAAAATGAACTTTGCTATGGCGCTGATTTATCTAATGTGAAGGCAGAAAGACATTTCACCTTGAAATATATTAGGGATGCTTACAACCACGCTACTGATAAAACTAAAGTATTCAACACGTCCAACTTCACAACCCATGCAGGAACGGCTGCTTTGCAGAAACAGATTGAAGCTGGATTATCCGAAACCGAAATTAAAGCGACTTGGCAAGCTGATTTAGAAGCTTATAAAAGCATGCGAAGTAAGTATTTGATATACCAAACTAATTAATTAGCAGTAAACACAACCTTGGTTGGTTCTACGGCACTAATAGCTTCCGGCTCTTTTTTAGGAATGTCCCTTAAAATTTTTATCACAAATACAATTTTCATTGGCGATTGTCTCGCCACAATTACATGTTTTCCTTTAGATAATTTATTCAACGGCAACTTATATGCGGTTGAATCAATTTCAAAATCAAGCTCTCGTGTGTAGTTTTTGTTTATGGTGTATAGTGAATTAATGATATTATCACTTTTAAGAATCAGTGTGTCTTTTGAGGGATTTAATAGATGAATCAATTCTTTGGCTTGAACGTTTCTGTTTTTCTCGAGTTTAGCGAAAGGTAGTTCTTGCGCTTGAAGCGTAAAACCTAATAAAAAAAGCAGAATTATGACGAGACAGATACGGATTAAATTTTTCAAAATAGTAAACACTTTAAGTTACACAAGGCGTGATTTAAAGCAACAAAATTTAATTAATCCCAAATAAACATAAGTGGTTTGAACGAAATAATTGACAAATCATCCACAAACTACATAAATATTAGAACAAACGCTTGTTTTGTTAATAAGTCTGTTAAAAACTTTATTGTTTTAGAATTTCAACGAGCTTATCCGGATAATCCGTAATAATACCATCAACATTCCATGCTATCATTTGCTTCATGTCCTTTTCATCGTTAATGGTCCAAGGAATAATCTGATAACCTTTTGACTGATAGTCCTTAACCGATTCTGACGTTAACAATTTAAAATAAGGACTTATAATCTCTGGCTGATAGGACAGTTCATCAAGTTTTTGTTCAATCGTTTCATTGTCTTCCACTAGCAAAGCCACTTTCATCTTTGGCGATTGCTTATTAATTTCTTCAAGAATGGCCAAATCAAAAGATTGAAGATTTACACGATTAAGCATACCATTCTTTTTAATTTCATCCAATACCAAGGCTACATAAGCTTTGGGTTCTGGCGTAAAAATGCGATAATAGTTAGGTTCAGATTTAATTTCAATATTAAATTTAACATCTGAATGCTTCACTTTTACCAAATCAAAAACTTCAGATAATAACGGTTTATAAGTTTTTAATTTTTCCTGATTAGGATAGGTTGGATAAAATTTTGAACCACAGTCAAACTGCTTAATTTCATCATAATCCATTTGGTACAAATTGTAATGTGCTTCTAATGAATCTGGAATACTTTCGCCTTTTAAATCATAGCAAATTAAAGGGTTCATAAAGGGTTCATGAGAAATCACCACCTTTTTATCTTTTGAAATCACGATATCCAACTCGAGTGTGTTCACCCCTAAATCGATGGCTTTTTCAAAAGCTGGCAAAGAATTTTCTGGAAACAAACCTCTGCATCCTCTATGACCTTGAATATCGATGCGTTCTTGCTCTGGATTGCAGCTCATACCTAAAAGAATTAAAAATGCAGCTGTACTAATTGTCAAGATCTGCCGAAAGCGTTGATTTTTCATACTTCTGAAACGGTTGTTTTAGCAAATCCTTGATATTGCTGTTTTTTATTTCATCAGGAAATACATCGACGCCATATTTTAATTTTTCACGATCCAGATACCTATAGGTCCCAAACATACGATCCCAAATGCTAAAGATATTTCCATAATTGGAATCGGTATAAGGCAATCTAAAATGATGATGGGTTTTGTGCATATCTGGCGACACAATGACGTAACTCAATGCTTTGTCCAAACCTTTTGGCATTTTAATATTCGCATGCGTAAACTGGGTAAATATGAGTGACATGGCCTGATAAATCATAATCAAAGCAATTGGAGTCCCAACCACAAAAACACCAAGTAGTGTAAACGAAAATCGAATTAAACTTTCTATGGGATGATGCCTGTTGGCCGTGGTCGTATCAACGTTATGATCAGTATGGTGAACCAAATGCACCATCCATAACGGTTTTACTTTGTGTTCTACATAATGCGCTAAGTAAGCACCAAAAAAATCGAGCAATACTACACCTAACAAAGCGTAAAGCCAAAGTGGCATTTGAGGCAACCAATTGATAATTCCGAAATCATTAGCTTTTACCCAATCTGCAGCGCCTAAAAGTAAAAACGCCAAAGCGAAATTGATAACAACAGTAGTTAACGTAAAAAAGAGATTTGGGATGGCATGTTGCCATTTTTTGTATGTAAACTTAAATAACGGTAAACCACCTTCCAACACCCAAAAAAACGTGAGTCCACCAACCAAAATAAGACTTCGGTGCGACGACGGAATGGTTTCAAAATAGGTAATGATGGTTTCCAATGCGTTTAAGAGTTGAGATTTATAAGCATTTGCGCTTTCTTCAAATTTACTGAAGAAAGTTTAGATTTCCATGGAGCAGCATCGTTTTCATCATTTAAAATCTGATAAGCCGTATAATATAGAAATGCCGCAAAAGTCTGATTATTGGGTTCAACATTTTTGGCGTCCATTCGTCTGAGTTGCCGTAGTACTTTTTTGGGACGCTGTGTAATTAAGTTTTCTTGAATTTTTAAAAGCTCTACGCGTTGGGTTAATGTAAGCTGATCTTCTTCTGGGTTTGCTTCTATGAATCTGGTAGCTTCATCTAAATAGATATTTGATAAGTCAATGATTTTTTTTCTGATGTCTTCTTTTAAATACATTGAAAAATCGAGATATTTTGAAGCTAAATAGTAGGCGGAATAAAAATCTTTCTTTATTTGGTAGCCCTTTAATTCATGTTCTATAAACTCTGTATTTAAGGCATAATCGCGAATTAAAGTACTAATATTTTGGTAACTATTAAGATCACTGGAAACATTTAAAATATTACCATGAATATCCATTATTTTTATGGAATCGTCATTAAATTTATCGATATATTTTTGGGATCTTCTGCCCTTGATTTCGGGATACCAATCGGCATAACGATTCTCATTTACTATGACAGGCACAAAATGCTTCCAAATTAATGGGCTGACGGTTTCATCTTCAAACATATTTTGAATAAACGCTGTTCTCCCATCATCCAATTCTACCAAAACCGGATATGGATAGGTGGTCGCTTCCTCCCACACCATCAAAACCATTTTATTCTGCACCTTGGCTAAGCTTTGGGCAATCTCCAAATTGGTCATCCATGGTTGTGCATGGGACATATTAATGGTAAAAAGAATAAAAAAGGC
Organism: Winogradskyella forsetii; assembly: GCF_013394595.1. Taxonomy (GTDB): domain Bacteria; phylum Bacteroidota; class Bacteroidia; order Flavobacteriales; family Flavobacteriaceae; genus Winogradskyella; species Winogradskyella forsetii. Next base: position 3,076,747 of record NZ_CP053348.1, read on the forward strand.
TTTTATTAAATAGTTTTTCATACTCATTTTTTTTAATCATTTTAATATCAAAAATTATTCCGAAAAGACAATCCTTACAATTCTATTCTCTTTTTCATTTCTTCAACAATATTATATGCTGCTGGACAAATAGCAACATTCTTCATTGTTAAACTGGCTATCTGCTGAAATTTTTTTCGATCCGTATGCGGAAATTCCCGACAGGCCTTTGGTCTTACCTCATAAATAGAACAATAATTATCAGCGCCTAAGAACGTACAAGGAACAGATTGCAATACATAATCGTTTTCTTCATCTAAACGCAAATAGGTTTCAATGAATTGCTGTGCTTTCATTTTAAACGCTTTAGCAATACGCTGAATATCCTTATCTGTAAATAATGGCCCTGTGGTTTTGCAACAATTGGCACACTCTAAACAATCGGTACGTTCAAATTCTTCCTCGTGCAATTCCTGCATCAGATAATCCAATTGCTTTGGCGGTTTCTTTTTTAGCTTCGTAAAAAAAGTTTTATTCTCCTTATGCTTATCTTTGGCAAGCTTTGGAAGGTTATTGATTTGGTCTTGCATATCGCAAATTTAAGTAAAGTTCTCGATACAATTTTGAGAAAATTAGAAATCAACAGATTGAACGGATTAAAACCAAATACGTTATTTTTTGCCACCAATTCACTAATAAATGAACTATACTCATTAAAAATTTGTGACGAAGTATCTTATAGCAATTACAAGAATAAAAATCTAAAGATTTTTTTAGCCATATAATACAAGAAGATAAAATACGTGTATTTATGGCTTCATATTTTTAACCCCTTTGACTATCAAAATCACTCTAACTGAATTTCAATACTAATTACATATGAAAGACCTCTTCGGAAAAGCATTATTAGATTACCACAACGGAAATTATACTGAAGACCTTATAACTTCTACCAATATTTCAGAAGAAGATATATTACCGCTTCCCTATTTATTTAGAACCTATTCTGAAATGCCAAAACTGGAACAGAAAGCACTGCAACTCTCCCAAGGAAACGTTTTAGATGTAGGTTGTGGCGGAGGAAGTCATTCGTTGTGGTTACAAGAAAAAGGTTTAACCGTAAAAGCCATTGATGTTTCTGAAGGCGCGATTGAAGTGGCAGAAAAGCGTGGTATTTTAAATGCTGAATTAAAACCACTTCTGGAGGAAACCGAAACTTTTGACACCATTTTATTGTTAATGAACGGTACGGGAATTTTTAAAGAATTATCCCAAGTTTCTAACTATTTGAAGCATTTAAAATCTTTATTGAATGCTGATGGTCAAATCTTAATTGACTCTTCTGATATTTCTTATATGTATGAAGATGAGGATGGCGGCATGTGGTTAGACCTCAACCAAGGTTATCCTGGCGAATTGGATTATTTTCTGTCTTACAGAGGCGAAAAAGAAGCGCCAATGAAATGGTTGTATCTCGATTTTGAAACGTTAAAAACAGCGTGTTTAACAGTTGGATTAAAATGTGAGAAGGTTATGGATGGTTTGCATTTTGACTATTTGGCGCAAATTAAATTAATTTAATTACAACTAGAATTATAAAATTCAGCGATTTTTTCTGCATCCTTTCGTCTAAAAACATTTTTTTCAATTTTTGCACATAACGCAGGACAATCACCAAAATATTCTTGAGCAGATTTTTTAAATGATTTGAGATTATCGAATGTATTTACCATACCTCCTTCTTTTAGGAATAATGTTTGCCGTTTGGCCATAGTTGTGCGTCCGTCTACATAGGATCGTTTTAGAAGCTTCACTTTACCGTCAATCACCAATTCTGCATAACCAAACTTAGTTTTCTTTTTATTTTTTGCAATAGACAAAAACGTAACCTTACGCGTTCTTTTTACATTCTTTCCTTTTATCCTCCCAGTGTATGGAAGATCAAAATTGATACTATCTACATTCTTGGCAGCAATCTTTTTACTCGGTTTGTTGCGTTCCGTCTTATATCTCATTTTTTCGTTAGAGAACAAAGGTCCATCAACAAAATAATAAAAACGGACTAGTCCTTCTAAGGTTGTACCATCCTTTAAATATATTTTTCCTGTTCCCCATTCTTCATATTGCGCATTTCCAACAAATGAAAGCATCAATAATAGTATGAGTATAATTGACTTATTTTTCATGTTTAATTAAAATTAATTCACTTTTTCCCCTCCAACAACAGTTCTCAAAACCTTAATCTTAGGAATCTCGTTTGCCTCAACCGTCATAATATCTTTATCCAAAATGATAAAATCAGCAAATTTTCCAACTTCAATGCTTCCTTTTTCATCTTCTTCAAAATTTGAATAGGCTGCCCAAATGGTCATACCTTTTAAAGCTTCTTCCCTAGATAATGCATTTTCCATCAGAAAACCACCTTCAGGATATTGCTCTAAATCTTGCCTTGCCACAGCAGCATAAAATGTTAAAAATGGACTCACGCGCTCCACAGGAAAATCGGTTCCCAATGCTATTTTTCCGTAGGCTTCCAATAATTGCTTAAAGGCATAGGCGCCTTTTATACGTTCTGCTCCCACGCGGTCTTCGGCCCAATACATATCGCTTGTGGCATGTGTTGGTTGAATGGAGGGCATTACATTTTTATACAACTCAAAATCCTCTGGCGATACAATCTGTGCATGTTCTACACGCCAGCGTCTATCATTTTTTCCTTTAAGGACTTTGTTGTAGATATCCAATACGACGTGATTAGCAGAATCTCCAATGGCATGTGTATTCATTTGAAATTCTGAATCGGCAATGCGCTCTGCTGATTTTTTAAGGGTTTCCAAATCGGTAACCAGTAATCCTAAATGACCCGGTTTATCAGAATAAGGTTCTCTAAGCATGGCGCCTCTTGAGCCTAAAGCTCCATCTGCATAAAATTTAAACGAACGCACATTGAGTCGGTCAGTTTTAGTAATGCCTTTTTCTAAAAAAAAATCCAGATTGTCTTTAGTATGCGAAACCATCGCATAGATACGCATTTTTAATTTGCCTGATTCTTGAAGGTTTTCTATAGTTTCGATGGCTTCTCTGCTCAATCCTGCATCATCGACCGTTGTTAACCCTAAATCGAAGCAAATTTTCTGGGCCTCAAGCAATGCTTCCGCTTGGTCAATTTTTGTTGGTTTTGGCCAATGTTTCATAACTAGACTTTTGGCATTATCGATTAGAATTCCTGTCAGCTTTCCGTTTTCAACAACAACTTCTCCGCCTTCAATTTTACTATTCTTAGTTACTTTACCTAAATCCAAGGCGGCTTGATTGGCTAGTAAAGCATGCCCATCGATGCGTATTAAAGCAATGGGTGTTTTAGGATATAATTTATCTAATAATGCTTTGTTCGGAAATTGTTTGTCTTCCCAGTCATTTTGGTCCCAACCTCTACCTAAAATATATTGGTTGTTATTTTCATTTTGAAAATCCAGCACACGTTTCATTAGCTCTTCAAAACTTTTTGTTCCAACTAAATCGACAGCTTGCTGATTAAAACCTAAACCTAAAAAGTGGCAATGGGCATCAATAAAACCTGGTAAAAGTGTTTTTCCGTTGGCGTTGATGGTATCAATAGCTTTATAATTGTCATCGATTTCAGACGTTGTACCTACAGCAATTATTTTTCCGTCTTTTACTGCGAATGCTTCTGCTTTATTGAAATTATTATCTACGGTGTATATGTTGGCATTTGTGACAATTAAATCTGCTTCTTGCTTATCTTTCTGACAAGCAAAAATTGTCAGTAACAATAGGATTGAGAGTAGTTTTTTCATTTTGGTTGGTGGTTTAGTGGACATTCAAATTTTTGATAGGACTTCGATGCTTCGACTGCGCTCGGCAAAGGCAAGCTCAACCTGACAGCAAGTTGTAAAAATAAGAAAAGCGTTCGGAATCGGAACGCTTAATTATATTATGTCATTAGGAGAAACGAAATCATCTGTTTAATTGAAGAGATTGCTTCGTTTCTCGCAATGACAGATGGCCCATTAGATTGCCACTTTCGTGGGAATTTAGAAATCGAACTGATATGTTGCGCCAGCCAAAAACTGAATGCCTTGAACCGGGAAATTTAACCAACGCTGATAATCTTGATTAAAAATATTATTTGCCTTGGCAAATACAGACAATTGATCGTTTATTTTGTAGCCAACATGTGCATTTAAATCGAAATAACTTTCTAAACTTACTCGGTTTACCTCTGGTTGTGCAAAAAGCGAATTCACAATTCTTTCATCTTCTCGCTCGCCAACAAAATAAGCACTTGCGCCTGCAAACCATTGTTCTGAAATTTGATAATCCAAAAATAATGAGGCTTCCAAATCTGGTAAATTCCATGCTTGTGCTTCGTTTTTCATGTCGTAAGCAAAATATTCGCCCTTAATTCCTAAAGTGAAATTTCTGTTGAAATCCACATTCAATTCTCCAGCAATGGAAAACGTTGTTACATTATCGTAAATGACACCAAATGAATTTCCGTAGTGGTAATCTTCTGATGCTGTTGCCAATGCTTCGTTAGCCTTGAATAAGGCTTTCCCTTTTTCAGAAGCATAATTTCCTCTCACATTATAGCTGATATTATTGGATAGCTTTCCTTTGACGCCAACAAACGTTTTAAACTGCTGGTCTGTTGGGCTTACAAAAAGTGTTGGCGACACAAACGGATTATAGTTAGCAAAATCGTAATATGAATTTTGAATCAGCTTACCTGTTAAACCTCCATAAGCGATTAAAAGCTCATCAACTAAACGGTAGGATCCTTCAATATTTGGATGAACATAAAATTTACTTTTACTGAATTCCGTATCATTCAAATAGGTTAGTCTTATACCTAGATTAATGGTTAAATCATCTTGATTATACTGATATGAAGGTGCAATACCAATCATAAAATTGCCGTAATCTATGGACTGCGTGCCAATGAAATTAGAATCGAAACTTCCGCCTAAATAATCAATAAATAATTCGGCATCGATATCTGCATCTTGTATGGCGACTTCAAAATTAGAACTGGCCATAAAACGGTTTTCTCCAGAACTTCTATCGTCTCCAAAACGTCTAAAACGTAGGCTTGCATCTTTTACAATAGCATCTTCAAAATTAATTTTACCACCTAAATTAACACTTGTGTAATTATGTTTAGGATCAATAGCATCGGCTTCTGATTGTCCAAAATAGTCTTGTGGTAAACCATACCAATTATAAGATTGTAAATTGAATCCACCATCAACTTTCCAAGCAAAATCCCTTTGGCTTTTGGTATAATGCGCATTGAGCTTTGTTTTAGAAAAGGCATCATCCAACAACAAATTATCAATACCACCTTGTGAGGAATGATGACTAAAATAACCGCCTACATTTTCGTCCCTACTTAATTCGTGATTCAAATAAACTTCGCCTAAAAGAGTTGTATAATTACCCACGCCAAGTGAGGCATAATTATCGTATAACTTTACGGCTTTAGCCTTATCTACCGTAGCTGCTTTTCCTTTTGCCGGTGTAAATGTGGATGCCACAGGGATTGAGAAAATATTATATCTTATTTCCTTTTTCTTTACCGTAGTCGAGTCTGCCAAAGTTGGATTATCCTTAATTTTAAAGGCATCCGATATGGTTGGCGTATATGGTTTTATAACATTGACGGTTTGGTCCGCTATGGTGTCTTTTTCTTGGGCATAACTAAAAGCCAAACCCAAAGTGAAGATTGATAATAATATATATTTAATTTTCATGTGTAATAGTTTGATTGCACTTCGACTTAGAGATACCTGCTTTCACTTCGACTTCGCTCAGTGACCAGACAGGAATTCTAGTCCTCAGTTTCGATTGATGAATTTGTTTTAGCTTCTTCGGCTTTTATTTTATTTAGTTCTGTTTTGGCTTCTTGTACAACAGCGTCAAACTCTGGGAAATTGCTAATTACACTTTCTAAAATATAAGTGGCTTGAAACGCATCTCCCAAAGCATAAAAATTCTTTGCCATAACTACCAAACCTTTAGCGCTAAACAATTTATAACTACCGTAATCCTTGGCTAATTTTTGAATAGTTGTATTCGATGCTTCGTAGTCTCCTGCTTTATTTTTAAAATAGCCATTATAGTACAAGGCTTCCGCGGCAACGCTTCCTGTGGCTAGTTTTTCAACTTCGGCATAAGCGGTTTTCGCTTTGACTTCATTTCCTGTTTGTATGGCTGAACGTGCAATGATCAGTTTCGCATCACTCTTTACTTTGTTATCCAGTTTTGAATTGCCCAATACTTTTTCAGCATAACTTTCTGCTTTCGAATAATCTTCGGTTTGGTAATAGGCATTCATTAAATTGGATTGTGCGTAAATCACATTCTGAGGATAATCGGCCTCAAGCTCCAAGCGTTTTAACACAGGAATGGCTTTTTCCCAATCCGATTTTTTCAAATAAATTTCACAAAGCTTAACCGTTGCTTGCTCGGTATATTCAGATTTTGAGGCATCAACAACAGCTTTGTAATGTGGTTGCGCATTATCCAACAACCCTTTCTTATAATATAATTCCGCTAAATAAAAATGCGCTTTTTGATTGTGAAGTCCTTTTGGGAATTCATTCAAATACTTGTTAAACTGACGAATGGCCTTATCGGTTTCGTTATCTAAATATGGTTTTTCTGCAGCTAAATAAGTGGCATTATCTAAATCCACATCAGTAACCTCAACATAATCCAAAGTTCTTACCCAATTGGCGTATTCATCCACTCGACCTAAATCGATATAAATTAAACGAACCGTTGAAACCGCTTGAACCGCTTCGCCGGAACCTGGGAAATCGGTGGCTACTTTTTTGAACTTGCTCAAAGCACGCTCATTATCGTTTCCATTATAATACACCAACCCTTGTCTCAACAAAACTTTAGAGGTAAATGCACTTGTTTTGTATTCCGAATTTAAACGGTCATACATTTGCATGGCTTTGTCTGAGTCGCCCGATTTTACGTAAGAATTTGCCAATTCGTACATGGCATCGTCTCGTAAAGCTGACTTTGGATACGCATTGATAAAGGATTTCAATTCTGAAATTTTATTAGACCCTTTTCCTAAATAGCCTTGACTCATTGCTTTTTGAAAGGCTGCATAGTCGGTTTCAATCTCGTTGATTTGAATGGCTTTGTTATAAGCGTCTATAGCATCATTATAGTTACTGGATACGAAATAACCATCTGCCAATCTTAAATAAGCATCGTTTTGACGCAATTTATCATTCGATTTATTTTGAATGAACTTTTCAAAATAGTTGGAGGCATTGTTATAATCCTTCAACTTAAAATACGTATATGCCAAATTGTAATTCAGGTTTTCATTTTCTGGTAAGCTTGAGGCTTCGTCCATTCCTGAAAATTGTTTGAACCCAATCAGCGCCTCGTTATAATTGGTTAAATTATAGTCCGTTTCCGCTTTCCAAAATGTGGCTTTCGCTACAAATTTTGGGTCTCTTGGTTCTTTCAATGAGCCGTTAAATAAATCCAAGGCTTCGTTGTACTTGTTTTCGTTATACAATTCAACAGCCCTAAAAAAGGCTACTTTTTGGTAAGCCGCTTTATGCTCAAAACTATTTTTGCCTTTCAACAATTCTAAGGCTTCCTTATAGTTTTTAGAAGTGATGTACGAATCTATTAATAAGGCTTCCACTTCATCCTTAAAACCAGAATCCGGATATTGGTTTAAATAACTCGTTAAAACTTGCGGAACAGATTGGTATGGATTCCCGATTTCGTAACTGATTTTTGCATAATTTAACCAAGCATCTTCCTGGATTTTTAAATCGAAATCCATTTGTGATGCATTTCTAAAGGCATTTAAAGCTTCCTGTTTTTTATCTAAATTGATATAGCTTTCCCCTAAATGGTAATAGGCATTCTGAGCCACCGAATTATTGCCATCAATAATTTTATTGAATTCGGAAATGGCACTTTCAAAATCATTTTGTTTGTAATAGGCATAACCCAATTGATAATAATCGGTATTGTTCCATTTTCGATTTTTACCTTGGTAGGCTTTTAAATAAGGAATGGCCTCAGCATATTTTTCAAGATTGAAATAACTTTCGCCTATAATCTTTGACAATTCAGATTCTTCAATGCCTCTAACATTTGGTAATTGTTCTTCTGCCAGTTCAATGGCTTTTTCAAACTTTCCTAATTTAAAATTTAGGTCGGCTTGGTAATATGATAATTTCTCTTTGTACTTTTCATTATCGCTAACTTGATCAAAATACTCATTCGCCTTATCATAATCATCGCCCTGATAAGCTAAAAAACCGATGTAATATTTGGCCTGGGAACCGTATTCTTTAGAATTTACGACACGGTTTAAATATTTTGTCGCTTTCTTTTCGTCATTAGTAGAATACAAAGCATAGCCATAATTAAAGTTGAAACGCTCTTTTTCGGAACGCGCTATGCTTCTTTCATCTACTCTTTCGTACCATTTGCGTGCATAGGCATATTTTCCATTTTCGAAATAGTAATTGGCAACATCTAAAAAAGCTGTATTTCTTTTAGTGCTTGTTGGGTAGTCTTCAACAAATTCCGTCACTAAATCATCTGCGTTATTTTGATTTAACCGTACCGCACAATTGGCAATATAGTAGGCGCAATCGGATTTAATGGTAACGTCATTGGTCTCTTCTTTGATATCGTCGAACAAAGACTGAGCTGCTTTATACTGTTTATTATTATATAAAGTTAATGCCTTTTGGTAGTCTTGTAAATCGCTAGTGTAGACGGCAGATTTTTGTGCCATTCCTAGCGAAGAAACGACTAGAAAAACGATGATTAACTGTTTTTTGAGTAACATCATTGTTATAAATTTAATTGATGAAATTATTTCGGTGCAAATATAATTATATCCAAAATCTATAACGTTAGAAATTGGTTATAATTATACACGAAGTTATTAAAAGGAGTTGGCAGTGTTCAGTCCTCAGTCTTCAGTAAAAAGTATAAAATGGAAAGTTTCATTTATCTTATTTGCATTTATCCGTTGTGCACCTTTGTGACTTCTTTGTGTGGCTTTGTGTTATAGTATTTAGATAGCCTAGATATTTTAGTATTTGGTATTCAGCGCTCAGTAGTTTTTGTCTTAACGGAAAACATTATTAATTTTTCACTTTTAATTCTTAATTTTTCATTTAAGTCCTATTTTTACATTGAATAACAAAACCTAGATTTTGAACAGAATAAATCAAAAATTACAAGAGGATAAAAAATTGTTGTCTATTTATTTTACGGCAGGTTATCCCAATATCAATGACACCACGACCATAATTAAAAGTCTTGAAAAAAATGGTGTGGACATGATTGAAATCGGGTTGCCTTTTAGCGATCCTCTGGCAGATGGACCAACCATACAAGCTAGTTCTACACAAGCATTAAAAAACGGCATGACGAGTGACTTGTTGTTTGAACAACTCAAAGCTATTCGGGAATCGGTTTCTATTCCATTAATTATTATGGGTTATTTTAATCCGATGTTACAATATGGTGTTGAAGCCTTTTGTAAAAAATGTGAAGAGGTAGGTATTGATGGATTGATCATTCCAGATTTGCCAGTAGATGTTTATAATGATGACTATAAGGCAATTTTTGAAAAACACGGCTTAATCAATGTGTTTTTAATAACGCCACAAACCTCAGATGAGCGTATTCAATACATCGATTCGGTCTCCAATGGGTTTATTTATATGGTCAGCTCGGCAAGCGTCACAGGAAGCAGTTCTGGTTTTGGTGACGAGCAGACCAATTATTTTAAACGTATTGCTGACATGAATTTAAAAAACCCCCAAATTGTAGGTTTTGGCATTTCAGATCATGAAACTTTTACGCAAGCCACACAATATGGAAAAGGCGCGATAATCGGAAGTGCTTTTATAAAGCATTTGACCGAAAACGGAATTGGTGATTTAAGTGGCTTTGTGTCTGCCATCCGGAATAATCCTTAAAACCTTTAACCTTTCGCCATCTAATTTTATGATAGTTTTAATACTGTTTTATAAGATTTTTCTTATATTAATGATGAACGCAAAAAATTAGAAATCATGGGAATAATAAAAGATAAGAAAAAATTTAAAACGAAAACGCAAAATCAAACCGACCTTACCAACCCAACTGGGAATGTCAATCAAAAGAACAATGAATTCGACATTGATAAGAAAACGATTAAAAAGCAGCAGGTAAAAAAATAAATGCTGAAAAATAAAAATTTATAAGTCTATTCATATATTTGGATAGACTTTTTTATGCCATGAAATTATTCAACGATTGGAAACTCATTACCCTACTTTGTCTTACCTTAGGCTTAGCACCATTTTTTCCTGAACCGCATATTGTAGGCAAAATAAGATGGATTGCCGGTGGCGCAAATGGTATGACAATTAAGGATTGGTTTGATATTTTATTTCACGGATTTCCATTTGCTCTATTAATTAGATTAGTGATTTTAACACTGAAAAAACAAGATTCTGAATCCATCCCAGAATAACTAAAACTTATGCCACTCAACATCGTACTTATAGAACCCGAAATTCCAAATAACACTGGCAACATTGGTCGTCTGGCATTAGCTACAGGTTCAAAATTACATTTAGTAAAACCTTTTGGTTTCGAAATTGATGATAAACGCCTTAAACGCGCCGGACTCGATTATTGGCAACATTTGGAGGTCATCTATTATGATTCTATTGATGATTTCTTCCTACAAAACAATGACGCACAAATGGTATTTTTATCTAGCCACGGCACCAAAAGTCATTGGGATATTGACTTTAAAAACGACATGTTCTTGGTTTTTGGCAAAGAATCTGTTGGGTTACCAAAACCGTTAATAGAGAAATATGAATCACAATTATTTAAAATTCCCCTTTATAGTAAGGAAATACGCAGTTTAAATTTAGCCAATGCAGTAGGAATAATTGTTTATGAAGGTCTGCGACAAATTAAATAATTTCGGTAGGTTTCCGCAACTTAAACCATTTTCGCTTATATTGGTCTAAAATTTTATAACACCAAAATCACAATACAATGATTACTAAAACATTAAAAACTGGAATTGCATTAATTGCAGTAGCTTCATTTTCATTTGTAGGAGCTCAAGAAAAGCAAGACATAAAGCCCCAATTAAAAAAGGATAAACTTGAAATAAAAAAGGATAGATCGGAGCGCATGTTCAAGCACCTCGACATCAATGCTGATAATAGTATCACCTTGGAGGAGTTTAAAGAAAAACGCGTGAAGGATCCTTCTAATGAGGAAAAAACTGAAAAACAATTTGCAGAAATTGATACGGATAAAAATGAATCCATAGACAGAAAAGAGTTTAAAATCTATTTTGAATCTAACCTTAAACCAACTAGGATCGAAAACAAAATAAATACAAAAAACAATAAGAATACTGTAGAGAAAGGATAGTTTTCCTTTTTTCTAAAATATCGTAAAAAATCCTCTAAATGTTTAGGGGATTTTTTTTATTCAAAAACTTTCTCAATACGTCTAAAATATTGGCAAAATAGCATTTTATTCATCAATAGATTTTGTATATTTTAATCCAGAAATTCATCTAAGGAAACAGATGTAACCATTGTTGGTTTTGAGGATTTCATTGGTGTGACTGTAGTTTCCAATAGTTATAACGAAATATACATGCCATCTTGATGGAATTCTGCGTTGGTTTAACTACCTATAAAAGCTGGATGACCAGGATAAATAATTACTGTTATGAAATATCACATTATTATTACAAAAGTAAAAACTGTTGACGAGCTAAAAAATGCTTGGACCGACGATGATTATGTCGCATTATTAAATCAATTTGGACTTGAAGATGCAGGAAACGCTACAACTCCTGAATTGTTGGAATTATTGGCTATGGCTATTTCCGATTTTGAACCTGAAGAAGCCGCGGCTATTGTTTTAAATTACAAATTGTCTGATCATCTTAATGAGAATCAGATAGCGCAAATTTCGCACGAAATGTTATTGGACAAAATTTCAGAAGAATATGCTGATATCAGTTTACATCATCAATTATTTAATATCAACCAGTTATTATATAAAGCCTACAATGGTAGTTTTCCAAGTGCCAAAGCCACTATAGTTGAATTTGAAATCACACCCAATAAAGACATTACTAAAGAAGTGGTTTTAAAAGCGTTCGATAAAACATTGGCAAATAACAACGTTATTAAACGTTTGTTCTCAAAACAACTCGCAGGAAAAGAAGAATTTGATGAAGCTGAATCCATTGTTTGGGATTTAACTGCGGACGAAAACAATAGTTACATATTAACCACATCTGAATATTGGATAAGCAAAGATGAATTTAAGGATGCCGAATTTGACGCTAATGTCATCGAATTTGAACCCGAAGACGATTAACAAAAAATTTTTGAATTATGACTATCAACAAGAAAACAATTAGCAAAGGATTTATTATTGCAGGTATAATGAATTTGTCAGTTTTGGTATTTTCAAAACTATTTACCAATCCTGTTATTCCAGAATTTGATCCAGATGTGATGTCCACATTCGGTTTGGTGATGATTGTACTTTGGGGATTGGCCTATGTAGCCGTTGCAAAAAGCTATTATAAAGTAAAGTGGTTGGTTAGGGTCTTCGCTATTGAAAAATTGGTTTATGTTGTGGTCTGGATTCAATGGCTTTTGAACAACAACCTTTCAGATGTTTTTGAGAAGGATATATTAGCAGGGCTTTTCTATTCCGTGTATGGCGTTAACGATTTACTTTTTTGTGTGTTTTTCACCTATGTATTTTTGACCCTTAAAAACTCAAATGAAGATGTAGTAAAAGTTTAGGTCAACTAAAAAACCATAAGAATTTAAACGTTTAGGATCGTTTTTTCAACATTTCCAAATACATCGCTTCCACCTTAGTTCTTGCCCATGGTGTACGTCGTAAAAATTTTAAACTCGATTTTACCGAAGGGTCGTGCGTAAAACAACGAATATTAATTTGATAACCCATATACTCCCAGCCGTAATGCGCTTGCAGTTCTGTTATAATCTGTTCAAGTTTTACACCGTGTAGTGGATTATTGGCTTGTGTTGACAATTTATAGACTTTTTACTAATTCCTTAATCTTTACCGCTTTTTCAAAATGATCTAACTCCTGTGTTTTTATCCACCAAGTTGCGGCTTCCATTAACAATTCAGGATTGTCATTCTTATTCTTGAAAAACGCATAAAAAGAGATCCCAACATTAGTTCCTTTTTGTTCAATTTTTTTATGGCAAACTTCCATAATTTTCGCTTTTAAAACTGGAGACATTTTTAACGGCTATTGGTATTTCGATTTCGACTTCTGCTTCGATTTGAATTTTTACTATTTCCAGAGGACTTCTTAGAACTGTTTCTAGAATTAGAATTCCGACCACGGCCTTGGCTTCTATTCTGACCTGGCTTAATTGGTTCCGTTGACGCATCAGGATCAGGTTCAAAACCTTCAACAATTTCTACTTCAATCGATTCCCCAATCAACTTTTCTATACCTTGTAAATACGTAGTTTCGTCTGCACTCACCAATGATAAGGCCTGGCCCTCAGCTCCTGCTCTACCGGTTCTACCAATTCTATGTACGTAATCCTCTGAGATGTTTGGCAATTCAAAATTAATAACATGAGGCAACAATGGAATATCCAAGCCTCTAGCTGCAATATCCGTAGCAACCAAAACTCTTACAGAACCATTTTTAAAGCCTGCTAAAGCTTTGGTACGCGCCCCTTGACTTTTATTTCCATGAATAGCGGCAGCTGTAATACCAGCACTAATCATCTTTTTACAGAGCTTGTTGGCGCCGTGTTTTGTTCTTGTAAAGACTAGAACTTGTTTCCAGTTTCCTTCAGAAATCAACTTTATGATTAAGCCTGTTTTTTTTCCTTTGGCAACCCTGTAAACCTTTTGTTCGATGACCTCAACCGCTGTATTTTCGGGCGTCGCTTCAACTTGTACAGGATGATTAAGAATAGAATAGGCCAGCTTCTTTATATCCTTAGAAAATGTAGCAGAGAACATTAAGTTTTGTCTCTTGTTCGGTATCAATTTCATGATGCGCTCAATATCACGCAAAAAGCCCATATCCAACATACGGTCGGCTTCGTCCAAAACAAATATTTCAACACGGTTTAATGACAATAGCCCTTGATTTTCCAAATCAATTAAACGTCCTGGCGTGGCTACCAGAACATCAATACCTTGACTTAATTTATTCACTTGCGGTTTCTGGTTGACGCCACCAAAGATTACGGCACTTCTAATGTTTAAAAACTCGCTGTATTCCTTGACATTGGCATGCACTTGTGCGGCCAACTCACGTGTTGGCGTTAAGATCAATGCTCTGATTGGTCGGTATCTTTGCTCTGGTCCTTTCGATAAAAGATGAAGCATTGGTAACGTAAAACCCGCTGTTTTTCCCGTTCCGGTTTGTGCGGAAGCTAACACATCTTTTCCTTCTAAAACAGGCGGAATAGCCTTGGCTTGTATAGGAGATGGTGTTTCATATCCTTTTTTACTGATTGCTTTAAGTAATGGCTCAGATAAGCCCAATGATTTAAATGACATATATAAAGTTTATGAAGCAAACTCTATGTGATACCATTTCTTGATTAAAATAACCGTAATAAAACGCCCTTTTTTCCTTTTTACTTCAATAGAAAAAGAAACCGTAACTGATGCTATGCTTTATTTTTATATTTCGAACAAAACAAAAAATCATCATTTTCTTTTACGATAATTTCAAACAAGAATGGTATTGTTAGGTCACTCCTTTAATTCGGCGCGAAGGTACAGCTAATTAATACCAAAAGCCCTATTAAGTCAAATTATCAAACAGAAAATAATTGCAAAGTCTTATTTATTCCTATAAAAGCTATTATTTTTACAAAAAAGTAATTATGAAGCGAACGTATTCTATAGCCGTTGTACAACTAAACCTAAATAATACTCCTGAGCATAATTTAGTAAAATGCAAAGAATGGGTAACCAAAGCCGCCAAGCAAGGTGCGGAGGTGATTTGCTTACCCGAATTATACAGTAGCCATTATTTTTGCCAGAGCGAAAACGTTGAAAATTTTGCATTTGCGGAGCCTCTTTATGACACTTCTTTTGTAGCCTTTAGTGAACTGGCCAAAGAATTAGGCGTGGTTATCATCGTACCTTTCTTTGAAAAAAGAATGTCTGGTATTTATCACAATAGTGCTTATATCATAGATACGGACGGATCGGAAGCCGGACTTTATAGAAAGATGCATATTCCTGACGATCCGCATTTCTATGAAAAATTTTACTTTACACCAGGCGATTTAGGCTTTAAAACCATACCAACTAAAAAAGGTAAAATCGGGACGTTAATATGCTGGGATCAGTGGTATCCTGAAGCAGCAAGACTTACAGCTTTACAAGGAGCCGAAGTGTTATTTTATCCCACAGCAATTGGTTGGCATCCCACTGAAAAAGCCACCTATGGCACTAACCAGTATGGTGCATGGATGAATGTCATGAAGGGTCACGCCGTGGCCAACGGAACTTATGTTGCAGCTGCCAATAGAATTGGATTGGAAAAATACTTACCAGACACAAATGGTATAGAGTTTTGGGGAGCGTCTTTTATTGCTGGTCCGCAAGGCGAAATATTGGCCCAAGCCTCTCACGATAAAGAAGAAATACTTATAGCTGAAGTGAACTTAGATCTTCAAGAAGATGTACGACAAAATTGGCCGTTTTTTAGGGATAGACGAATCGATTTTTATGGTGACATTACCAAAAGAGCAATAGACCGTTAGAGCTATGAGTGCAACCCGAAGATTTCCTGCTGAATGGGAAAAACAAAAAGGAATTTTACTGTGTTTTCCCCATAATGGTAATGATTGGCCCGGAAAGTACCAAGCCATACAATGGGCTTTTGTAGAGTATATAAAAAAAATAGCCCAATTTGAAATCGTATTTCTATTAGTTGCCAATAAAGCGTTGGAGGCCAAAGTTTTGGATATGCTAGAACGTGCGCAGGTAGATATTCATAACGTCACCTTTATAGTACAAAAGACCAACCGTAGTTGGATGCGCGATTCAGGACCAATTATTGTAGAATCGTCTCCAAATACCATTGAGGCAATTAATTTCAACTTTAACGGTTGGGCAAAGTATCCTAATTATCGTTTAGACCAACATGTACCTTCTGTGATGGCGAAACATCTTGATATACCTTTAACTCAAGCAACCTATAAAGGTAAACCTATAATATTAGAAGGTGGCGCAATAGATGTTAACGGAAGAGGAACGCTGTTAACTTCGGAAGAATGTCTTTTACATCCGAGTATCCAAATTAGAAACCTTGGTTTTACTAAAATGGATTACGAAGCCATTTTTAAAGAATATCTCGGTGTCACCAATACCATTTGGTTAGGAGATGGCATTAAAGGAGATGACACTCACGGACATATAGACGATTTGTGCAGATTTGTCAATGCAGACACGATTGTTACGGTTGTAGAATATGATAAAAACGATGAGAACTACAAACCACTTCAAGATAATCTCAATCGTTTAAAATCTGCAAAATTAGAGCATGGTAAATCACCAAAAATAGTAGAATTACCAATGCCTCAAAAGTTGGAATTTGAAGGGGTTAGAATTCCGGCTAGTTATGCGAATTTCTTAATTATAAACGGCGCCGTTTTGGTACCCACCTTCAATGATCCAAACGATAGAATCGCCTTAAATCGATTAGCCTCCTGTTTTCCAGATAGAGAAATTATCGGTATTAGTAGTATTGATCTCATTTGGGGATTTGGCACACTACATTGTTTAAGTCAGCAAATCTATTAGATCATTTAATTATCTCCGTGTTTTTAATCTTTTGAAGCGTTTAAAGCCTGTTTTAGTTTTTTAAATGGGTTGGTAGCCCTATTTTGATAGCCATGTATGCCACAACAAATGAGCAGAATTGCTGCTGCAGCAAAGGCATCATATAAAATCTGGTCATTAGACCCTTTGTTGGCCATACCAATTCCGATTAATGCCCAAGCACCTACCGAAGCAAACTCCCGCATATTACGCTTCCAAAGCACATATTGGTTAATTATTAAGGCCACCACAATCATAACAATTGTCCAAGTAGTTTCTGACAATCCAAAACCATCCCAACCCAGTTTAACCAAATAACTCGAAATATTTACAATACTTGCCACAGTTACCCAACCGGAATAAATCACAAATGGCCACCAAAGGAATAATATAGTTGGAAATGGTTCATCGTCTAATTCCATACGATTATTGATTACAATTTTTAGCAATGCCATCAAAAGCAAAAAGATTAACACACAAGATAATCCTGTGAAATCATAAACCCAAGCAAACACCCAAAGTGAATTAAATATACAAGACAGCACGAACCACCACCCTGTTTTTAGAACAAAATCATCATTTGCCACACTTACAAAAAGGCTTCTGCCTTGGTAAACGACAAAGCCAAACAATAACAAGTAAATAATGCCCCAAATTGAAAAGGCATAACCAGCAGGCGTAAATAACGAATTGTAACTGTCTGATATTTCGCCAATAGTGGTGTTGTTTAAAGCACCTGTGACGGAGACGTAGTTTACGATTATAACGATGATAAAAGCGATTGCATTGGCTATTTGTAGTGTTTTTTTCAAATTAAGGTTGTTTTTATTTATTGCATCAAGTTAAGAAAAACTCTTGAAAATTGCTAGACCTTGATAATTTTCAAATTTGATGCTCTAAAATTTTTCAATACATTGGCCATGATTTGATATAAGCCTTGTGTAGCGGACTTATGTCATTAGAATTGTCATATTGAAATTATTAAATCCATCAATATATACTAATTATAGTATTGTTATCTTTACGGGATAACAGTACCTAAAAAGTTATGATATCCCTAATTATTTATGGGATATAACATATAAAAGCTATTATATAACGAGTTGCCAGTAATGTAAGAAAAACCGAAACTGAATTGAAATAACTTATAAATAAAAACAGAATGAGTATAATAATTTTTAACCGAGAAATAAAAAGATTAATATCCAAAGAAAATCATCCTGTTCTGAATTATGTGAATGAACAATTTAAGAATAATAAAAAGCACAAAAGTTATTTCGGATTTTTTGAGTCATTTCTATTTCAGTACGGAATTGTAACCGTAGGTTACTCACCTACTCTGAATGGAAATAAATATATACCTTATGTAAATTGTAAACCGAGAAATATTTTTCGTGAAGAAAAAGGGATTAGAAACTTATCAAAAAATGAGCACAGTTTGAACGAATGTCAAAAAATAATAGCTCAATATATAATTGAAAATTTGAAATGTTTAAATGTTCAAAACTTTGAAAATTGGAATCCTGAATCGAAATATGACACTGTAATCTGAAATTAAACTCAACTGTCAACCTCTTGCCAAGAATTTAAAAATATCCGCATCTTAAATGAAAATCAAATTAAACAATCAAATCATTGAATTCGATAAAATAGAATTGAATATTCAAGAGCGCAATATTGATAACATTTTTAAAAACAACAAAAAAACTTTACGATACAAATTAGATAAAGCGATAAATAATCCTAAAAATTGCTATCATCGAATCGCTGTTAAACAAAAGGAAAAATATGCCGAATATTTAAATATGAATTTTGGAGAATTTCTTTTAAAACTAAAAGAAAATGGAAATGATGATTATATCCTCTATCTTAATAAATATGGAGATAAGAAATATTGTTTCTTCAAAATCGAAAAACATTTATCCGAAAAAGGAATCTATTGCTTTATCGTCGATGATGAAATTCTATATGTTGGCAGAAGTAAAAAAACCTTCAAAGAAAGAATTAATGAATATGGTAAAATTACGGCATACAATTGTTTAAAAGACGGTCAGGCAACGAATTGCAATATTATTTCAAAAATAAATGACTATAATCAAGTCTTTATTGGTTTTTATTTAATGAGCAAAGCTTCTAACGAACAAATTATTGAATTAGAGAAGTTGATAATTAGAAATCAATTGGAAAATACAGAATTGTGGAATATTCAGAGAAATTAAACACTACTGGCAACACCGTATATAAGCTATGGCTTGGTCTGTGCTTACTTGGAAAATCCTGCGGATTTCCCAAAGCCAGTCTTTATCTGGAAAGGTTAGTGCCGCAACACGCCACATCTCATATACAATAACGTTGCCAGTAATGCGAGCGAAATCATCAAAAGTTTCCATATAATTCAACTTTTTTGTTATCTTTGCTAAAGTAAATCGACAAATAAACTGAATGAAACCAAAATTTGAAGTAATTTTTCTTGAACAAGCTATTGACTTTATGAGTAAAATAGATGCGAAAGCTAAAAAGAAAATCTACTATAATTTGGATAAAGCAAAACTCGAAAATGACCCAAAACTTTTTAAAAAACTGACAGACGATATTTGGGAATTTAGAACACTTTACCAAGGAATTCAATACAGACTTTTTGCCTTTTGGGATAAAACTGACAAAACCGAAACACTTGTTTTATCTACTCACGGAATGGTGAAAAAAGTGAGTAAAGTTCCAAAAGCACAGATTGAGAAAGCATTAAAAATTAGAGCTGAATATTTTGACGAGTAAACTTGAAATTATGGCAACGAAAAACAAAAAAATGAAAATGATGACACTTGACCAAATGAAGGACAAGGACATTGGAAAAGTTGGAACACCAGAACGTGATAAATACGAATTTGACTTAAAAATGGAAGTTCTTGGCGATATGATAAAATCTGTCCGAAAAGAGCGAAATTTAACTCAAGAGCAACTTGGCGAACTAATTGGTGTTCAAAAATCTCAAATATCTAAATTGGAACGAAATACAAAAAACGTGACTATTGAAACGATTTTAAAAGTATTTAGAGCCTTAAAAGCAAACGTCAAATTTAGTGTTGAAATGAATGATTTTGATTTTAAAGTAGCGTAAAGCACTACTGGCAACAAAGAACTGAGTTAAAATCCAAGTTTAATTTCATTTAATTTTTGCCAATAGTGTTGCTTGGCATTATTGAAGTGGAATAAATCTTTCATGGATTTATTTCCAATTCAACAAGCTATTATTAGTATCACAAGTTGATATTTTTTTAAATTAATCTCTTTCTTACCGAAACATAGTCTGGGTTATATTCCACACCAGATCTCACGATTGCAAATGCTTGGTGAATCAATTTGTTGCACACGGCCATTAATGCCAGCTTGCTGCTCTTGCCCTTACTTACAATTCTGTCATGGATTGCCTTACAGGATCTATTGTGTTTATAGGCGGACATAGAGCACATGAACATTAGGTTCCTCAGGTTTCTGTTGCCCATCTTACTTATCCTGCTGCGCCCTCTAACACTACTTCCAGAACGTTTTATCATAGGTGTGGTCCCTAAGTAACTGCACAATTGAGACGCATTGCTGAACTTACGGAACGAGTCCGTAGCAACAATCAAGAACACAGCGGTTTTGTCCCCTATCCCAGGAATACTTTTCAATAGGGTAAGCTCTCGCTGAGATGATTGCTTAACGAGCAACAGTAGTCTTTTCTCGATCTTGACTAGTTCTCTGTCAATATGTTTTTTGTCCAACAGTAATGACCGTACGACTAATTTTGAGGGTACATCTAAAACCCGCTCACCGTGTAATTTGTTCTTAGTGCTAGTTCTCCTCTTAAGATAACTGGACTTTAAACTTAGTAACTGTCTGCATTCGGATTGGACAGCACTAATTTGGTTATACAAGGGAACTTTATTGTAGATTCCGTAATCACAAATAGACTGAGCGTCACTCTTGTCCGTTTTTACCCGTGATAGTTTCATCTCAATAAAACGTTTTACCGAAAGTGGGTTTACTACGGAAACCGCTATTTCATTCTTGCAAAGAAACTGTGAAAGCCTGTAGTGATAGTAGCCAGTGGCTTCCATGACCACCAAACTATCATCTGGCAAAAGCTTCAAAAATGATCTAAAGCCATTGGGTGAATTACTAAATTGGTGGGGACCGCACTTACTGCCTTGGACATCAAATACAGCCTTACTAATGTCGACTCCGAAAGTTTCTTTATATTTATTCATAATAATTGGATTGTGAAAGAACGATCATCAATGGCACAACATCTTGAAAACGAGGTCTAGGCCTCACAGAACTGAACGTGCTATAGATGAAAAAGAGAGGGGGTTGACTTTGTTGACGAGGTTCGGTCCTCACTGTATATAATAACCTTGATCCTCTCTCTGTTTCTTTCTGGTTCATATTTAAAGTTAACTGTTTTAAGAGAAATCAAACTTAAGATGTGTATAACTCATTGCTAGTTCTAGCCTACTTACGAATCCCGATAGCTATAGGGACTCGCGGACTTTCTATCTGTGATTTATTTGCTAACTCTAGTGCTTAAACCTCGCAACTAATCTTATAAAAACACGCTGGCTTTAATTTAAATAACACCTTAAAGTAAACAGTTGAGTTTACTTTTTTTATTTTTTGTAAACATATAAATTGACTTTTTATATATTTGTAAATATAACTGTTTACATTATTTACATTTTGTAAACTTAAATATTTACAAAAAATGAGAAATACGCGAAAACTTTTAATCGAGCAATTGAACCAAAAGCTTCAACCATTCTCTCAAAGTAGAAAGGTCTTGGTCCCAGAACGTGGATGGATAAATACTATTCGAACTACTCTTAATATGACCATGGTCCAACTTGGTACCAAACTAAATATTACAAGACAAGGCGTAAAAAGAATTGAGGAAAGTGAGGCTAATGGCACAATAACACTCAATTCCTTAAAAAATGTCGCAATGGCACTAGATTTACATTTGGTATATGCACTGGTCCCAAAAAATGGGACCATGAACGACTTAATACAGAAAAAAGCAGATAAACTGGCCCAAAAAATAGTGTTACGGACCAATCAAAATATGAAATTAGAGGATCAAGGAATTGGAGATGACAAGATAGCCGAAACCATAAAGGAACTCGCTAGTGAAATAAAACGTGAAATGAGAAAGTCATTATGGGATTAGAATTCGTTTACAAAGATGGACAAACACCATTAGAAGAAGAAGAAAAGGATGGTCTTAAAATAAAATTAATTACGACTCAAGGAGAGCTCGATGAATTTGAGCAACTGAACATTGAAAAAGCTGTCGAATGGACCATTCACACAAATTTGAAACTTGAAAATATGTTGACAGAAAAGTTTATTAAAAACTTACATAAAAAAATGTAAGGCGATGTATGGAAATGGGCAGGTGAATTTAGAAGAACTAAAAAAAACATCGGAATTCCATGGACTAAAATTGGGCTTGAATTAAAAAATTTACTGGACGACACCAAATATTGGATAGAAAACAAAACCTATTCACCAGAAGAAATAGCAATTAGATTCAAACACCGAATAGTATCTATTCATTGTTTCCCAAATGGAAATGGAAGACATTCAAGAATGATGGCGGACATAATTATGGAATCAATATTTGGAAATGAAATATTTTCGTGGCATCAGTCTAATATGGTAAAAACTAACGAAATTAGAAAAGAGTATATTAATGCATTGAAAGAAGCTGACAATGGAAATGTTGAAACACTAATTGAATTTGCAAAAAACTAAAGCCAACAACGTAAATAATTTATTGCTTGGTCCTCGTCTACTTACGAATCCCGAAGTATCGGGACTCTCGGAATTTCAACCTGCCTGCCAGCAGGCAGGTATGTGATTTATTTGCTAACTTTAGTGCTTAAATACGCAACGAAATCATACACAGACACGTCGTACTTCATTATTTGAACCTCCTAATTCAATTAAAATCATATCTTTAGAGAAACTAACCTCTAATGATAAAATTCTTTCGGAAAATTCGCTATAACCTTATAGGAAATCATAAAACTGGAAAATATCTAAAGTATGCCATTGGAGAAATTGTGCTTGTGGTTATTGGGATTCTTATTGCCCTACAGATAAATAATTGGAATGAAGATCGAAAAGTAAAAAAACTAGAAGCACAGATTTACACAGAACTAAAAAGTGATTTACTACAAACTAGAAATGATATAAAAATTACAATTTCTAAGCATAGAGAAATATTTAAATCAAGTCAACAGCTTATAACTGATATCTATAATAAGAAATCAAATTCTCAAACCATTTATGAGTCATTGACAACTTCCAGTGCTGAATTTCAAATTATTCCTAAAACAAGTGCTTTTGAAAATTTAAAAAACATTGGATTAAACACCTTATCCAATGACAGTCTGCGCATTGCAATAACCAATTTATTTCAATTAAACTTAAAGCGATTAGATGATGAACTGGGCATGAAACAAGCTGAAATTAATATTACAAAGCTTATTCAACCTTTTCTATTCAAATATTTGATTGCGGATTATACTCAACCAACAAAATATGGATTTAAACATTCTGACTCTATATCTATTTACAAATTAGGAATAGATAATTACGATAAATTTTTAAATGACAACGACCTTATGAAGAGTTTGCAGTTAGCACTCTTCAATAGAGGTAAAATAATTGATGAAGAAACAGAAACTATTATGGCAATAGAAAGTGTGATGTACGGAATTGAAGAAGAACTCGATAAAATGAATAAATAACGAAAGCACAGTCGTTTATGCTTCATTTATAACAAACCACTAACACTAAGATTCCCGCTTTCTCGGGAAAAAAATATGATAAAATTCTTTAGATTATTGAAACATAATTTTGCAAAGCAAAATCAAAGGTCTGCTAGACCTTTGGTTGAGATAGCCGCAGTCGGAAAAAATACAAGTTCTAAACATGATTAAGTTTTTTAGGAAAATACGACAGCGATTACTCACTGAAAATAAATTCAGCAAATACTTTCTTTATGCCATTGGAGAAATTGTTCTTGTAGTCATCGGAATTTTAATTGCACTATCAATTAATAATTGGAATCAAAATTCTACCCGAAACAAATTAGAATTAGAAGCATTAAAAAACTTAAAAGAAGATTTTGATTTTAACCTATCAGAACTACGTCGCATCGATAGTGTAAATACAAGGAATATTAAGTCTTGTTTAATAATACTTAACCACACAGGTAAGAGATTTAAAGAAGACTTTATTTTGGAGAAATACTTAAATGAAGCTGCCGCATCGCCAGATTATGTTGCCAAAAACGGATTTTTAAATGATTTAGTCAGTTCTGGCAACCTTGGCTTAATCAAAAATAATGCTTTACGTAACCTTTTGTCTTCTTGGCCTACCATATTAGATGAATTAACGTTAAGAGAATTAGCTTCAGAGAAATCTGATTTTGCATTGATTGATTTTATTATGAAAAATGGCAGTTGGTTGAATGTCGATGAAGTCATTGGTTTCAATAACAGCTTAAATATAAAATTGCCACAATCGGGCTTTGATATTGACAACAAACAAATGCTAAAATTACCTGAATTTGAAAATAGAATAGAAAACCAAATAATGTTTTTCAACATAGTAAAGGACAGATATAAGGATTGTATGGACTTGAACATGGAAATTATTCAACTTTTAGAATCTGAAATAAAAGCAAAAAATAACGAAAGCACAACACCGTTTATGCTTCATTTTTACAAACCACTAACACTAAGATTTCAGCTTTCTCGGGAAATAAATATGATGAAATTCTTTAGATTATTGAAACATAATTTTGCAAAGCAAAATCAAAGGTCTGCTAAACCTTTGGTTGAGATAGCCGCTTGTGGAAAAAACAAAAGCTCTATACATGATTAAGTTCTTTAGAAAAATACGACAGCGATTACTCACTGAAAATAAATTCAGCAAATACTTTCTTTATGCCATTGGAGAAATTTTACTCGTTGTTATTGGAATTTTAATTGCATTGCAAATTAACAATTGGAATGAAGTTCAAAAGGGCAAAATGAAAGCTACCTCTATTTTGAAAGAAATTCGTTCAGATATGTTTAAAGATTTAGAGTTAATAGAAGAATTAAAGCCTTATTGGGGAAGAGAGATTATGTACTTTAAAAAGGTTTTACCCTCATTTAATCCTCGAAAAGAAATAGCTTCCTTCGAAGGCTTTGATACAATTAGCAAAATATCTTATCCGGAGTTATTTGGGTATGATATGCCCTTTCGGTCAAACACGAGTGCCTATGATGCAATGATTGCTGATGGCAATTCTGATCTTATAATAAATGACACCCTATATTCAAATATTCAAAGGTTTTATACTTTTAATGCACCTACTAATGAAAATCTATTTAAAATCTTGAGGCAGGAATCCTCTGATTTAAAATATAAATATTCTCATATAATAGCTTATAAGCCTTATAAAAACATTAGTGATGTAACTGATGAGTATTTAATTGCGGATCTTAATATTTATTTTGAGTCAAAGAATTTTTATTATTGGAGAACATTTGTAATAAACGAAGAAAGCCTTAAGGATATTATTTCTCAAATTGACAAGGAATTAGAACCATAGCTAAAAAAATAACAAAAGCACAACAATGGCTTTCACTAATTGCTAGTTAAAGCCTATTTACGAATCCCGAAATATCGGGACTTGCGGACTTTATAACTGCCTACCGGCAGGCAGGTCTGGGATTTATTTACTAACTTTAGTGTTTAGACACGCAACGAAATCATACAAAACAACGTTACATTTATTGCTCCGGACAGAAAAAGAGAACTTTAAGAAGAAAAACTCCTCAAACTCGGACTTCTAAAAGTGACTCAGAATGTTTGATTTTAGTAAAAAAATAAATAAGTTTACAGTTGATTGGAGCAAACTCAAAAAGGAAAGGAGAATTTATTAAATATCAAATATAGATACAAAATGAATATTGCGAGAATTACAGGATTAGTACTTTTTATATTAGGAATTTGTATGATCTCTTTGGTAGAAAATGAAAAATTTGATTTTCTTTCTGGAATTCTATTAGGTTTAGGGTTAGGATTAACTGTTATCGGTAGATTCAAACGGCGTAAAAGTATCTTGAAAAATTAATAGCGGATACTAAGAAATCACATCTAACTCTTGAATCTTACAAGTAAAATGCTGAATAAGAAATAAAAAAATGAGCGGCAAATCTCTAGCACTTTCTCAGGCGTGTCGCAACATAAGGTAACATCGGTTAAAGAAAATCGTTTAGGTTTAGCTAAAATCCTATATTTTAGAAATCTAAATTAAACCTGGTTAAGCCTACAAGTTAATTCTTCCCTACGCGCTACTTCCCTTAAACGTAACCGTCCAAGATCAAATCCGGTACGGGACATCCTTTACAAAGTTAAAGGTACAAAACTTACTTACAGAAGGAAAAAGGGAAAAGTATTTTACATTTGCTATTGGCAAAATTGTGCTTGTAGTTATCGGTATTTTGATTGCTTTATATTTGAGTAATTACAAGGACCTAAGAAAAAAGCTAATGATAGATAGAAAAGGCTTTAAAAAAAAGTAAGCATATTTGAAAATATGGGGATGTGTTTTTTTAATCTCAAAAGGTTTGCACTTTAACTTATTGAAACAAGTAAGCACCCAATAACGAAGTGAAGAGTAAAATTTAGGGGAAGGTAAAAACAGCTTGAATCTGATAATAAATCAGCATGCCTTTTACATTAAAATAACGAAGAATTAATGAAAGAATTATGGAACAAATACAAGGGTACGATTCGAAGAAACTGTAACCTGACCACTACGGATTCTGAGCATGGAATAAATTATTGGAGAAACAGTCTGTTTTCAACTACTATTATAATGGTTTTGCCTCTTTGTCTTATTGCTTTTATTCCTTCTTTAGTATTAATTACCTATGAGAATAAGGAATACATAACAATAATACATATTTTGACGATTGGTGTCATGTGTTTTATCGCTTTTACTCCCAGAGTGAGAATAACGGTGAGGAAATTGATGTTTTCAAGCACTGTATTTATTTTTACTATCATGTTAAACGTTTTTACTTCCCCCTCCTCTGGTTCAGTTTTAGTCTACTTTTTGGCAGCTTGTATTTACTCCATCATCATTTTTGATAATAAGTATGCCTATTGGTGGAGCCATATTGTGTTATTTATTTCAATCTTGTTTGGTTTCGCTATATATTTTGAGCTAATGGACTTTAGTCATAATGTTGATATGGTCTCTGTTAACGAGTGGGCGGCCGTTAGCTCCAACCTAGTCTTTCTTTGTTACCTTTCATCAGCACTGATCCCACAAATATTCATCGGAATTGAAAACTATAATAATGAGCAAAAAAGATTAAAAACGGAGCTTGAAAAAAATAAAACGGCTCTGGAAGCTAAAAATAAAGAGTTTGAGCAATATGCTTACGTTGCTTCCCACGATCTGCAGGAGCCTTTAAGAATGGTATCTAGCTTTATGAATAAATTGAGTACAAAATATGGCGATCAGCTGGATGATAGAGCCAAGATGTACATGGAATATGCCGAAAATGGTGCAGTGCAAATGAAGCAGATTATTTTGGATTTATTAGATTTTTATAGGGCTGACAAACCCTCTGAGCAAATCGAACTGGTAGATCTAAACGAGTTACTAAAAAATTACCTTGAGCTGAGAAAAGAAACCATTTCTGATACCTCCGCAAAAATCAATTACACAACGTTACCGAAAATAGAAACAATTAAACCTTTAATAACCCAAGTCTTCTACAATATTTTAGACAATGCTTTAAAATATACTAATAAAGACACTTCTCCTTTAATTAACATTATAGCTTACGAACAGGATACACATTGGAAGTTTTCTGTTTCGGACAACGGAATTGGAATTGACCCCCAGTTTTTTGATAAAATATTCCAACTCTTCCAACGACTTCACAATAGGAATGAGTACCACGGTACTGGTATAGGGTTGTCTTTAGTAAAACGAAGTATTGAATTTATGGGAGGAAAGATATGGCTTGAATCTAAACTTGGCGTGGGTTCTACTTTCTATTTTACCATTCAGAAAAACTAAATGATGAAAATTATTTTTTCAATAATCGTTTTGCATACAGGCAACAAAGTTCAAAAATTTCAATTGAAGAAAAGTGAATAAATAAAAATGAACGGACAACACCATATTTAATATATTGCTGGTTATAGGCTACTTACGAATCCCGAAGTGTCCGGACTCTCGGATTTTCTACCTACCTGCCGGCAGGCAGGTCTGTGATTTATTTGCTAAATTTAGTGCTTAAACACGTAACGAAATCGTACACGAGACCGTCTGAAGTTAGGCAGCATTTGAATAACAACTAAATAAACTTCTTAACATAAATTCCAATGAAGAAAATAATTTATAAAGATGAGCAAGAAGCAATAATTAGAGAGATAGAATTGCCTTTTGACGAATACTATTCTGAACCAAATGATATTAAAGGGAAATACAAAACACGAGAAATCTATAAAAATGAAAAACTGAACGAGTATACTATTTTCTACAAAGGCAATAAAAATCGAATCGAAATACTCACCTATTTAAATTTACAAGACATAAAAATTGCTATAGGACAGCGAGAATACATAGGTGAATTTAGACATGAAAAGCTGTATCACTATAACAGTAATAAAATTTTAGAAACTATCATCAATTTAGTTTATGACAACGAAAACAATTTGATAGTTTCAAGTTTTACTGATGATACTATAAATGAAACACCATATTGGAATGGAACTTCAAAATACTACTATGACAAAACAATTAGGACAAATGACCCTTTATTTGAATGTTATTATGACGATGATGGAAAGTTAATTCCAATTACGATTGACATCGAAGAATTAGGTTTGGAAGACCATGATGGCACATGGATTTATACTGATGAAGATGGAATTAACGAATTAATAAGAATATTCAAAATGCCGAAAGCATTAGCAGAATTTTATGTGAGTTCGGAAATTATACCGAAAAAGCGTTAACAAACATCCTAATATAACATATAAAAACAAGTCAAATTTACTCATAAAAGCCTAGTTTTTTTTAAGAACCTAATGTATGTTCAATTGACACCTATCACTGTATCAAATAACTTCAATGTTAAGTGCTCACAATTTTCAAAATGTAGTTGTATTTTTTATTATTTCAAAAGCAAATAGATTAAGTTACCAATACCAACCACACCAGTAAGGCAACCTATAATGAAGTCCATTTTAGTAGCAATATACGTCAACTTATGTTCAATTTTACTTGCGACTGTAGCATATACCGCATATAGAAAAAAGGAACCCAAAGTAGATCCAATTGAAAAGTATAAACTATTTTGTAACGAGTATTCAAAAAACTCTAATCCTATTAAAAAGGAGATTGTGGTAAAGTAAAACGGAATGGCGATCATATTAAGCGATGACATTACAATACCATGCACATAGGCTTTGGATTTCTCAATTTCTACTTTTTTCTCCTGTTTGTCGGATGTAAAGTGCAATCTAAAAAAATTAATGGACAGCAGAATCAATATTCCTGTTCCCACTTTTTGAATCAGCGTGATGTATTCTGAATTTTCCATTAAAATACTGGAGAAATAAGCCCCAATATTCGCTTGAAAAAACAACACGGTAGCATAACCGCCAATGAGAAAGTAGGCCGATTTTCTGCCACTTTTTAAACTGAATTTTACAACAGTCATATTTAAAAAACTAGGTGTGATACTGCCCAAAGAAGCAACAACAAAGCCTAAGAGCAAACAGGTAATAAATGTCATATAGTATATCTTAACACAAATAAACAGTTTAAGGCATCAATAGTTTACTGCATTTACTATTTAGTTTGGCTCGAATGGATTTAAAAATTTTCGTTGGTATTAACTTAAAAGATTTGGGAGATGAGGGGAAAATTGACGGAAGACGGATGACTGAAGACGGATGACAGAAGACGGATGACTGAGGACTGAGGACTGACTAAAAGAATTCAGAATACTGCATCACCCTAAAATCAAAGGTGTTGAAATCGGGATTTTTGGCCTTGAGTTGTTTGTATAAAGGCAATCTGCTAATTGACATATTTGCCGCTCCAGAACCTGAGGTTAGAGAAACGGTTTTTATGGTTCTTAATTTTTTAGATGCTTCGTGTTGCCCAGAATGACATAGTGAGAATTTATGAATTCTTGGCACTTCATTGTTCACCAATTCTAGTTTTAGATTGTACTCCTTGAGGTGTTTTCTAAAAAAGTATTCTGGGCCGTTTTTACTATTGCCTCCAGTAAATAAAATCGTTTCTATATGGGAATATTGTTTTAAATATCCGACCACATCCCTTAGTTTTATATTCTGCATACCCAAATCTGACGCATCTATTTTTTCACGTTCTGCACTTTCTACGATGTCACATATGCCTATTTTGTTTTCCTGTAAAAACGTTTTACGTTGGTCGATGGCTTCTTGGGAATTATCGAAACGTAAATTTAGATTATGGATTTTATCTATAAACAACCACAGCGAATTGTAATAGCTACCATAGCAAAAATCGACATCTTTTTCCAATAAATCTCCTGTTGAAAATCTTGGTGGTGGCAAGGTACCGACAATCAGTTTTTTAGTATCCTTTTGAATGAAAGGCTCGTATGGATGTTGGTGTAAAAACATTACAACGTTTTTAGCAATCGCTCAACCTCAACAATAGTGTTTCTGTAAATACGTCTGTTCGGTTTGGTCATGTTTTGGGATTCTGCGTAAATCTGTTCCAACAAGGCCTTACCTTCATCAACACGATTATTTTCTATGTAAAATTTTGCCAATTCTAAACGTTCATTATAATTAGAATACGGTCGGTCAATTTGCTTTAATTGTACTTCTGCCTGTTCTACTTTTCCTAATTCCTTTAAAGCCAAACCGTAAAAAAACTGTTGCTCAGAACCTTTAAATTCTGTTTTGCTTTGTATGGCTTCAGCATGCTCAACCACTTTAACATAATCCTTTAGCCGAAAGTAACAAACGATCAATTGTTGCCGAGCAAATAAATCATCTTGCACTGTATCTTCTAGCGTCTTCTTATAATTGACTATGGCATTAGGTATATCTTTGTTCTGTATATAAGCCTCAGCCAATTCCATTCTGTTGGCATACGTATCAGAAAACGCAATTTTCTTTTCTAAATCTCTGATTTTCTTGGTAGGATTGATAATGGATGTAATTTCATCTTGAATCTTATCCGCATCATTTTTATTATAAACTTGGGTAATAATATAAATTACAGAACCAATAACAGGAATGAAAAATATAAGAAAATACCAATAATAAGGTTTATGGTTTTTGTACACATGATAAATACAAAACGCCTGAAGGGCAACAATTAAATAGTAATACATGAAAGATGGTTAGAATTCTAAATATACTAACTTTTTAAGACTCTGAAATTAAGAATTAGCAGAAACAACAAACTAAAGACCTTTCAAGTTTTAAAAACCTAAAAGGTCTGAAAATCATCGCGTAAATACCAATTCATTCTCAGAAGATAATTCTTCACTGAACCCATAATTCTCGTGATTAAACCCTTTTATATCGTCAATGGTCTTGGCATTTGTGTCAATAATATATCTCGTCATTAATCCTCTAGCAACCTTGGCATAAATCGCTATAATTTTATACTTACCATTTTTAAATTCTTTAAACGCCACATTCACTACAGGCACTTTTAAGGCTTTTGTATCGATAGCTTTAAAATACTCGTTACTCGCCAAATTTAGGAACAGTTCATCATCTTCCAGTTCGTCGTTTAAAGCCTTTGTCACTTTATTATTCCAGAATTCGTAAAGGTTTTTATTGTTTCCCACTGCCATTTTCGTACCCATTTCCAATCGGTATGGTTGAATTAAATCCAAAGGCTTTAAAATACCATATAATCCTGAAAGAATTCGGACGGTATCCTCAACTTTATCCAGTTTTTTGGTATCAATGGTATATGCATCCAAACCTCTATAAACATCGCCACTAAAGGCATAAATGGCCTGCCTTGAATTGGCTTTTGTAAATGGCAATTCCCAGTCTTGATTACGCTCGTAGTTTAATTCTGCCAAATTATCTGAAATGCTCATGAGTTTAGATAAACTCTTAGGAGATTTCTTTTTTAATAATTTATTTAAGCGTTCGGCTTCTTCCAAGAAACGACCTTCTGTTGCTTTTGTCGTTGGCAGTTCGGTTTCGTAATCCAAGGATTTTGCTGGTGATAGTACTAGTTTCATACAACTTCCTGCGAAAGCAGGAATTTCATTTAAGGTTAAACAATTTTCTATAGTTTTCTTATTGTAAAAATACAACCTAAAATAAAGAGTATCAAACATTCGTGAGAACGAATATTGATAGTGTTATAATTGATGCCTATTGCAATGTTAAAACACGTCTCCAATATATGATTCAATAAAGTTTTTACTTCATGCACTTAAACAAGTATTAGCTTCGGAATGAGACACCTGCTTCCGCAGCTATTTGCGTTAAGGATGGAAATGGCATCCTTTTTTTGCAATGGCTGAGCAAAGACGAAGCCATTACAAAAAAAGATATAATGGACAGCCTGACTCTACGTAGCTTAAGCGGAGTGGAGTAACGCCCAAAAAAAGTGAATATATAGTTCTAGGCTAGCCCTAAAGCTCGTGATTTTACGACTTATAGATTCCTGCTTTCGCAGGAATTTAGACGTGCTTAGCATAGTGCCGCCACTTCTCTATACATTGCTGCATATCTTCAGGAATTTCAGATTCAAATTTCATAAATTCTCCTGTGGTAGGATGCACAAATCCCAGTGTTCTGGCATGTAAGGCTTGTCTTGGCAGAATCTTGAAACAGTTATCTACAAATTGCTTGTATTTGGTAAAGGTGGTGCCTTTTAAGATGCGTTCGCCGCCATAACGTTCATCATTAAATAAGGTATGTCCAATATGTTTCATATGGACACGAATTTGGTGCGTGCGACCAGTTTCGAGTTTACAGCTCACTAAAGTGACGTAACCCAAACGCTCCAAAACTTTGTAATGGGTCACGGCTGGTTTACCTTTTTCTTCTTCGTCTTCCAAATAAACTGTGTTCTGTAACCTGTTTTTTGGGTGACGGCCAATATTGCCTTCAATGGTGCCTTCTTCAGCTTCTATGTTTCCCCAAACCAACGCTACATATTCGCGTTCGCTGGTTTTTTTGGCAAACTGATTCGACAGATGTGCCATGGCTTGTTCGGTTTTGGCAACCACCAATAATCCGCTGGTATCCTTATCGATACGATGCACTAAACCAGGTCGTTCACTTGAGTTATTAGGAAGGTTTTCGAAATGAAAAATTAAGGCATTTATTAAAGTTCCGGAATAGTTACCATGTCCTGGATGTACCACCATTCCTGCGGGTTTGTTGACCACCAATAAATCATCATCCTCGTAAACCACATCGATGGGAATATCTTCTGCAATTAAAAGATTCTCGTGTGGTGGATGCTCAAACTTAACAGTAATATAGTCGTTTGGTTTTACTTTATAATTCGATTTTACAGGAACATCGTTTACAAAAATACTACCATCTTTTGCCGCAGCCTGAATTTTATTACGTGTGGCATTTTCAATGAAATTCATTAAGTATTTATCGATACGAAGTGGCTGTTGACCTTTGACGACCCTAAACGCGTGATGCTCGTACAATTCGTTGTCGTCGTCTTCGGAAAAATCTGGAATATTTGGCATGGTTGTGAATTAAAGTTTACCATTACCAACAACCAAGTCTATCTTGGACGTCAATGGCAATAATGCACCTGGTTTTAAGGGTTTACCTTTATGGGACATGGACATTACGCCTTCTCCTATAGCATCTTTGTATGTGATCTCACCAATTTCAAATTCCAAAGCTTCCAATTGTGGTTTTGCCTGTCTAAAGGTTCGTTTTAAGATATTTGGCACTTCAACTTTGCGATAACCTGAAGGGTTTAAGATTAAATAAATTTTTCTATTTTCCTTAACCTGAGAACCTGCTTTAGGATTTTGTTCTATTACAGAATATTTTGGGTATTTGGGATTATAATTTGCAGAATCTTGGATTTCCATAGCCAAATCGTTGTCCTTCAATTCTATTCCTACGGTTTCCAAAGATTTACCTTTTAAGTCTGGCACAATTACAAATTCGCCATGATTGGTAGAAATATTTAACCATTTTAAAATAATAAAACACAAGACCACAACAGCTACAATGGCCAATGCTATTTGTTTAAAAAAAACTTTACTGGTAAGAAACTTAACAAAACTCATATGCAAATAATTGTTGGCAAAACTAAGAAATTATAGTGGTATTATAACGTTGTACTCACAAAATACGTATGTTTTATAAATTTAGATTATCGGAACATCTAATTCAAAATTACAAATGCAAACAATCAAAATAAATTATACTTTTACGGTACGACTATTTTTAATTTAAAAGACACCCATATTCGTGGGCACTATGATGAAAAAAAATATTGCAATAATAATGGGTGGCTATTCTAGCGAATATAAGATTTCTTTAAAGAGCGGCAACGTCGTTTTTGATGCGCTAGATAAAAACAAATACAATGCGTATCGTATTCATATTTTTAAGGACAAATGGGTTTTTGTCAATAATTTGGATGAAGAATTTGACGTTGATAAAAATGATTTTTCGGTTTTGGTGAATGAAACCAAAATAGAGTTCGATTGTGTATTTAATGCCATTCATGGCTCGCCTGGTGAAGATGGCTTTATGCAAGGCTATTTTGAATTGTTAGGCATGCCACAAACCAGTTGTGCTATGTATCAGGCCGCTTTAACCTTTAATAAGCGCGATTTGTTAGCGACTTTAAAACCCTATGGCATTAAAACGGCCGAGAGTTATCCACTTAATCTTGGTGATTCCGTTGATGAAGATGCGATTATCGCTAAAGTGGGCTTACCGTGTTTTGTAAAGGCCAACAAAGCTGGAAGTAGTTTTGGAATCTCTAAAGTTTATAAAAAAGAAGCGCTTCAGGCTGCGATTAACACTTCATTTAAAGAAGATAACGAAATCATTATCGAACAGTTTTTAGACGGTGTTGAAGTGTCGGTTGGTGTCATTTCCTATAAAGGCGAAACGCTTGTTTTACCTATTACTGAAATCGTTTCTGAAAACGATTTTTTTGATTACCAAGCTAAATATGAAGGTAAATCCCAAGAAATTACGCCTGCAAGAATTTCTGAAGATTATGCGACTAAAGTGACATCCGAAGCGAAAAGAATTTATGAAATTCTAAAAATGAAAGGGTTTTCCAGAAGTGAATTTATCTTTAAGAATGATCAACCTTACTTGCTTGAAGTGAATACGGTTCCTGGTTTGACCAAAGAAAGTATTTTACCGCAACAAGCCGCCAAAGCCGGCATTAGCTTGAAGGATTTGTTTGGGAACGCTATAGAGGAAGCGTTGAAGAATTGACGATTTTTGAATTACGATTTTTGAATGCATCACTCAATTCATTAATTCTTATCTTTGTTATAGAAACTAATAAGAGAATTACTTCTTTCGCAGAAAACAGATATGAAACGAGCATTATTCCCAGGATCTTTTGATCCTATTACAAATGGACATTACGATATTATACAGCGTGGCATTAAATTATTTGATGAAGTGATTGTTGCCATCGGTATCAATGCCGAAAAAAAATATATGTTTCCTTTAGAAGAGCGAAAAGCCTTTATTGAAAAATCGTTTGAAAATGAACCTAAAGTAAAGGTCGTCACCTATGAAGGTTTGACCATCGATTTTTGTGATAAAATTGATGCACAGTTTATTCTTAGAGGACTAAGAAATCCTGCTGATTTTGAATTTGAAAAAGCGATCGCCCATACCAATAGAAAATTGTCTAAAATTGAAACCGTATTCTTATTGACAGCTGCAAAAACCTCCTTTATTTCTTCTTCTATTGTAAGGGATGTGATTAGAAATCATGGCGATTATACACAGCTTGTTCCTGATAGTGTTAGGGTTAAATAATATTGTTCCGTCTAGCTTTCTGAACCGCATCCAATTTATTATGAACCTGAAGTTTGCGATACATGTTTTCTATATGTTTTCTTATAGTTCCTGTTGAAAGAATAAGGTTTTCCGCAATAGCATTATAACTTAAACCTTTACTTAATTGTTCCAAGACATCGATTTCACGTTCGGTAAGTTTTATTTGCTCTTTTTCTTCATTATTTTCAACAAACGGATTCCGTAATAATTTCAAGGTTTTTAGAGCAATTGAAGGATTCATAGCTGCACCACCATTTAAGGTGTCCAAAATACCGGAATGTAAATCACCTGCATTTATTTCCTTTAACAAATAGCCATCGGCTCCAGCCTTAATGGCATTAAAAATGTTTTCGTCATTATCAAATACGGTGAGCATAATAATTTTAATTTGTGGATATTTTTGCTTCACTTGTTCTGTAGCTTCAATACCATTTAGTGTTGGCATTTCAATATCCATCAAAATTAAATCTACGCTATTATTTTCATCGAGCTTTTCCAACAAGTCCTGCCCATTCGTAGCGACGAACTTTACTTCTAAATCTTCAAAAAAAGACAACTTCTCCGCTACTGTTTTTATGAGGAAATTGTTATCATCTACTATGGCTATTCTTGTTTTCATATTCATTTCCCATTTAAAAGTGTTCCATTGAATTTAATCTTAGTTTATAAATTGAGGGAAATTGTTGTGCCCCTGTTTTTATCCGATCTTACAATTAAGTTACCATTCATTTCCATGGCTCGTTTTTTCATGTTTTGAATGCCATTGCCTAATGCCACTTTAGTTTCATCAAACCCTTTGCCATCGTCAGTAATCTCAATTTGCATTTGTTTATTAACTTTACTAATAACGATATTTATGTCAGAAGCTTCTGCATATTTGAGTGTATTGTTAATGGCTTCTTGAATGATTCTATAAATATTCATGCCTTCTATGGAGGTAAATGTTTTATTAATTCCATCTTCAACCTTGAAATTGAAGGTAATATTATGAGACGCTAAATCAGCTTTATCGATAAAGTTTGAAATTCTGATTTGTAAATCTTCAAATGTAATTTCACTTTTATTCATGGCCCAAATCGTATCTCGAAGTTCATAAATGGTACTTGACGCAAAATTGCTAATGGTACTGAGTTTTGTATTTAATTTTTCATCATTAATCTCAAAAGCATATTTCAAATTATCAATAGATGAAATTATAAATGTGAGTTGAGCTCCAATATTATCATGTAAATCCCTACTGATTCTTAAGCGTTGTTCTTGTAATTTGTTTTGGGTTTCTATTTTTATTAAGGCGTCTTTGAGTTCATTTTCTTTTTGTAACTGCTTGTTCTTTAATTCTTGTTGATTATAAATGAGATAACCTATAAGACTTAGAATCACAGCCAAACCAATAAGCCCAAAAATCTGATAATTACGTTCTTGAATGATCAGATCACTTTCAGCAATTTTGGCGCGTTGCAAAAGAATCTCAGTTTCTTTTTTTTCGGTTTCGTATTTAATCTCTAAATCCGCAATTTTTTCCGCATTTGTTTCTGAAAAAATAGAATCTTTTAAGTTCGTAAATTTGGATCTATGTGCTCTTGCCGTTTCAAAATCATCTAACATATAGTGGCTTTCTGCACTTGTTAGATAAAGGTCCGCAGCAACCAGTTCGGTTTCAGGATATTTTTCAACCAGCGAAAACCCTTTATTTAAATACATTTTTGCCAATTTTGGTTGATTGGTTTCATTATATAGGGTCGCTATATTATTGTAAGTGGATAAAAGGCTTTTTTCATCTGCATTATAGCCTTCGGCTCTTTCCAACGCTTTTAAATAGGTTTGTAAGGCTAATTCTAGCTCAGTTTTTTCAGAGTAGGCATTTGCCAAATTATCCAAAAGCCTATAATACTCCATTAAATTTTCTTTTCG
Organism: Winogradskyella forsetii; assembly: GCF_013394595.1. Classification (GTDB taxonomy): domain Bacteria; phylum Bacteroidota; class Bacteroidia; order Flavobacteriales; family Flavobacteriaceae; genus Winogradskyella; species Winogradskyella forsetii. The sequence goes on from NZ_CP053348.1 coordinate 3,114,691, forward strand.
TTTGGCCAATGCTATACCTTTTTTGTAGGTAGAAATGGCTTCGTCAATTCTTCCTAAGTCCTTTAGGTTGATACCAATATTATTTAATGAGGCGATTTGCTCATTTTCCATATTATATTTTTCCCTAATCGCTAAGGCCTTCTTATGATAGTTTAGAGCTTTTTTACTAAGGTTCATTTCTTGATAAATAAGCCCTATATTATTCAAAGCTATGGCACTAGAATCTTCACCACTGTCAGTTGCTTCATCCATCTTTAAGGATTGGAAGAAGTAATCTAGAGCAATCTCGTAGTTTCCGAGATTCCAATTTAACATTCCGAGATTGTTAATGCACATGGATTCTATTTTTTTAAAGCCATAATCCTGACTCATCTTTAGAGCTTTTTTATAATAAAATTTCGCTGAGTCGGATTGTCCTGTGACATCCATATAAATACCGTGCACATTTGTCAACTCGTTTAGCCCAAAATTAAAATCAGCTGCCTTTGCAAGTTGTTTTCCTTCGTTAATCACCTTCAAAGCTTTTTCTGTATCATTAAAAATATAACTGAAAGCAAGTTTGTTGTACATTCTAATTTTAACTGAATCATTTTCAGTTTTCTTGGCAACGGTTAGAAGACTATCTAAGTTTTGGGAAAATCCGAAAATTGGAAAAAGACAAATTAAGGCAATGAGGATAAGTTTTGTATTCATATTGAAACCTGACAAAAGCATCAAGTACAGTCTGTGCTTTAAAACAGAAAACGTATTTGATGCTTTTTTAAACATATTGATTAATAGCATTTTAATATAAGAAGATATTTTCATCCTACGTTGCTTTTTCGCTAAATTGAAATTTTAAGAGGTTAAGCGCTATTACTAACAACTGCAATAAATTACAAAACAACCCTTAACAACAAGATTTATCACCTCGATTTGTCTAAAGCAATAAATTTTTTCAAGCCTGTAATTAAATCGTCAGACATTCTTGAGGTTACTGTATCCAATCCTTCTAAATACCACTCCTCAAATTCCCCACTTTTTTTATCCAATTCCGCAATTTCAAATGGTTCTACTTCAAAATAAACGGAACTGAAGCTTAACCCATCGCGGTATTTATTCATCATTCCTGCACCAATTACGCCTTTGAATTCTTTACTTGTATCATCATCAATTGGCCCAACCAAAGCTGTTTCAATGCCGTGAAGCATCAAACTTTTACCTCGATTCTCCAAACTCACATTAATGGTGATTACCAATACCGCGTCTAATTCTAGATCTTCTGCTATCAATCCTACTGAGGCAGGTGCTTTAAAGTCCGATGAAACTAATTTTGCGCTTAACGGATAAAATTCATATCCCGTTGCAGACAATGAGCCTTGAACCTCTAAATCCTTCTTAGTGAAAAATTTATTCAATTTTTGCAAGGACTTAGATAAACCACTTAATTCTACTTTATTTACACCTTCTTTATAAATATTTGTTTTTTCTTCATTAGTTAAGTAGTCTTTTGGTTCTAGTAAAGAAATGTTCTCTTCCTCAAATTTAGTTTTTAAAATGGGTAACATATTATCGAGAAACTTGTCTGCAACAATATTACTTCCTGAAGCTGTTAAATAATGTTTTGAATATAATGTTGTAGTGGTTGTTGAGAATGATGTCCTAGTTGTTGATTTGCTTATTTTAGTTATGGATTTATCCCAAATCTGCATCGTTAAAACCCCTATTTTTTTCGGGTTAGGTAAATTATCTTCAGATAATAAATCTTCATTTAGTAACCCTTTAAGCTGATCAATCCAGGTACTATTGTTTTTATAGCTTTTAACTAATTTATCCCATTTTCTGTCTTTCAATTCTGCTAAATCTTGAATAGATTTTTGTGCATCAATAGGGCTTGACATTCCTAAAAAAAATATAGCTAAAGCTGTAAAACGTAGTTTTTTATATAATGATTTCATAAGAATTGTATTTTAATATTGATTTTTTTCGCCCAAAATGATAGTCATAATAAAGTTCTTAAAAATTTTGAGCCAAAAGAAAAGCTGCATTCTTAACGAATGCAAGCTTCGCTAATTTTTAAATTTGAGTTTTCTGGCCTTTCTTCTAAACTTTCTTAGTTAGTAACTTGCTTCTGTAAATCAAACGACCCATCAGTAATTGTTTTCAAGGACTGATCTCCATTGACATTTTTACAGGTAAATTCAAAAGTCCCTTTGATATTGGTATCTGTTTCCTCTGAAATACTTATAGAGCCCACAGATAAATTCTCATAAGGTGCTTGCCATATTTCTGTGGTGGAATTTTGTGGATTACTTAAATTGACATCGGTTTCAGTATAGGATGCCACATTAACTCCTGTGCTTATTGAACCATCAAAATCATAAGTACCAACGCCATTATAACCGAAAATAGTAAACGAAAAAGCATTGCCATCGCTATTAGTGGCTATGATTGTAAGATTTTGTCCATTATTGGCTAGAGTTGCAGAAGACGAAATCTCCATAGATTGGTAATTTGCACCATCTACACTTGCCACGAGTGTTCCCGAAGGCGCATTGCCTACACTGCCGCCATCGTCGTCTGAAGAACAGGATGTGAATGTTACTAATGAAACTATCATTACAAATAACATGATTTGGTTGAATTTTCTCATTTTTTAATAATTTAAAGATTAATAATGAGACAAATTTGCACAATAAGATAAAGCCAAAACATACGATGAATTGCGTATATTTTTATAACTAATTGATTTTGTTTATTTTAAAACGAAATGTGAGGATGTTTTTTACGTAAATCATCAATTTCTGACTGTAGTTTAGTCAGAAAATCTTGATGTGCTTGCGAAGTTGGATTAAAAGGTCGATGCGCTTTTTTTTGCTTGAATTGAAGTTACCATTTCTGAAGTTTTTAAAGCGTCATCATAATTGCCTCTGTTCCAATTGAACATTCCTAGATTGTTTATGCACATGGACTCTATTTTTTTAAATCCATGTGAACGACTCATCTTTAGTGCCTTTTCAAAATAATAACGCGCCGAATCACTTTTGCCCATGACATCCATATAAATACCATGCGTATTGGTAAGTTCTGTAATCCCAAATTGAAATTGAGCAGTTTCTGCCAATTGCTTACCTTCTTCTATAACCTCAACAGCTTTCGTTAGGTTATTAAAAATATAACCGAAGCCGATTTCATTATACATCCTAATTTTTACAGAATCCTTTTTGGTTTTTTGGCAACAACCAATAAACAATCCAAGTTTTGAGAAAAACTTAAAATTGATAGACTACAAATTATAAAGGTGAGTATTAATTTTTTCATACTTCAGTATAAATAAAAAGACATCAGATACCAAAAACTCAAAATGAATTTGTACCTGATGCTTTTTAACATTGACTCTAATATTAACTACAATTTATATTGATCGAATAAATAATTTAACTGATCTTTAATAAAAGCTTTTCCAGACATATAAAGTGCCTCAGAAAATTGTTCTCCGTCCACCTCAACAAATTTTGCATTTTCAGATATGGAACTTGTCCAACTTGTTACTTTGTACATGTTCCCAACATCGTATGACGTAGCCACATTTCCTTTGTTGTAGGATTGTACTTTTGTATCTTGAATCACTCCCGAAATGCCAATGGGCTTTTTAAGATAGCCTTTCCAAGTTACTTTTTTTAAACCGCTTCCTTGCGCTACAACAAAATCGTTTGGTAAGATATAATAATCCTCTTTTCCTTTTGATTTTCCGTTTTCACTAGGTGCAGATACCGCCTTTTCACCTAAGGCAAGATTGGTTTTAACCTGTGCATTGGCACCACCTAATCCAGCAAACCAACTTCCGCCAGTTTCACTCCAAGTTAGTGCTAAATTTACATCAATTACTATGGCATCATCCAATTGCTTAGAAAGCATGTTGGTATTTCTAACCAACTTACTAGCACCATTAAGACCTGGAAACAGACCACTTTTTTGACTTTTCTTTCCTTCAGCGTTTTTTTCAGAGGTAAAACCACTAAAACTAGTTGGTATAATTTCTAGCATACCCGGATTTGCACTTTCTCTGACCATAGGCCCTTTAAATGCAACTGATTTTCGATAATAATCTACGTCCTTAACTTGGTCACTAGTCATTATTTGAAAACCTTTGGCCTTTAGATCCTCTATAAACTCACTGTAAAGCTGATCTGTTTTTTGCTGAAGCAACTCACCATCTACACCCAACAGACCAAGCGCTGCTTGCGATGTCGCTTCTGCCCTACCTTTTCCTCTAAATTCACGTTTTCCCTTGTAGTCTATATCTTCGCGATATACCTCGACCATAACATTAAAACTATTGATATAGATCTTTTTAGAGGACTTCTTTTTTGGTTTTGTTCCAAAATTATCAACCTTGGTTTTAAATTCACCTAGAGTCTGAGATTGCACTTGTGCTGCACATAGTACAACAGCTAGCGATAATAAAATTTTTTTCATGATTTTTGGGTTAATATTATTAAAATTCAAAAACCTACATCGTTTGCTTCCCTAAATCAAATGAACCGTCAGTAATTGATTTTACGGACTGATCTCCATTAAGATTTTTACAGGTAAATTGAAAAGTTCCTTTGATATTGTTATCAGTTTCCTCTGCAATACTTATAGAGCCCACAGATAAATTCTCGTAAGGTGCTTGCCACACTTCTGTTGTTGAATTTATAGGATTGCTTAAATTCACATCGGTTTCAGTATAGGTTGCCACATTAACTCCTGTGCTGATTGAACCATCAAAATCATAAGTACCTACGCCACTATAACCGAAAATAGTAAACGAAAAAGCATTTCCATCGCTATTAGTGGCTATGATTGTAAGGTTTTGTCCATTATTGGCTAGAGTTGCAGAAGACGAAATCTCCATAGATTGGTAATTTGAGCCATCTACACTTGCTACGAGTGTTCCCGAAGGCGCATTGCCTACACTGCCGCCGTCGTCGTCTGAAGAACATGATGTGAATGTTACTAATGAAACTGTCATTATAAATAACATGATTTGGTTGAATTTTCTCATTTTTTAATAATTTAAAGATTAATAATGAGACAAATTTGCACAATAAGATAAAGCCAGAACATACGATGAATTGCGTATATTTTTACAACTCCTTGATTTAATGTTTTTTAAATGTATTTTAAAAAGAAATATGGGAATATTTTGCGCTCAAATCATCAATATCAGACTGTAGTTTAGTCAGAAAATCTTGATGTGCTTTAGAATTTGGATTAAAAGGACGATGCGCTTTTTTTGCTTGAATTGAAGTTACCATTTCTGAAGTTTTTAAAGCATCATCAGTCAACCAAACGGTTTTAAATTTTTCCCAGATATAATCTATAGCAACCTGATTTGGATGCAACATATCAGCATTGTAAAAACGATAGTCTCTTAATTCATCCATCATGATTTCATACGACGGAAAATAGTAAGATTGACGATTGACAATTGACGATTTTTGATTTAGCAACTCATGCACAGCAGCAATTAAATGCGATTTACTTAATGTATTTTCCACATAACCATCCTTAATGTGCCTTACTGGCGACACCGTAAAAATAAAATTCACATTCGGATTAATATCTCCTACTAAAGTGATAATTGCTTCTATCGATTCGGTAATTTCTTGAACCGAAAGCAACTCTTTTAAAAACTGTTTTTGTGGTAGTTTTTGGCAATTGGCAACAATTTTATCGGACGCGATATACCTATACACCCAACTTGTTCCAAGTGTTATTATAACATGACTTGCACTAATAAGTTGATTGTAAGTCGCATCAATTTGAGCATTAAGCGTTTCTAATAAATTCTCTTTGGAGGCATTATTTAATTTAGAATGCGCATCTAAACAGCTCCATTGTTCATTATGAAAGTGTAAATCGTCTTCAGAATAATAGTCTTTATTTATGGAACGGGTGATAAGGTTTTCAATTGCTATAGGATGGAATAATATTCCGAAAGGGTTGACCTTAGACTGAAACTTATGATGCTCAAACTTGCTTCCTATATTTTCTGAGAAGCATGAACCAATTAAGAGCACTTTAGAGCTATAATCGATTTGATTATGAGGTTGTTTTTTGAGTGTTATTTTGGTTTGTAAATTCATTTTCTCGCAAAGGCGCAAAGACGCAAAGGCTTACTCTTGTACAATAAAAAATGGTTTATTTGAAAAATGGCTTATTATTAATGCTTTTTTCGTTCTGTCTTAATGTGCTTAAGAGATTTTCATTTGAAAGTTAATAATATTTATTCATTTTCTTTATATGAATCGTTTTTTCTCGCAATACCGAAAGTATTCGGCAGCAGAGAAGCAAAGGCTTACTCATGCTCAATAAAAAGGTTTTATATTCAATAATCAAAAAATCAAAGTCCATTGACTATTCTGGTAATTCCTGTTTTGATTAATGGACTATTAAAATTAATTAGTAAACCTAACCTAAGACCTGATAGTTTTAAGTATGTTAATAATTGTTTTGGATGTACAGGATGGATTTCTTGTACCGACTTAATTTCAATAATTACTTTATTCTCGATAATAATATCCGTTCTATATTTTAAATCCAGTAGTTTGCCTCTCCACGTCACAGGTAAAGGCTTTTGTCGTTCGACAATTAATCCTTCATTTTTTAATTCGAGGTACAGAATCTCTTCATAGACAGATTCCAACAATCCTGGCCCAAGTTCAACGTGAATGTGATAACATACGTCAATTACTATTCTGGATATATCGTTTTCTGTCATTCAATATTTATTTTCTCTCAGTACCGATAGTATTTGGCAGCAGTGTCCCAAATGCATACTCGAACACATTATAATTATTTTCCTTACATATTTCCCAACAGTAAAAACGTCACGCTTTGCGTCTTTGCGCCTTTGCGAGCCTTTATTTTTAACTTAAATAATCCTTAGCAGCCGCCAAAGCAGCCTCAATTCCAGAAGGATTCTTACCTCCAGCTGTAGCAAAGAAAGGTTGTCCACCTCCACCACCTTGGATATGCTTGCCTAGTTCCCTAACAATTGTTCCTGCGTTTAGACCTTTACTCGCCACCAATTCTTTTGAGATATAACAGGACAAAATTGCTTTACCATCATTCTCTGCTCCAAATAACAAGAATAGATTATCAAACTGACTGCCCATTTCAAAACAGACATCTTTTATGCCTGAGGCATCCAAATCGAGTTTCTTAGCTAAAAATAGAATACCATTTATTTCGGTTAACTCATTCTTTAGCTCGCCTTTTATATTTTTGGCCTTATCTTTTAGTAAACTTTCAATTTGCTTTTTCAGATCATTATTTTCCTCTTGAAGTTGCTCTAAAGCTTTAACAGGTTCTTTAGCATTATTCAATAAGCCTTTCATTTCGAGATAAGCGGAGTTGTTTTCAGAGAAATAATCTTTAACTGCTTTATTGGTTATGGCTTCAATGCGTCTTATTCCTGCCGCAACTGCACCTTCTGATACAATTTTAAAATGCCAGATGTCAGAAGTATTCTTTACGTGAATTCCACCACACAACTCTATAGATTTTCCAAAACGAATCGTCCGTACTGTATCGCCATATTTCTCTCCGAATAATGCCATCGCACCTTCTTCAATGGCTTTTTCCATCGGAATATTGCGTTGTTCTTCCAATGGTAATTTCCCTTCGATTCGTGCGTTTACAAAATCTTCAATTTCCTGTAACTGTTCTGGTGTGACTTTAGAAAAATGAGAAAAATCGAATCGCAGTGACTTTGGTTTTACCAAGGAACCTTTCTGCTCCACATGATCTCCTAAAATGGTTCTCAAAGCTTGGTGTAATAAATGGGTCGCGGTATGATTGCTAGACGATAAGGCTCTATTTTCGCCACTTACGACTGCTTTAAAACTTTCGTTGAGATGCTCTGGCAAATTTTTAGTAAAATGAATAATGACATTGTTTTCCTTCTTGGTATCTAAAATATAGATCACATCGCCATGCTTATCTTCTAAAAACCCTCTATCTCCTATTTGTCCGCCTCCTTCAGGATAAAATGGTGTCAGGTTGAAAACCAACTGATACATTTCACCATCCTTTTTTGAGGTTACTTTTCTATATCTGGTAATTTTCACATTGGCCTCTAAAGTATCGTAACCAATAAATTCTTCAACATCATCTTCAATTAAAACAGTCCAATCGTCAGTTGAAGTTTCACTTGCTGATCGTGATCTGTCTTTTTGTTTTTGTAATTCCTTATTAAATCCTTTTTCATCTAACTTTAAATTCTTTTCTGATAAAATTAAAGCTGTCAAATCAATAGGAAAACCATAAGTATCATACAACTCAAAAGCCTTTTCGCCAGAAACGGTATCTCCTTTTGTGTCTTCAACAATACGGTTCAGTAATACCAAACCTTGATCCAAAGTTCTTAAAAATGAGGCCTCTTCTTCTTTAATGACGTTTTCAATCAATGCTTTTTGAGCTCTCAATTCAGGGAATGCCTCGCCCATTTTTTTACTCAACACATCCACCAAACGATATATAAATGGTTCTTTTTTATCTAAAAATGTGAATCCATATCTTACTGCTCTACGCAAAATTCTTCGAATGACATAACCAGCACCTGTATTGCTTGGCAATTGCCCATCTGCAATCGAAAATGCAACAGCTCGCACATGATCTGAAATCACACGTATGGCGATATCAATTTCTTCATCATTCCCATATTTCTGATTAGTAATGGTTTCTATTTCCCGAATAATCGGCATAAAAACATCGGTGTCATAATTACTTTGAACACCTTGCAAAACCATACACAAACGTTCAAATCCCATTCCTGTATCGATATGCTTATTTGGCAAAGGTTCTAATGATTTATTCGCTTTACGGTTGTATTGCATAAAGACCAAATTCCATACTTCAACCACATGTGGATGATCCCTATTAATTAAGGTCTTTCCATCAATCTTTGCTTTTTCTTCAGCCGAACGAATATCCACATGGATTTCACTACAAGGGCCACAAGGACCTTGATCGCCCATTTCCCAGAAATTGTCCTTTTTATTACCTTTTAAAATACGATCTTCAGAAATATACTGCTTCCAAATATCATAAGCTTCGGTATCCATTTCAAGTTGATCGCCATCATCACTACCTTCAAAAACGGTCACATATAAGATATCCTTGTCTATACCATAAACTTCAGTCAGTAATTCCCAAGCCCAAGCAATAGCTTCCTTCTTAAAGTAATCGCCAAAACTCCAATTGCCCAACATTTCAAAAAGGGTGTGGTGGTAGGTATCGTATCCTACTTCCTCTAAATCATTGTGCTTACCAGAAACCCGTAAACATTTCTGTGAATCTGCAATTCTATTCTTTTTTGGTTCTGCATTTCCTAAAAAATACTCTTTAAATGGTGCCATTCCAGAATTAACAAACATTAAGGTTGGGTCATCCTTCAATACCATTGGCGCAGAAGGCACAATAAGATGTTGTTTTTCTTCAAAGAAATTTAAAAATTTAGAACGGATGTCTTGAGACTTCATATACTGAAATTAGAGCTTGTTATTAATTAATTATCAAAAATGCAAAACAATTTTTTATCTTTACTCACCAATCTCTTAATTTCGATTTTGGTGTTCGTAGACCTACAAATTAATTACAATAAATTATAATGTAATATTATTTTTGTAGGTTTGGACGTTAGGCTAATAAAAGTCGCTTGCTTTGTGCGCTTATGAGCTGCAAAAATAGTATAAATTCAAACATGGCTAAAGTAAAATATTATTATGATTCCGAAACGCTTTCTTACCGTAAGATACAGCGTAAAAAAAGAACAACTTTTAAGTATGTAACCGTCTTTTTAACGGCTGCAGCACTTTTTGGATTTCTGTCGTTCTTCATTGCCAGTCAATATATAGAGTCGCCAAAAGAACGTCAGATGGCAAGGGAATTGCAAAATATGGAGTTGCAATACGAATTGATCAATAAACGTATGGACGATGCCATTGCTGCACTGGAAAATGTTGAAGAACGGGACAATGCCATTTACAGACTTTATTTTGAAGCCAATCCTATCCCTACAGAACAACGGCGCGCAGGATTTGGCGGTGTTAACCGTTATAAAAAATATGAAGGGTTTGACAATTCTCAACTCATTGCAGAAAGTAACAAGCGCTTGGATATTTTGGAAAAAGCAATAGTGGTACAATCCAAATCTTTGGATGAAATTGCCAAACTTGCCGAAGACAAAGAGAAATTTTTAGAAGCCATCCCTGCGATTCAACCCATAAGCAATGTGAATATGACACGTATGGCATCGGGTTATGGTTACCGAACCGATCCGTTTACTAAAGTGCGGAAATTTCATTTTGGTATGGATTTTACGGCACCACGTGGTACGCCAATTTATGCCTCTGGAGACGGCGTAGTAAAACGAGCCGATAATGGATCTACGGGCTATGGCAACCATATTCGAATCGATCATGGTTATGGCTATATTTCTTTATATGCCCATTTATACAAGTACAACGTCAAAGTAAATCAGCGTGTTAAGCGTGGCGATTTAATAGGCTATGTTGGTAGTACAGGACGCTCTGAAGCACCGCATTTACATTACGAAGTTTTTAAGGATGGTGAACGTATTAATCCCATTAACTTCTATTACGGTAACTTATCAGCCGAAGAATACGATATATTGCTGAAAAAAGCGTCATTAGAAAACCAATCCTTAGATTAAGATGCATATAGAACTACCGGAAAAACGATATTATGGCATTGGCGAAGTTGCTAAAGCTTTTAAGGTAAATGCGTCCTTAATTCGATTTTGGGAAAAGGAATTCGATGCTTTAAAGCCAAAGAAGAATGCTAAAGGCAATCGAAAATTCACACCAGAGGATATTAAGAATCTCAAATTCATATACCATTTGGTAAAAGAACGTGGGTTTACCCTTGAAGGCGCCAAAACACATCTTAAGGAGGAAAAGAAACAGGCCTTGAATAAATTTGAAATCATCGAAAAACTCGAAAGCATAAAAGCTCAACTAACAAAAATCAAAACACAACTTTAAACTAAACTATCATGAAAAAATGGCTAATTCCAGTTATAATTATTGCACTCTTAGGATTTGCAATTTACCAATGGGCTGTAGGATTTAACAATACTGCGGTTGAATATGAGGCTAATGCAAAAACCGCTTGGTCTAATGTTGAAAGCTCCTATCAAAGGCGAAATGATTTAATTGGTAACTTAGTTAAAACGGTTCAAGGCGCAGCAGATTTTGAAAGAAACACTTTAAGGGAAGTTATTGAGGCTAGAGCCAAAGCAACATCTACGACGATAGATGCTAGTAATTTAACAGCAGAAAATATGTCGCAATTTCAACAAGCCCAAAGTGGACTGAGTGGCGCATTATCTAAGCTTTTGGTATCTGTTGAACGCTATCCGGAATTAAAAGCCAATCAGAATTTTTTAGAACTTCAGAGTCAATTAGAAGGTACCGAAAACCGTATTAATGTGGCTAGGGATCGTTATAACGAAAAAGTAAACACCTACGATATCTATATATCAAAATTCCCAGGCTCCGTACTTGCTGGCTGGTTTGGTTTTGAAGAAATGCCAAGATATAAAGCAGATCCTGGAGGTGAAAATGCGCCAGATGTTGATTTCGACTTTAACTAAAACCACATTATGCCAAATATTGAGAATTTCTTAACTTCAAAAGAAGAAGCGGAAATTGTTGAAGCGATTAGAATTGCTGAATGTGATACCTCAGGAGAAATTCGTGTACATATAGAACAGAAATGTGATATTGATGTTTACGAACATGCGCTAGAGGTCTTTCATATTTTAAAAATGGACAACACCTTGCAAAGAAATGGTGTTTTAATTTATGTCGCTGTGGACAATAAATCCTTTGTGATTTTTGGCGATCAAGGCATTAACAATATTGTAGGTGCCGACTTCTGGAATTCCACGCGTGATAAAATTTCCGCCCAATTCAAAGCCGGTAATTTTAAAGAAGGTTTAATTGATGGTATCAAAGAAGCAGGGAAAGTTTTGTCCCAATACTTCCCTTGGCATCATCATGATAAAGATGAACTAGATAATACAATTTCAAAAGGTTAATGCTCCAAACGAAAAACATAGTGTTTCGATTTTTATTACTTCTATTATTAGCAAGTCCATTTGTTGGATGGGCTCAATTTGACATTCCAGAAAAACCAGAATTTCAAACTAGTGTTTACGACGGTATCAATTTACTTTCAGCAACACAGAAAAACAATTTAGAACAAAAACTTATACGCTATTCCGATTCGACTTCAACACAAATAGTCATTGCTACCATAAGTTCTACCAAAGGTGAATACATCAATTATTTGGGTGCACAATGGGCAGAAGCTTGGGGAATTGGACAAGCAGACAAAGACAATGGTATTTTTATTTTATTGGCGCGAGACGACCGTAAAATTGGTATTAGCACAGGTAAAGGCATTGAGCATTTGCTTACCGACGCCTTAAGTAAGCGCATCATCAACAATGATATCATTCCTTATTTCAAACAAAATGATTATTACGGAGGGCTCAATCGTGCAACAGATGCCATTTTTGAAGTGATGACTGGAGAATACCAAGGCACACGACAAACCGAAAGTGAATTTCCTTTTGAAGTTCTGTTTTTCTTATTTGTAATTTTCGTCATATTTATCATAGCCATTTCTAAAAGTCGAGGTGGCAGAGGTGGCGGCAATAGAGGAAACCGTTCGGACAGTAGAAGTATTCTCGAAGCTATTATTTTAAGTAATATGGGACGCGGAAGTTATTCTAGAGGGTCTTCTTCTGGTGGCTTTGGAGGTTTTGGAGGCGGCTCTTCTGGTGGAGGAGGCGGTTTCGGCGGAGGCTTCGGTGGCGGAAGTTTCGGTGGTGGTGGTGCTTCTGGAGGATGGTAATACTCCTGGTATTCAGAACATTTTCCCAAAGGAAAAAACTTTAGTTTTCAGTCGCGGGATTCAGTATTCAGTATTCAGTATTCAGTGTAAAGTGTAAAGTATAATCTTCAATTTTTCGAAATTCTGAACTCTGAACTTTGAACTCTGAACTTTGAACTCTGAACTCTGAACTCTGAACTTTGAACTTTGAACTTTGAACTTTGAACTCTAAACTAAAAAAAATCAATCAAAAAAGATAATATCGCCATCACTCGTATTCCCTTTACTTCCCAAACTATTAAACTTATAGCTTAAACTGAGCATAAAATACTGCCTTAAAACGGTACTTTGCCTATCTTCAATATAATCTTGTGTGGCAATTCGTCTGGCATTGGTGTTTTGATTTAATAAATCATAAACCTTCAATGTTATAATGGCTTTTTCATTAAAGAGGCTATAAGCTAATGTAGCATTCCAAAACCACGCACTTTTTTGAAAACCGTCTGCGACATTCGGATTGTAATTAAAATTAATATCGTTTCGCCATTCTAAATTTTTAGGCAAAAAGGTTGCGGTTCTCAATCCTGCACTATGACTTGTAAATTCACGATCTTCGAAGGCAGCGATATCATAAGCATTTGTAGTCAATTGTAACTGATAATAAGGTTTAAACTCCATAACCTTAGTCCAAATAAAATCGACACCTATTCTTGGAGAAATCGTTCTTACTTGACTCGCATATTTTATTTCATTGTTAAAGTTAATCCGTTCAGAAAAATTATAGCGTCCTGTTAACCTTAATTTTAGAGTTCTTAGTGTATCCAATTTTATGTCCTTCGTATAATTTGCTGAAAAACCATAATTGTAGTTACCATCAACATTTTCATAAGTTGTGGTCCGCTTTAATGTTTCTGGATCCACGACAGTTTTAGAAATGACTTGATTGTTTATAATGTTTACATCTGCATTGGCATAAAAACCGGTACGCTTTTGCCAATCAAATCCGTTGTAACCAGCATAAAAACTATGTTGGTTTGAAGGTTCTAAATTTGGATTACCTATCACCGTTCGCAAGGGATTGGACACATCTGTAAAAGCCTGTAATTGCCTTAAACCCGGTGGATTATTACCTAATCTATAATTAGCGTAGAGCGATGCTTTGGGACTGAATCTATAATTGATTCTAGCATTGGCTTGCATATTTTCAAACTTACGCTCTACATTAAACTGTGGTCTTAATAAATCTTCATTCTTTAAGGTACGCATGTTATAGGCCAAATTGACGCGTGTAGATAATTTTTCACCACGATAAGTTAGCCCAAAGGTTGGAATACTTTGAACATCTAAATATTGAAAATCCGTACTTAAATCACTATTAAAATTGCTAAAATCTTGTGTGTTGTCATTAAAATCAAACGTACTTTCGGTATTGTTATCCTTATCTCGGGCATATTCATATTCAAAATTCAAAAAGAACTTTTTGGCAATTATTGGCATCCTATAGGTGAATTCTGTGGACAATCCATAACTGTTATTGTCACCGTCTGTAAACTGGTTACGATCAATAATTTCAGCATTTGACCCAAATACTTCGGTATCTGAATTTAAAAAATCGTCACTTTCTCGTTGGTTGACATCCGTCTCCAACTCTACCCTAACAAATCCTCCTTTGTTTCCAAAACGCTTGGTTGCAGATAATTGATTCGAAAAGCGCTTGGCAAAACTTTCTACATTAGAATTGACTTCAGATACATTGGTTAGCACCATCGCTTCATTCAAAGTTTCTTCATTACTTGAAAACTGCGTTCTTGATTTTGAATAACTGAATGACGGTTGGATACTTATTTGAAATGTAGAATCTGTTTCAATCTCAAATTCCAAATTCGTGGAATGACTCTCCGTATCACTATCTGTTGTTGAAGTTGAGTTGGTAAAAAAACGTGAGTCTGCCAAAATAGTTTCACGTTGCAATGATGATTGATCTTCAGAATTACTTGATGCGTAAAAATAATCGGCAGAAATATCGGTGTTATCACCAATGACGTCGGCATAATTCATACCTGCATTCTGTGAGGTTGTGATGCCCGATCCACCACCAAAAGATCGACCACCCAAAGCAAATGAGCCATTACTATTAAAGGACACTCCACCTCCTCTGCCAAACATTTTAGAAATTTCACCAAAACTAAAACCTGGTGAATTAGTGTTGTTTCCGCCTGCTAAAACGCTCACACGCCTATCATTGTCAAAAAAGTTGACCATACCAGCAAATTCGTATCGTTCGTCTGTTCCAGCACCAGCAGAAACGCGTCCGAAAACACCTTTGTTGTTTTCCTCTTTTATGGTAAGATTAATGGTTTTATTTTCTTTATCTCCTTCTTCACCCGTAAAGGCTTCCGATTTTGTTTTAGTATCCACAACCTGGATTTTTTCAATAAGATCTTTGGTTAAATTCTTGGTTGTAATCGTAGGGTCGTTACCAAAAAACGGTTTCCCATTAACTAGAATTTTATTTACTGGTTTTCCATTAACAGTAATGTTGCCCTCTTCATCGACTTCAACTCCTGGCAATTGTTTGAGTAGATCTTCTACATTGGCATCTTTTTTAGTTTTAAAGGATTTAACGTTGAATTCTAAGGTGTCTTTTTTAATCGTTATTGGAGCTGTAGATTTTACCAAAACTTCATCAAGTAAATTATCCAATTGCATTTTAATTGTACTTAACTCAATCTTCTCCCTATCAATTGCTATTTTTTTTAAGTAGGTTTTGTAACCGATGTAAGAAATATAAAAATTCAAACTTTTATCATAGGTTGAACTTTCAATTTTAAACTTTCCGTCCTTATCAGAAATAGTATAAGAAACTACAGTACTATCTTTTAAACGTTCTAGATAAACTGTTGCGGACTCGATCGGTGCGCTATTGTCCTCTGAAATAAGGGTTCCGGTAATTTCGAATGATTTTTCTTGGGCAAATGAATATAATGCAAATAGTAATGCAAAAACTAGCAATAGTTTCTTCATGACAATGGATTGATGAATAGCGTTTTCAAAAATAAAACGTCAGTAAAGTAAAAATCGTATGAAATTTCTTAAAATTACCTAATAAACTCTTGAACAGTATTTAACTTGATACAAATGTTAATTCGCACCAATTCTTATTTAACCATACGCAAAAGCACATCAACTTACAAAAAAGACTACTTTTTCCGCATATAAACACTTACCGGAACGCCTGTAAAATCGAATTGATCCCGTAATTTATTTTCCAAGAAACGTTTATACGGCTCTTTTACATATTGTGGTAAATTACAGAAAAATGCGAATTGCGGTTGCGGAGTTGGCAATTGCATGATGTATTTTATTTTTACAAACTTCCCTTTATAAGCTGGAGGTGGTTGATGCTCTATTATGGGCAACAAGGTTTCATTGAGCACACTTGTTTTTATTCGTTTGGTTCTGTTATTGTAAACCTCGACCGCTGTTTCAATAGCTTTAAAGATACGTTGCTTATTTAATACAGAAATAAATACAATAGGTACATCTGTAAATGGTGCGATTTCTTGTCTTATATGTTTTTCAAATTCTTTGGCTGTTTTCGTTTCTTTTTCGACTAAATCCCACTTATTAACCAAAATCACAATGCCTTTTCGGTTACGCTCTGCCAACCAAAAAATGTTCTGCACTTGACCATCAAAACCACGCGTAGCATCTAACACCAGCATACAAACATCACAATGTTCTATAGCCCTCACACTTCGCATTACAGAATAAAATTCCAGATCTTCCTTTACCTTAGATTTACGACGAATACCAGCAGTATCCACCAAATTGAATTCAAATCCAAAACGATTATATTTAGTATCAATAGAATCCCGTGTGGTACCTGTAATATCAGTTACGATGTAGCGCTCCTCTCCTATTAATGCATTGATGAATGACGATTTTCCAGCGTTTGGTCTTCCAACTACAGCGAATCGAGGCAATTCATCTTCTTCAACCTCCTCCTTTTCCGGTAAGGCCTCAACTACGGCATCCAACAGATCTCCTGTACCACTTCCGTTGATACTTGCAATAGCAAAATACTCTCCTAAGCCAAGCGAATAAAACTCAACTGCATCTTCTAAGCGCTTATTATTATCAACCTTATTAACGACTAAAAAAACCGGCTTTTTTACTTTTCGAAGGAGTTGCGCAACATCTTCGTCCATTCCAGTAACGCCAGATTCCACATCTACCATAAAAATTATAGCATCAGCTTCATCTATGGCCAATTCTACTTGTTTGTCTATTTCGGCTTCAAAAACATCATCACTTCCAACCACATAACCACCAGTATCTATCAAAGAGAATTCTTTACCATTCCAATCCGTTTTGCCATAGTGACGATCTCGTGTAACACCACTCACAGCATCAACGATTGCTTCACGTCTTTTAATAAGACGGTTAAAAAATGTCGATTTCCCTACGTTTGGACGACCTACCACAGCGACTATATTGCTCATTTCATTTAATTTTAATGAGGACAAAGATACTATATACTTACTGAACTCATCTCGACTTTTTATTTTACCTGCAAAATTCACATGAGCACATAAAACTTGGCAAACAATTAAATCTAAAAAACACCAAAAAAACATTAAGTAATACGAAGAAAACTATTGTTAACATCCTGTTGATAACAAGTATTGAATTCAGGTATTAAGCGCATATTTTTAGTAATTTTATTGCGTGCATAGAATTAAGATTTTATGTACAACTTGTTGTGAACACTAACGAAAAATTATTCCAAGAAACAGCCCCTTTCTTGGAAGCTTTTATTGGTATTGACAAAATATATTGTATTTGAATACTTGCGTCAAATACCAATTATCATAATTAAATATTTTAAAAAAGAATGGGGAAATTTTTTACGCTAATTATAGTTTTGATGATAAGCTCTCAACTTTTAATAGCTCAAGAGAACTATTTTGACCATACCATCCAAAAAGGTGAAAATGTTTATATGATTGCAAGACGATATAATGTGAGTCCAAAGGCCATCTTCGAACTAAACCCAGGTTCCAGAGACGTCATTTATGCTGGCAGAACTTTGCGAATTCCCACTGCAAATCCATCAACAGGAAATACTATAATTAACGATAACCAAGTCCGTAACTATGAAGTAAAGCGTGGTGAAACAAAATCTGGACTTTCCAGACGTTTTGGCGTTAGCATTGCCATGCTAGAACAACAGAATCCGCATATTGTAAGAATGCTTCAAGCCGGTCATATAATTAATTTGGATAAAACCATAACAGAAGAAGCTCGTGTAGCTAAAGCGGGCGAACACATTGTAATAAAAGGCGAAACACTTTGGGGAATTGCTAGGGAAAATGGCATTAGCGTTGCTCAACTTGAAGCTGCAAACGCAGGTCGATTATCAGAATTTTTACAAATCGGACAGACTTTAACCATTCCCGATAAGGACTATGAAGTTGTAGATGATGGTGAGTATTTGGTAAAACGTGGTGATACTAAGTTTAGATTGGCAAAGCAATTTAACATGACCATCGCTCAACTTGAAGAAAAAAACCCACATATCAAAGAATTGTTGATGGCTGGCCATATCCTTGATGTAGACAATTCATCTGGAAGTACGGTTGCAAATTCTGAGGAAGAATCGTCTAACTCAGATAATTCTGAAA
Organism: Winogradskyella forsetii; assembly: GCF_013394595.1. GTDB lineage: Bacteria > Bacteroidota > Bacteroidia > Flavobacteriales > Flavobacteriaceae > Winogradskyella > Winogradskyella forsetii. Next base: position 3,133,272 of record NZ_CP053348.1, read on the forward strand.
ATGTTTTATCGGAAGGAGATTACAATGATTATGTGATCCAACCAAAGGAAACACTGTATGGCTTAGCAAGAAAGGCTGGTATGACGATTGAAGCATTCACAACTTTAAATCCAAAATTATTGGTTTCCGTAAATACTGGTGACGTCATAAAAATGCCAAAAAATATGTCTCAAACTGTTGAAAACACCAACGTTACAGATAACAATACTCAAAACACCATAGAAAAAACAGATAGCAACAAAAACCAAGTGCTATTTGATAATTTAGTTACTGAAACAGCCAATGGGATTTACTTTTACACACCATTTTCTAGTGAAGAATTGAGTTCTCCCGAAGAGAGAGATAACATGGTAGGTGTAAATGCCGACTTTCAAAAATATATAGATTTTTTCCAAGGTGCCCAAATTGCTATTGATTCGGCAAAAGCTTTAAACTTAAATTTTGATGTCACTTTAATCAAAAAGAACATTGCTAGAACTCAACTGGCAATTGAAAGTCCAAATAAGAAAAACGCAATTCTTGTTCCGTTTTTGGACAATGCCTCACATTACCCAAAATTTGAATCAAACGAAGCGCTTTCCGTTATAGGTATTGAGTCTAATATTAACCCTAATGACAGCTTAAAAGTATACAAATCCATTCCTTCAGAGAATTTTCAAAAAACAAAAACATTAAACTATTTAGCAAAACAAAATGCCAATGTCGTTGTGGTCAGTGATCTTGACGAAGCCAGAAATAAGAATTTAATACTGAATACTATTCCGGAAGCTAAATTTTTAAAAGTGGATAAGGCAGGATTTTTTCAGGAGGATGATTTAAACAATGCACTAAGTAAAAACCAATTAAATTATATCGTTTTAGATAGCGATAAAACAATTATTCTACTCAATTCCACGACTGCTTTAATGGGCAAACTATCAGATCATAATATTCAATTGGTAATGCTAAAGTCGTCTTTACTACCTAATCAGAATGAAGTTTCAGACATGAGGTATCGTGTATTAAAACTTATATTCCCAGCCATTACAGATCCAAGAAATAGAAAAGGGGTTGACGATTTTATAACTAATTACGAAAATATATTTGACAAAAAACCATCAAGGTTTGCCGAATTGGGCTTTGATGTTACCTTCGACACCTTACTAAGATTGTCTCAAAACTCATCCTTTGAAAACACAGTAAACACAATTGTTTCAGAACATCCACACTTAAAATTTGATTATCAAAAAATAAATGACTTTAGTTATTCTAATTCAGGCATTCATTTAATGCAATATAATTCAAATGAAGGCATGATAGAACTGGAATAATACGTATAAAAGTCTAAAAAAATAAATGTATAAAACTGTTATATTTTAATTTTGCTATGTAAATGCTATTTACATATATTTGTTTCCCCCATAATCTGACAAATTAGCAAGACAACGGTTTTATTTTGAACTTGCTGTTCTTAATCCATGGCATCGATTTCAACAAAAAGTAATTGTTATTAAATTTTTTTAATGAGAGCCAAAGAGCAACGTTTTAAATGTTACCCCAAACTTGTAACATTTATTCTTATAGTATTAACCTGCAGTTTATCTTCAGCCTATGCGCAATGTCCGACTGTAACTAACAGTTCACAAACGTTTTGCGATGTTCAGTCTATTTTAGTTGGCGATTTACAAGCAACTGATAATGGTGGAGGTATTGTTTGGTATGAAACAGCTACTTCAACTACACCTTTACCAAATTCTGCCAGTCTTATAAGTGGTGAGGATTATTATGCCGATGACAATACTGGAACTTGCGGGCCAAGAGCTCGAGTGGACATAATTATTTACGGTCCACCAGTCGGAAGTAACTTTCAAGGCGTTTGTTTAGACGATCCTACGTTAGCAACCGTTGCAAGTTTAGAAGCCACAGGAAACGATGTACAATGGTATCTATCACCTTCGGGAGGTACGCCCTTAAATGATACTGACCTATTAATGGATGACACGTTGTACTATGCAGATCAAGCCAGTCCAGATGGAAGTTGTAGAACATCAAGATTAACAGTATTAGTAAATGTTGGGGTCACGCCTATGCCTATGGGAGATATGATTCAAAATTTTTGTAGTTCTCCCGAAGCTACACCTACAGTTGGAGATTTAGTAGCTAGTGGCAATAACAATTGGTATATCTCATTATTCTCTGCATTTCCATTACCAGCAAATACACCATTAATTAATGGACAAACCTATTATGGAACCACTTTAGATCCACCTTGTGAAAGTTCTGCTCGACTTATGGTCGTAGCAATTTTAGATGTAGGTCCAAATGCAGGCGAAGATGGTATATTGGATATTTGTGATAATAATTTCGGTGCAACATTTGACCTTTTTACATCACTTGGTGGCACACCTGATTCAGGAGGTTCATGGTCGCCAGCATTAAATAGTGGAACTGGTGTTTATAATCCAAACATTGATCCTGCAGGTGATTACACCTATACGGTAGTTTCAGGAAATAATTGTCCCGATGAATCTGCTACGGTTACAGTATCCATAATTCCAGAACCCAATGCTGGCACGAACGGCACATTGGATTTATGCAGCAATAATGGACCTGTCGATTTATTTTTAAGCCTAGGTGGCACTCCTGAAGTCGGTGGCATATGGTCTCCTGCTCTCGCAAGTGGTACTGGCATATTTGACCCAGCTTTAGACGCAGACGGTATTTATACCTACTCCATAACTGGAACAGCACCTTGTCCAGATGCTTCGGCAACAGTTGATGTTTCCGTTACGGCTTTTAATGATGCTGGTGAAGACGGAACTATTGATCTATGTGATAATAACGGCACAATCGATTTGTTTGACAGCCTTGGTGGAACCCCAGATATTGGTGGAATTTGGTCGCCAGCATTAAATAGCGGAACGGGAATTTTTGATCCTTTAGTAGATTCTGGAGGTATTTACACCTATTCTTTTACAGGAAATGCACCATGCCCGGATGAATCCTCAACAGTTACGGTAACTGTTGTTCCATTACCAATTGCTGGCTCTGACGGTTCACTTACCATCTGTAGTAATGATTTTACATTAGTCAATTTATTTGATAGCCTTGGTGGTACACCGCAAGTCGGTGGAACTTGGTCGCCAGCACTTAATAGTGGAACAGGAATTTTTAATCCTTCAATTGATACCGCAGGAATTTATACTTATACATTATCAGGAACACCACCATGTACTGATGTTTCGGCAGAAGTGAACGTTATAATAATAGAAGCACCAAATGCAGGCATTGATGCTGTGGTCGATATTTGTGATAACGATGGCCCAATTAATTTGTTCGATACCCTTGAAGGTATACCTGAAGCCGGAGGAACATGGACGCCTGCTCTGGCGAGTGGCACTAACATATTTGACCCATTAGTTGATTCTGATGGTACTTATACGTACACGATTACAGGAACCAATCCTTGTGCTGATGCAACGGCAACCGTTACAATTTCGGTAATACCTTTTCCAAATGCTGGACTGGACGGAGCGGTAACAGTTTGCAGTACTGATGGCACAATTGATCTTTTCGATAGCCTTGGTGGTACTCCTGAAGCAGGAGGAACATGGACGCCTACGTTAACAAGTGGCACAGGACTATTTGATCCATTAACTGATACTGCCGGAACGTATACCTATACAACTTCGGGAACTGGGCCTTGTAGTGATGACACAGCCATCGTTGAAGTGTCCATAGAAATTGCCCCAAATGCAGGTATGGCTGCCGTGGAAAATATTTGTAATAATAACGGAACAATCGATTTGTTTAATAGTCTTGGAGGCACACCTGATGTTGGTGGTTCTTGGACACCTGCATTGGCTAGTGGCACAAGTATCTTTGACCCATTGGTTGATGCTGATGGCGTTTACACCTATACGGTTACAGGTATTGCTCCTTGCGATGACGCGACAGCAACAGTAACTATAACAATAGCACCTTTTCAAGATGCTGGCTTAGACGGTTCAGTTACTGTTTGTAATGATGATGGCACCATTGATCTTTTTGATAGTCTTGGAGGTACTCCTGAAGCTGGAGGGATTTGGACACCTACATTGACAAGCGGAACAGGACTATTTGATCCATTAGTTGATTCGGCTGGGATTTATACCTATACTATTTTGGGAACAGGACCTTGTATCGATGATTCCGCTACAGTTGTCGTTTCTATAGAAACAGCTCCTGATGCTGGTTTAGATGGTTCTTTAACCTTATGTAGCTTGAACAGTTCTGCTGATTTATTCAATAGTCTTGGTGGCACTCCAGAACCAGGAGGAACATGGTCACCAGCACTTGCTAGCGGAACTGGAGTATTTGATTCTAGCTTAGATCTTGAAGGTGTTTTTACATACACAATTAACTCTGCCTTATGCGGAAACAGCACGGCAACGGTCACGGTTACAGTAATCGATGCTAACGAAGCTGGTAATAATGGCGTTGTAGAACTATGCTCTAATGAAACAACTGTGGATTTATTCAATAGTTTAGGAGGAACTCCAGATGCTGGAGGAACTTGGGCTCCTACGCTGACAAGTGGTACTGGTGTTTTTGATCCTGCGACGGATCCTGCAGGAATTTATACCTATACCGTTTCTAACAGTGCAACTTTATGTCCGGATGATTCTGCCACAGTTATTGTGACTATTTTACAAGCACCTGATGCTGGAAACGATGGCACCTTAAACCTCTGTGATTCAACAAACACAGTGGATTTATTCAATAGTCTTGCAGGAACGCCTGAAACAGGTGGAACTTGGACACCTGCACTTTCGAGCGGTACTGGAATTTTTGATCCAAACACAGATTTAGAAGGTGTTTATACATATACCATAACCAATTCTTGTGGAACGAGTTTTGCAACAGTCACGGTTTCCTTATCTGATACAAATGATGCAGGAACCGATGGTGCGAGCGACCTTTGTGCTACTGATGCAACAGTCGATTTATTCAATAGTTTAGGAGGCACACCAGATGTTGGCGGCACTTGGACGCCTACACTTTCTAGTGGAACAGGCATTTTTGACCCAACGGTTGATGCAGCTGGAAGTTATACTTACACCGTTTCAAACGCTTCAACGCCATGTCCTGATGCAACAGCAACAGTTACAGTCTCAGTTTTAGATGCACCTGATGCAGGAAACGACGGTACACTAAACCTATGTGATTCAACCAACACAGTGGATTTATTCAATAGTCTTGCAGGAACACCTGAAACAGGTGGAACTTGGACACCTGCACTTACGAGTGGAACTGGGGTTTTCGATCCAAACACAGATCCAGAAGGTGTTTATACCTATACCATAACCAATTCTTGTGGAACGAGTTCTGCAACAGTCACGGTTTCCTTATCAAATACAAATGATGCAGGAACCGATGGTGCGATCGACCTTTGCGCTACTGATACAACAGTCGATTTATTCAATAGTTTAGGAGGCACACCAGATGTTGGTGGCACTTGGACACCTACACTTACAAGCGGAACAGGTATTTTTGACCCAACGGTTGATGTAGCTGGAAGTTATACTTACACCGTTTCAAACGCTTCAACGCCATGTCCTGATGCTACGGCAACAGTTACCGTTTCAATTTTAGACGCACCTGAAGCAGGAAATGACGGTACACTAAACCTATGCGATTCAACCAACACAGTAGATTTATTCAATAGTCTTTCAGGAACACCTGAAACAGGTGGAACTTGGACACCTGCACTTTCGAGCGGAACTGGGGTTTTCGACCCAAACACAGATCCAGAAGGTGTTTATACCTATACCATAACAAATTCTTGTGGAACGAGTTCTGCAACAGTCACGGTTTCCTTATCAAATACAAATGATGCAGGAACCGATGGCACAATAGAACTTTGTTCTACTGATACGTCAGTCGATTTATTCAATAGTTTAGGAGGCACACCAGATGTTGGTGGCACTTGGACACCTGCACTTACAAGCGGGACAGGCATTTTTGATCCAACGGTTGATGCAGCAGGAACATATACCTATACGGTTTCTAGTGCAGGTTCAACTTGTCCAGACGCTACAGCAGAAGTTGCAGTAACATTTGCACAAACACCTGATGCTGGTACTGATGGTACATTGGACATCTGTTCTAGTGATTCAACCGTTGATTTAATTGATAGTTTAGGTGGAACTCCTGAAACTGGCGGAACATGGTCGCCAACCTTGGCCAGTGGAACAGGACTATTCGATCCTACAGTTGATACCGCAGGAACTTATACCTATACCATAACTAATTCTTGTGGCACTAGTTCTGCCGAAGTCACCGTTTCTATTTCAACAGCAAATAATGCAGGAACCGATGGTGCTATAGAACTTTGTCCTACCGATACGTCAGTGGATTTATTCAATAGTTTAGGTGGCACACCAGATGTTGGTGGCACTTGGACACCTGCACTTACAAGCGGGACAGGCGTTTTTGATCCTGCCGTTGATGCAGCAGGAACATATACCTATACGGTTTCTAGTGCAGGTTCAACTTGTCCAGACGCTACAGCAGAAGTTGCAGTAGCATTTGCACAAATACCAGATGCTGGTATTGATGGTACCTTGGATATCTGTTCTAGTGATTCAACCGTAGATTTAATTGATAGTTTAGGTGGAACTCCTGAAACTGGCGGAACATGGTCGCCAACCTTGGCCAGTGGAACAGGACTATTCGATCCTACAGTTGATACCGCAGGAACTTATACCTATACCATAACTAATTCTTGTGGCACTAGTTCTGCCGAAGTCACCGTTTCTATTTCAACAGCAAATAATGCAGGAACCGATGGTACAATAGAACTTTGTCCTACCGATACGTCAGTGGATTTATTCAATAGTTTAGGAGGCACACCAGATGTTGGTGGCACTTGGACACCTGCACTTACAAGCGGGACAGGCATTTTTGATCCTGCCGTTGATGCAGCAGGAACATATACCTATACGGTTTCAAGTACAGGTTCAACTTGTCCAGACGCTACAGCAGAAGTTGCAGTAACATTTGCACAGACACCAGATGCTGGTATTGATGGTACCTTGGATATCTGTTCGAGTGATTCAACAGTCGATTTAATTGATGGTTTGGGAGGCACACCGCAAACTGGAGGAACATGGTCACCGACATTAGCTAGTGGTACAGGACTATTCGATCCCACAGTCGATGTTGCTGCTGATTATACCTATACTATAAATAATTCATGTGGTACTAGTTCTGCCATAGTAAGTGTTACTATTTCCGTAGCAAATGATGCTGGTACTGATGGTTCAATTGAATTCTGTAGTAATGATGCTGCTACTGATTTATTCGACAGTTTAGGAGGAACACCTGAAACCAATGGAACTTGGACGCCTGCACTTACAAGCGGCACAGGCGTTTTTGATCCTTCCGTTGATGCAGCAGGAACTTATACCTATACCGTTTCAGATGACACATCTTCTTGTCCTGATGCCATGGCTTCAGTAGAAGTTACAGTTATTGCACCACCAAACGCTGGTATTGATGATACTTCAAATATTTGTATTGATGATACAGATCCTGTAGATTTATTTGACAGCCTTGGAGGTTCTCCGGATATTACCGGAACATGGACACCTGCCTTAGCAAGTGGAACTGGAGTGTTTGACCCTACAGTTGATGTGGCTGGTGATTATACGTATACGGTCAGTTCTGCAGAATGCAACCTAACTGATGCAGCCATTGTAACGGTTAGTATTATAGATTTACCTGATGTTACAGGACTTACACTTACCGACGATACTATTTGTTTAGGAGGAGACGCCAATATTAATATTACAGGTGCAAACCAATTGTTAGATGGCGATTACACCATTGTCTATGAACTTAGTGACGCAAATTCATCTACAAATACTATTTCAATTTCCGTTGTTGGAGGAAGTTCTTCTTTTGTTGTTCCTCAAAACCTATTACCAAATATAGGGACGACACGAGTGACATTACTACAAATTTTCGTTACAGGACTCGCATGTTCTGGTGACACACAAGATGTGTTACCAATCAAAATTTTCGTGGAAGATCCAGCGACACCACAAATTATTGATAATGGTGCAGAGTTTTGTATTGAAGACAATGCTACTATAGATGATTTAACCAATAACATTGTAGATCTAGAAACTATTATTTGGTACGACCAACCAGTAGATGGTAATGCTTATGATGGTTCTGATTTACTTCAAGATAATGAAGTGTATTACGCCTCAATCCTCACGGAAAATGGTTGTGAAAGTACAACGCGATTAGAAGTCGCTATAAATCTTGTTGAATGTATTGGTACTCTATTAATACCTGATGGTTTTTCTCCAAATAACGATGGCGTGAACGATGTTTTCGATATTTTATTTATAGAAGAACTTTATCCTAATTTTAAAGTAAGTGTTTACAATAGATATGGCAACATCCTCCACGAAGGCGATAAGGATTCCCCTCAATGGGATGGGACATCGAAAAACAACAATACTGTTTTACCGGTTGGTGTCTATTTTTATATCATAGAATTTAATGATGGAGAAACTGAACCCTTACAAGGCAGAGTTTATCTAAGTAGATAAATACGACATATTAAAATGATTAATAAATTAACAACATATTGCATTACCATATTGGTTCTCATGTTAGGATGGATATCTCATGCGCAGCAAGATCCGCAATACACTCAATATATGTATAACATGAGTGTCATAAATCCTGCTTATGCTACAGATGACAATACGATGATGAATTTTGGTTTGCTTTATCGTACACAATGGGCAAGATCTATTGGAGGCCCAACTACAGCGTCTTATTTTGTGCATTCTGCCATTACAAATCGTATGGAAGGTGGCATATCTATTGTCCACGACCAAATTGGAGATGTCGTTAAACAAACGAGTGCTTATGCAGATATTGCCTATGTGCTCCCAGTTGGAACTGAAACTAAATTATCTTTTGGAGTCAAAGCTGGCGCCACAATTTTCAATACTAACTTTGATGGATTTGTGTACTCCGATCCAGAACCAGATCAAGCATTTGCCGAAAATATTAGTCGTACCTTTCCTAACATTGGAGCTGGTTTATTCCTCTTTTCCGAGCATTATTACATCGGGTTATCAGCACCAAATTTATTGGAAACGAAACATCTCGAAGAAGATAGTGGTATCGTATCCCAAGGGTCTGAAAACATTCACTTTTTCCTTACGGGTGGTTATGTTTTTGATTTGAGTGATACATTTAAACTTAAACCTTCCTTTATGACGAAATACGTTAATGGCGCGCCTCTATCGGTGGATTTAAATGCTAATATTCGATATAACGATATGGTAGAGTTTGGTTTAGGGTATCGTTTTGATGATTCATATACTGCTATGATTAATTTTTCGATGACGGATGCGATTCGTATAGGTTATGCTTACGACCATACGATATCCAATTTAGGTCGATTTAATTCCGGATCACACGAAATAATGCTATTATTTAATATTGGAAGTTCCAGAAAAGGCTATGACAAATCGCCAAGATTTTTCTAATTGAAGACAAATGAAAACGTTTAAACTATATATTGTATTTACTGTTTTAATCACCGGAAGTCTCTGCTTTTCCCAATCTAATAAAGCAGATGACCTGTATGAAAACAGAGCCTATGTTGAAGCGGCTGAGCTTTATTCGCAACTACCAAAAACGGCCACTAATTTGGAGAAATTAGGTGACTGCTATTATTACAATTCGGAATTTGATAGTGCTTACAAAGCGTATAAACAAGTGTATGATTTAAAAGGGAATACTGAAGAATTAACTGAAGATTTTTATTTTAAATATTTTGATGTTTTAAGAGGTACTAAAAATTATAAGGAAGCAGATGAAATTTCAACACTTCATTTAAACAACCCTATAAATACCGATAACTTTAAATCTTTATTAAAACGAATTATTCCATACAAATATGAACTGGAAAGTTTAACAGGCGATGTTGGCGGTTCTAATTTTGGAGTTGGTATTTATGGTAATAAAATTGTGTTTGCTTCCACTAAAAACCTAAAAAATCCAAATTACCAATGGAATGGCAAGCCTTATTTAGATTTATATCAAGCCACTGTGTCAACTGGAGAAACTATGGCTTTGGACAGTATAGAACCATTCAACAAAGAAATAAACACATCTAAACAACACGAAAGTAACGCCGTATTTACCAAGGATGGCAAAACCATGTACTTTTCTAGAAACCTCAAAAAACGTATTGACTTAGATTCTACAAAAATTGCCGTTGTCAGTATTTTTAGAGCCGAATTGGTTGATGATGAATGGACCAACGTAGAAGTTTTACCTTTTTGCAGTGAAACCTACTCTACTATGCATCCTGCGTTAAATAATGATGAAACCAAGCTCTATTTTTCTAGTGATATGCCAAATTCCTTAGGGTCTTTCGATATTTTTTATGTTGATATTTTTGGTGGAAACCTGTATGGACAACCCGTAAATCTAGGTGCCAATATAAATACAATTCGAAGAGAGCAATTTCCATTTGTGGCTAAAGACAGTACCCTTTATTATGCCTCTAATGGTAAACCTGGTTTTGGTGGTTTAGATTTGTTTTCAAGTAGCGTTAAGGACGCTAAATTTTTAGATGCGCTCAATATGGGAGAATCCATAAATAGCGCAAAGGATGATTTTGCATTTGTGGTCGTTGATTCTTTGAACACAGGCTATTTATCCTCTAATCGTTCTGGACTTGATAATATATATACGTTTAAACGTGTGGAAAATGAAAGGACGTATTATATAGAAGGACTTGTGACGGACAAAGTCACTGGCGAAATCTTACCGAATACCACAGTGACATTGTTTGATGAAGATGGAAATGTCGTTGCTGAACAACTTGTTGGCGAGGATGGTAAATACAAGTTAAGCACCCAACCGAACCAAAAGTATTCTCTTGAAGGTTTTCAACCTAAGTATATTCCTCAAGTCGAGTTTTTTGACACTAATGACAAAGGTAATATAGAATTTAATATTGAGCTTGAAATAGAATCCTATAAGGATGCTGAAGAAATAGTCACTGAGGATACAGAAGGAAACACCTATATTGAATTAGAAAATATATATTTCGACTTTGCTAAATGGGATATTAAAACTCAAGCGGCTAAAACCCTGGATGTCTTGGTGGATTTACTTAAAAAGTATCCTAGAATGGAAATTCAGCTTGGTGCGCATACCGATTCTAGAGCCAGCTTTGAATTTAACATGGATCTTTCCGAAAAACGGGCACGTGCAACACTCGAATACTTAGTGCAAAACGGTATTTCTAGAGCAAGATTAACCTCTAAAGGTTTTGGAGAAACAAAACCATTGGTGCCATGTGGTGATAACTGTACTGAAACAGAATTTTCAATTAACAGACGTTGTGAATTTATAATTTTACGTTAGAGCATTTTGTAATCGCCACATAGTATGTCACTTTCCGATGAAATCGTTTTAAGACCTCGCTTTAAAATTGAAGTGCTAACTAACAACGAAACACTTTTGGAAAGCTTTGAAGAAAGGAAATCTCTTCAAACTGAATTTATCGTTTCTAGAATTGACGATCATGTTTTTATTAAATTCCCTAAAAAAGATCAGCACTTTTGGTCGCCACAGCTCCATTTGGAAATCAACGAAGAAGGCAGTGATAAATCCATAATTCATGGCTTATTTGGACCTAATCCAACGGTTTGGACCTTATTTATGTTTTTACATTTTATAGTGGCAGGCTTATTTTTTGGCTTCGGAATTTGGACATATACCAATGCAACTTTAAATAATTCTTATGCCATACAATTGTCCCTTACCCTTTTAATGGTCCTAATTTGGTTTGTATTGTACTTTGCTGGAAGAATTGGACGCTCAAAAGGGCAACCAGAAATGTATAAGTTGCAAAGTTTTATGGAGGAAACCCTCAGCGATTACCGCTGATTATACCCAAAACGCTTTAACTGGTTCTGATTGCTTCTCCAGTTTTTATTCACTTTTACATACAGTTCCAAATGCACTTGCTTTCCAAAGAATTTTTCCAAATCCTTGCGTGCTTCCACGCCAACACGTTTTAAGGCAGATCCTTTATGACCAATGATAATTCCTTTTTGGGTTTCACGCTCAACCATAATTACAGAACGCATTCTAATGATGTTTTCTTCTTCAAAAAATTCTTCCGTATCTACCTCAACAGCATAAGGAATTTCTTTCTTGTAGTGTATCAAGATTTTTTCCCTAATCGCTTCGTTTACAAAAAAACGTTCGGGTTTATCCGTTAATTGATCTTTTGGATAAAATGCTGGCGATTCTGGCAATAATTCAATAATTCTATTAAATACATTCTGAACATTAAAGCCTTCTGTTGCAGAAATAGGAAAGAATTCCGCATTTGGCACCTTGGTTTGCCATAATTCTGATTGCGCTTCTAATTGTTCTTGATTGGATTTATCAATCTTATTCAACAATAACAACACAGGAATCTTTGAATTGGTAATCTTATTGAAAAAGGCTTCATCTTTTAATTCCTTCTCCCCTATTTCAACCATATAAATCAAAACGTCGGCATCATCGAAAGCGGACTTTACAAAATCCATCATCGATTCTTGTAATTCGTAAGCTGGTTTAATGATGCCTGGCGTATCGCTCAATATCATTTGAAAATCCTCGCCATTTACAATTCCTAAAATTCGGTGTCTTGTGGTCTGTGCTTTTGATGTGATTATGGATAATTTTTCGCCTATAAACGCATTCATCAACGTGGACTTACCTACATTAGGATTACCGATAATATTTACAAAACCTGCTTTGTGCATCTTAAATAATTTACTGCAAAGTTACAATCTTTAAAAGTAATATGTAAAAATTTGAATTCTAATGGCTAAACATTTTTTAGTATCTGAATAAATTAGAATTACTTGATTCCCCTAAACCATCTGTTATAAAGATAAAACCACAACGTCGGATGATAGAACAATTTGTTATTTATGGCTTCCTTAGTATTAGCTATGGATGTTAAAGAATTAGACTCAATATCCCTAATAGCATTTTTTAGAAGTGGTAGTGCTTTTGCTAATTGGAGGTAAGTATAACTCATAAAATTATCCCTGTGAGTAATCCCATCGGTTATGGTATCTTGGTAAAGAATATTCCCGGTATCAATGCCTGCGTCAACCAAATGAACGGTTACGCCACAATGTTCTTCATCCTTATTAATAAGGGACCAGTAGGCACCGTGCAACCCTCTATAAAATGGTGTAATACCAGCATGTATATTGATGAAGTTGGCATGTATGGATTCTAATGTCTTTTTTGACAATATTCTAGTAGTAACAATCACAACAATGTCAGGATTGAGGTCTTTTAAAATCTTCCGTCCTTCTTCCGAATTGATGGAAGTAACTTCGGTAGTCTTTTCAGTCGGATAATTAGTTTCACTGATACCGTTTGCGTCAAGAATTTCTTGAAATCGTTTTTTTGAAGTTTTATTAATATAGGTTACGGCAATTATTCGAAACAGCAATTGACCAATAACATGAACAACCCCTAGCCTTTTCACTCTTCGTTTTAACATAGTTGACGTGCGCTCGCCTCGGTCAATAATTATATGTTCAATATTAAAATCAGCTATCAAACTATTGTAAACCATTTTTGGATAGTTCCAATCACCTGCGATCATTATTATCTTTTTGCTCATATAATACTAGTTTCTTTTCGACTTGATATAATCAGCAATTGTAGTTGCAATGAGGTTACGTCCATGATTGTTCCAATGCCAATCATAGATTAATGTAGTCGCTTTTTTAGATGTCTTCATAGTATCTGCAAAATCTATAATTGCTATTTGATTCGCTTTACAATACTCTAAAAACCGTGAACTTGTTTTTCTTGAATCTAACAAAAGCGATGTTTTGTTTTTATCAAAACCATATAGATTTATAAGACTCTTAAAATTTTCGATACGTTGCAGATCTATTGTTTTTTGTTCGGATTCATCGGTAGATTCTATTTCATTAGTTTGGTATCCATTTTCAGGTTCTTCAAATGCTTTTCCGCTAACCAGGCGTTTTAGAGGTTCCAATATTCCTATTTTAGAACCATAGGCTAAAATTTTAATATTATCCCTGATTTTAAATGGTGTTGAATTCACTAACTTTAGGCGGTCGTAATTTGGTTCATACATGGCACGATCTAAATCACTTTCGTAATTGAGATAAATGATGATTTCATCTATTACATCGAAGTCTTTTTTATAAGCCTTTATGAGATGCATCTGGTTTGCCAAATCATAACCCGAATAGCCATATTCATAGACTTCAGAATTCGGTATTCTATCCTCTATTTTTTTTCCTGTGGAATCATCAAAATCTTGATGAAAACCTTCTATAAATGAATCTCCAATTAAAGCAATTTCAAACTTGTCTTTACTTGGTGTAAACTCACGATGCGAATTAAAACCCGATTTATTAATGCTAAATCTTGAATAGTTTTGATTTCTATTTCCAGTAACAGCGTAACCTGTATTACCAGGTACACGTTTCTCTACACCAAATTCGTCAATAAAACGAGGTGGATCTTCAGTATATAAATGAAATATCCTTACTACAACCTCAACAATAGCGAGTATGAGTATAATATATAGTATGGTTTTTAAAATAAACTTTTTCATCAGATCTAAAATTGAAAATAAATGAATGATCTGTTTACGCCATCATCATAGAACAGTAATATACTGATTATTATCAGAGCATATAATAGCAATCTAACGATTGGACTTTTAAACTTGAATGGATGACGTTCATCTTTGCGAATTAGATATTCGTAAAACGTAAATAATGCTATCAGCACGTAAAAATCCAGCATTCTGTAACCCATAGGATGTACGTAAGCTTGATATGTGAAATTGTTAACAATCTGGCTGATGTAATCAAAGGCATCACTTATGGATGGCGACCTAAAGAATATTCTAGAAAACGTAACCAAAATAAAAGTCAGTAACACTTGAAGTACTTCCTTTAGGGATGGCAACCAACTGTTCTCAGCAATCACATTATTGGCATACAATCGATTTCTTCCCAATAAAAACACCGGAATATAAAGCACGGCATGAATAGCGCCCCAAAACACAAAGGTCCAGTTGGCGCCATGCCACAAACCACTGACCAAAAATATGATGATAATATTCCTAATGGATTTGAGTTTACTAACCCTAGAACCACCTAACGGAATATATAAATAATGCCTAAACCAAGTTGATAAAGACACATGCCAACGTTGCCAATATTCAGCAATATTCCTTGAGAAATTAGGAAATTTGAAGTTGGACATCAATTCAATACCAAACAATTTAGCCGTACCAATGGCAATATCCGTGTAACCACTAAAATCGCCATAAACTTGAAAACTAAACAAGCACACGCCCAAGATTAATGTGGAAGCTGGATAGGATGCGTAGTTAGCAAAAATATCATCGACCATAGGTGCCAACGAATCTGCAATGACTAACTTTTTAAAAAATCCCCAAAGAATCAATTTCAAGCCGCTTGAAGCTTGTTCGTATTTAAAAACACGTCTGGTATTTATTTGATTTAATAAGTTTGAAGCACGCTCTATTGGACCAGCAACCAACTGTGGAAAAAAAGCGACGAATGCTGTAAAGGAGATAAAATTTCGGGTTGGTTTTAGCTTTTTATAATAAATATCGAATGAATAGGACATGGTCTGAAACGTATAAAAAGAAATACCAATAGGTAAAATAATACGCAAGGTCCAAGTACTTTTCATCTCGTAACCAAAAGCACTAAACGAATCAATAAAGGAATCAATGAAGAAATTATAATACTTAAAGAATCCCAACAAGCCTAAATTAAAAAACAGACTAACCCACAACCAATGTTTCGCTTTTTGTTTGTTATCAATATGTTTATAGATACGCTGACCGACATAAAAATCAACTAAAGTACTGAACGCAATAAGGAATAAAAATCGCCAATCCCACCAACCATAAAATATATAACTCGCAACAATTACCAATATATTCTGATATTTAAGATTTTTCTTAAATACAAACCAATAAAGCACATAGACTATTGGTAAGAATATTAGAAACTGAAGTGAATTAAACAGCAATTTGATCCATATTTAAAATGTTATTGGTGAGCTACAATCTATAGTTTAAATTACAGTATCAGTCTTTAACTGTAACCGAAATAGATTTTTTATGCCCTTTAATTAGGTAACTATTCTTATGATTTTTGAGTTGAAATAATTGAATATGATTATAGTTTTCTTGATAAAGGTAAAGGAATTCAAAAATCATTAATTTTAGAGCTCTGTTGTTGGCAGATTTAAAATCAACTAAAGTACAGGCTTCTTCTTTTTCGCTTAAATTGATATCAGAAAATTGATAAGTTACCTTTTCTGTTTTTTCAGATTCTTTTTCAGTAAACCTATGGGTCAACTTATGTAATGTTTCATTCAGTTTTTTCTCTCTAAGCTTTTGTTTTAAATCGTATTTACTTTTTAGCGTAGATGCCAAAACTTTAGATGTTACGGACGTGCTATCATAGAAAATATGATATTCAAAATCGTATTGTTTGGTACACCATCGCGATTTATATTCAAAATAACCTTTTGAGAAATCTAGGTTTTCCATTCCATTATCTATACACCATTCTATTAATTTCATTATGGTTACTGCCCCTAAATGAAACTTAAAATAATCGATATCAAAAACTGTGATGGCATCAAAAAGGGTGTTGTTAGATAAGTAACTTAAGGTCACACCAATGGGCTTATCATTATCATAAACGACAAACAGTGATGCCTTTTTTTCTAAAATCAATGGAAATGCCACCTCATAATAAAAAGACCATTCCTTGGGGTCTAAATTATTATTGGTAATTTGTTTATCGGCAAAACGTTTTTCTAGTAAATGCTTGAATGCTTTAAAAATGAAGTCATATTCAGACTTTGAAATATCTCCATAAAACATTTTATAGCTAATGTTAAATGAATCTTCCAATCGTCTCTTGTACTTATTATTTTTATTCCTACTATTCCTATTGAAATTATCGAGCATATAGTCATTTAAACTCTTATACTTGCTGGTTTCAATCAAAAATCCTGGATATTGCTTAGACTTGAGGAGTTTAATTTTCTGGCCTAGTTGAGTGGTATCCAACTCAAAATAAGTGGGCACATCATAAACCAAAACTGTTTTATTGTTCAAATCTGAATCGCAGCCTGAATTTAAGTTATAACCCACACCTTTAGTATAGGTCTCACCTACATTAACATAAACGAGGCTACTATTAAATTTCACAAATTCCAATTCTGAAAAAAACTTGAAAGATTTTACTTCGTCACTTTTTGAGGTAAAATGTTTTAGCCAAATAGATTTAAAACTTTTAGATAAAAAAGGATTTTGATTAGTCACTTCTAAATTTATACGTTGTTAAAATTCATTGTCAAATGGAAAACAATCTTAAAAAAATTCAAAATCCAAATTGCCTTTTTTTAAAAAATGATCAATAAGTGTTAGGGTTAGAAAAATCGAAATAAGTACCTAAAATAACAGTTGGGTAGCAGGCAGTTTTCATAGAAATAGACTGAATCATTTGGGTAAATATTTGCACAGCAAATTTAATATATTTCAAATCAAAACTCTTAAAAATCATAAACTATTTTCAGTATAACTTATACATTGATTTTACAATTTATAACAGTTATTCTAACCCATATATTTGTCTAAACTAAAGTAAACCTATTGACAATGAAAACTATACATCATTTGGATTTGTATGGATATTTCAGATCATTTCAATTTAAGCTCAAAGACTTTTAGTAACTTAGGGACTTATTAATCAAAATCAATCAAATACAATGAAAAAATCAATCCTTTTTTTAATTATGTTGTTTAGTATGGCTGCAGTCTCTGCTCAAATTAGCGGGAAATTAATGCAATATCCAGATGTTTCAGACACACATATCACTTTTACTTATGGTAATGATGTTTGGATAGCGTCAAAATCTGGAGGTATTGCCAACAGGTTAAGCTCACCTGCTGGAGCAGAAAGCTTCCCGCGCTTTTCCCCTAATGGCAAAATGATCGCCTACACCGCTAATTATAATGGAAACAGCGACGTTTATGTCATTGACATTAATGGTGGTATCCCAAAACGATTAACTTATCATGGCATGAATGACAAAGTATTAGGCTGGACTCCTGATGGAAAATCAGTACTATTTTCATCTTCTAGGGAAAGCGGACGTCAACGCTACAGTCAATTTTATACCATATCCATTGAAGGTGGCACACCAGAAAAGCTGAGTATCCCTTATGGAGAATATGCCGCTTTTTCTGATGATGGTAACAAAATTGCTTATACTGACCGATCTAGAGTATCTCGTAATTGGAAACGTTATCGTGGTGGCACAGCTCCAGATATTTTAGTTTTTGACCTTAAAACGTTTAAAACAGAAAATATTACAATGAATAGTGCCAATGACGAACTGCCAATGTGGATTGGTGAGACCATATTTTATATGTCTGACAACGGACCAAACAAAAGAAATAATCTTTGGAAATATGATTTAAATACCAAAACCAATAGTCAATTAACCCAATTTAAGGATTATGACATTACGTTTCCAGAAAGTAGCAATAGTGATATTATCTTTGAAGTTGGCGGTAATTTATACCTATATAATATAGCTTCGGGTAAAACGAATGAAGTCAATATTCAAATTATTTCCGACCAAAAAGAACTTATTCCCGAAATTAAAAAAGTAGAGGATTATTTACAAGATGCCACGTTGAGTCCAGATGGTAACCGTGTTGTTGTTCAAGCCAGAGGCGAATTATTCAATTTACCTGCAACAGAAGGTTTTGTATCCAACATTACAAGTACTTCTGGCGTTGCTGAACGCAGTCCTTCTTGGTCTCCAGACGGGAAACATGTAGCCTATTGGAGCGATGCAGATGGCGAGTATCAACTTCTGTTACACGACATGGAAGGCACGAGCAAACCAAAACAAATTACCAAACATAAAAACGGGTTTTATTACAATATTTACTGGTCACCGGATAGCGAAAAAATGGCGTTCGTAGATCAAGCTATGAACATAAAATATATAGATGTAAAGAGCAAAAAAGAAACTACGGTAGATAAAGGCAAGTACATGTTTCAAGGTAACTTAAGTAATTTTTCAGTGACTTGGTCACCAGATAGTAACTTTTTTGCCTATTCCAGAAGTACAGATAACAGAGCAAGAACGGCCATATTTGTTTATGATATAAATAAGAATGCTGCGAAACAATTAACTTCCGGTTACTATTCAGACTATTCACCTGAGTTCAGTAAAGATGGTAAGTATTTATTTTTTAAAACCAACCGTACGTTTGAACCTGTATATTCAGACATGGATAATACATTCATTTATCCCAATTCTTCTAATATAGCCGTGGCAACATTGGATAAATCTACCACCTCATTGTTATCCGTTAAAAATGATGCGTACGAAATAAAAAAGGAAGAGGATGAAAATGATAAAAAGAAGGATGATGACAAGTCAAAAGATGAGACCACTAAAAAAGAAATCGAGACCACTAAAATAGATTTTGATGGTTTTGAAGACCGTGTGGAACTTTTAGATGTTCCAGCAGGGAATTTTGGTAGCATAACCGCATTAAAAGATAAATTAATATTCGCTAAATATCCTAATTCCGGAGCGGAATCCGAAAGCTCGTCAGCATTACACTATTATGATTTTAAAGAACGGGAAGTCAAACAGATTATAGATGATGTCTCTAATTATCTCGTTGCTTCCAATGCCGAAAAAATCCTTATTGTAAAAGATTCTAAATTCGCTGTCATTGAAGTCGGAGAAAATAAAAAGATTGAAAAAACCGTGCCTTTGCAGGATATGACAATGACTGTGATCCCCAAAGAAGAATGGAAACAAATTTTTAATGATGTATGGCGTTTAGAACGTGACTTTTTCTACGATCCAAATATGCATGGTGTCGATTGGGAAATGATGAAAACCCGTTATGGCAAACTCATTGAACAAGCTAACACCAGAAATGATGTTAATATTATAATTGGTGACTTAATTGCAGAATTAAATGCCTCCCACACCTATAATGGAGGTGGTGACAGCGAATCATCAAAACTCATGAATGTTGGTTATTTGGGTGCGGATTTAAAACTCAATAATGGTGCGTTTCAAATACACAAAATTCTGTCTGGAGCTTCATGGGATGCCGAAGTACGATCGCCTTTAGCTAAACCTGGTTTAGAGGTAAAAGAAGGTGATTACATTTTAGCAATCAATGGCACGCCTATAGATATAAACAAACCTATTTCAGCAGCTTTGCAGGGTTTGGCAAACACGGCTGTACAACTCACTGTAAATAGCAGCCCAAATATGAAAGATGCCAAACAGATTGTTGTAAAACCTTTAAGTTCTGAAACCCGTCTAAGACATCTCGCTTGGATTGAAAATAACAGAAAGCGTGTTGATGAAGCGACTAATGGAAAAGTAGGCTACATTTATGTACGCAGTACAGGAAGGGATGGCCAAAATGAATTGGTAAGACAATTCTATGCACAAATGGAGAAAGAAGGTTTAATCATTGATGAACGCTTTAATAGTGGTGGGCAGATTCCAGACCGTTTCATAGAACTTTTAGATCGGAAACCACTCGCCTTTTGGGCGGTAAGGGACGGCAAGGATTGGGCCTGGCCTCCATCTGGTAACTTTGGAGCAAAAGTGATGCTTATCAATGGATTTAGTGGTTCTGGAGGCGATGCTTTTCCAGATTATTTTAGAAAACGGAACCTTGGACCGCTCATTGGCACAAGAACTTGGGGAGGACTTATTGGTATCTCAGGAGCGCCTTCGCTTATAGATAATGGAGGTGTTACCGTACCGACGTTTAGAATGTACGACCCTTCGGGTGAATGGTTTAAGGAAGGGCATGGTGTAGATCCTGATATCGAAGTTATTGAAGATTTCCAAAGTCTAGCTAAAGGAACAGATGCACAGCTCGAAGCAGGAATTACAGAGGTGATGAAACTTATGGAAACTAATTTTAAAACACCGTCTAGACCAGCTTATGAAAAGAGGAATTAAGTAATTAATTTCTAATTCAATAGAAAAGGATTGTTTTTTAGGGCAATCCTTTTTTTGTGCTCCATATGCTCGAGATTCTTAATATACTTTACATAAAACAGCGACAACAACCTTCCATCTGATTCAACAGAAACAATAAATTTTCATAAAAGATGATGACATTCTTCTAGGTTATCGATATATAAGTGTACAACAAAAACTAATCCATTAAAAACAAAATATTATGAAAACATCACACTTTTTTCACTTCGTAATCGCTACAGTTCTTTGCTTCTCTTGCGGCAATAAAGAAAATAACGACAATACAGAATTTGATTATGAATCTGAAGATTACATGCAATATGATACTCAGCAAAGCGATTATTCCCAGAATAATAATGGGCAGCAAGATGCCAATTTTAATAACAACTATAATCAAAAAGACAGTTACAATGGTAATAGTCAAGATAATGCCATCTACAATCAAAATGGCAATGGGCAACAGAACGTAAATTACCAGAAGAATAACCAACAACAAGAAACAAGCAACGGTAGGTTAAAACCTTATAAAATTATGTCTCCACAATTTGGAATGCCATTTGGAATTATGCCAATTCCTCAAACTTGGCAGAAAAAAGGCCAAAATCAAGAAAATATACTCTTTGAAAGTGCCAATGGTGTAAAAGTTTATAACGAGCAATATGTCTCATTTAGATATCATAATGATCCATCACAAAACCAATTTGCGCAGCAAAACGGAGCCAATGTTCAACCTTTAAAATCTTTAGAACAAGTTATAAACGAAGACTTCAAGCCTTATTTACAAAAGGAAGGCGTAACGTTTGTTAGACAATATCCATTACCTCAGTTGGCACAATTAGATAAGCGTATAGATAGTTATATGTTTAAGGCCACACCAGAGAACAAACAATTCCAGTGTATGGTAACAGAATGGAAAGATCAAAAAGGTAATTTATCTCTTGGAGTGGTCCGCTATTTTGTAACACAATATACAGCTGTTGGCGGTATAGATTGGGGTTACACTATCAATTCAATGGAAGCTCCTCAAAGTGCCTATCAAAATGCCAAACAAGATGTCATCTATTCTTTACTTAATTTACAAATCAATCCTCAATGGGTAAAAACCAACAATGAGCATTATTCTCAAATGGCGCAGCGAAGTAATGCCGGACACCAAGCAAGAATGGCAGCCATAGAAGCGACTGGTAGAGCCATACGCCAAAACGGAAAAACCTATAGCGATATGTTAGATAGCAGTCATGAAAGCTGGAAAAGAAGAAATGCTGTATCTGATGCAGGACAGGCAAGAGCTGTAGATGGCATTTGGGAACGTAGAAATATGACCGATGGATCTGGCAACACTTATAAAATTGACGGTTATGATAACAATGTTTGGATGAACGGTAACAACGAATATTACGGTACTGACAATCCTAATTGGAATCCAAATATTGACAATTATACCAATGATGAAAACTGGGAGCAATTACAAGACGTCAATGGCGGAGGTTATTAATCCCAATCACTTAAAATGAAACTTACAACCATTTTTATAATCATTTTTATACTTGCCTTTACATCTTGTAAAGGCGAGTATATTTCAAATTCAGTAGAAGATTTGGCAGAATTGCATGAAACCGATGCAAGGTCTCACAGCCATCAAGACCATATTCTTGCAGAAACACCAACTCTAAAATACTATCCTGTTCTTGATGACACACAGGAAGTCGTTGGTGCTTATCCATTTCCTGCAGATTGGATTTTAAATACAGCTACAGATTCCATATTTATTCAAAGTCCATTAGGAGGAAAAGTATTTAAAAACTATTCGAATTATTTTTGGGATTATAGATCTTCGGAATTAAATAATAAATACAAAACACCAATTAATACCGCTGCTTTTAAAACTATTGAAACGCTTCTGAAAGAAGATTTTATGCCTTATGCGGACTCTTTAAACATTGAACTGACACATCAATACGAACTTCCTGAAGTAGCAAAACTATATAAAGACATTTCATCTTTATATTATTCATATCACAAACCAAAAGAAGACACTTTCAAAGCCTTGGCTACAGAATGGCGAGACGAAAAAGGTATTAAATCCATGTTGATTATAGTTCAGCAGTCTCAAATTTTCGAAAATGAAACACTTTGGGGTTATACCTTGCACACTATGGAAGTACCTGAAGCCTATTTTGAGGTTACTAAGGAATATTTTTTTGTACAGTTTAAAAAACTACAAAACCTGTTACCAATATATATACGAAGCGAATAAACGCAATACAAACATTCCTTACAATAACAATTGTCGATATTATACCATAAAAGAAAGACAAGAGCGACGAGAAGCGATCCATAAGGAAAAACTAAGAACTGGCATGTTTTCTAAAAACTTAGATGAATATCTAGAATTTTTAAGGTCGAAAGGCTTTTTAACCATTAAGGATTCTAATGACGTTTGTAATTTAACCACCTATTATAAAAAGGAAGAATACAGAAAACATAATTTAGATAGTATTTACACGTCATATGTACCCATTGATAACTCTTATAAAAACTAACGTGAGAAAGGATAGCCTATAAAATTTGCTTTAAATAAGCCTTTGACAATCACTACCTAACCTAAACCTTTCCAAATTTATGAGAAATTTAAGACGGTAGATTTTAGAAGGCTGATGTATCTAAGTATATTTAGTACATTAACTTTAAAAACCAAATAGAATGAAAACTTTATATGAAGCAACCACAAAAGCTGAAGGCGGAAGAGCAGGTCACATTAAATCTGAAGATGGTCCATTAGACCATAATCTTTCTGTACCAAAATCAATGGGAGGCAAAGGTGGAAATGGCACCAACCCAGAACAACTTTTCGGCGCAGCTTATGCAGCATGTTTTGGAGGCGCACTTCAATCCGTTGCCAAAAACGAGGGTATTGAAATAGATGACGAAGCCCTAAGTGTCACCGCAGTCATAGGATTTTGCAAAGACGATGATGGTTTTTTCCTAGAAGCTACTTTAGATTGTTATATTCCTGGAGTTGATTTAGAAACTGGAGAAGACCTCGTGGAAAAAGCTCATGAAGCGTGTCCTTTTAGTAAAGCCACACGTGATAATATTACAGTAACCTTGAATTTATTGTTGGATGAGTAAATTGTAAGATCTTATTAATTGAATAATTTATTGAACCACACATATTTTAAAAGGATTGTGTGGTTTTTTTTATGTGGTAGGTTGATATTCTGAGAATAAAAGACATAAATTACTACGTCTATCTTATTTATGTGTAGGCTGTAATAAACATAAAGGTTTCGGCTAGGAAGCATATGGCCCTACCGTTTCAAAAAGCAGACGTTAGGTAGTTCTTTTAAAAAAAACACTTATTTTGTCTTGGCATTTTTCTTAATAGTATTGATTCCTGTCTTATAAGGGAAAATAATTTAACTTTTGAATGAGGATATTGAGATAATTATTTCGAAGTCAAATAATTTGATTAAATGTTTCAAAATCCCATAGTAATAACTCCGATTACTTGCTTATACAATTTTAAAAAACTTATACTTAATCTATCACAAACTTAAATCCAGCTATAATTATACTCGAACCAAAAGTCGTGTCCCTATCATATTTATAGAATTTTAGGTCTATACTTTTAAGACCAAAACTGAAAATCTTAGTACTTGCAAAAATGTCCGTGTAAGATACTCCAAATCCAAATTGATTTGCAGAATACTTGGAAAGGTCATAATCTGAAGTATAAAATTCATCTGTGGACAAAGCGCCTTCATAAGCTCTAAAGTAATCTGCTGCGGTCTGATTATAGAATCTATATGATGGATAGAGTGTAAATTTATCTGTAATCTTCACTGGCACTTCAACACTTGCAGTATGTGAGTTGATGCCCCAATCGTCAAAATAATAGCGGTAAAAGGTGCGTACCGTTAGCACCTCATTAAGGTACCAGTTTAACCGACCACCAACAGCAACTTTAAATCTTGAATCTGGCAAACGCTCGATGGCATCAGCGAGTTGAAAATTATCAATAAAAGAATCGGCTACATCTCCAAAATATACACGCTGAAACGGCGTAGATAATAAGCCTTGTTGTTTCACAAAATCCAACGCCAATGAGCCTTGAACATTTTTATGCAATATCTGCGAAAACCCTAAGCCTAATGAATATGAATTACGTCCTTCACTATCAAAGGGCTCAAATCTCGGATTGTAATTTACGTTTCCGGTAATGGTGTTTTGGGTAAACAGACGGTCATTCAGTCCACTTCCTTCAGCTGTAAAAGCTCTCAACTCTGTAGGGTAAATAGCTTTCCAAGTGTCGATATAAACATTACCACTTACACTCAATTCCGTATTCTTTTCATTAAAAAGTTTAGTGTAACTGCCGCCTACACCTACAGAAAAATAATCATATTCGGTCGATAGCGATACCCTTGCCGACCAAATATCGTTACGGTCATCAGAACTATGACTGTAGCTTCCATTAACGTTTGCCCATAAATCACTACTAGAAGCTCCAGACGAAGCCTGAAAAGGGTCTGCTGAACCATCATCAAATGGCCCAACATTACTGGATGATGCAGAAGTATATGCAGAAACACCAGCATCAATGGTCAGCACATCGTCATCATTTAATGGAATAGAGATCACAAATGTACCTGTAACATCAGTTAACTCTTCAGTACCTATACCACCACTTACAGCTGCATTATCGCCATCTTGGGTATAATAACTGGTTAAGAAATCTACTTCTGTAGTTTCTAAAACCCGTTTTTTATAGACTTTTGTTGAGTCTTGTCCTGTCTGTGAGTTCGCCCCTTCCGCTTGGCTCAGGACAGGTTTCGCAAAAGCGAAAACACAAAAAAATAAAATTATTCTCTTCAACTAATTATTGTTTTTTTTAATAAATAAATACTGCTCTACAGCAGTATAGCTTCGACTCAAATTTTTATGAGCTCTTAGAAGCATAAAAATTTCTCATGGTTAATTACAACCGCAACCACCGCCTGTTTTTCCTCCATTGGCGCCCACTGCTGCTTCGCGGTAGGAATGCGCCGTAGTCACATTACGGTCGCACTTCTTGTCTGTCAATGCCATATCTGGATCGTTGAGGTTTACCTTTTCATAGTCTTTTACCACTACGCAACTGCTGAAGCAAACCGCAAGTAAAGCTGTTACCATCATTTTTTTTATCATAATATTATTTTTAATTAGTGGTATCTATTTCTATATTTTTAGACGTTGTGATATTTCCTTTATCATCTATAATGATACATTCTATTTTTGGTAGTTGATTGATTCGATCCAATCCAGTTTCCTTTCCCATCACAAATACAGATGTCGCCAGAGCGTCGGCCAATTCAGCTTTAGGTGCGAAAACCGTGACACTTATAATTCCGCTAGATGGATAACCTGTTCTTGGATCAATGATATGTGTGTATCTTTTACCATTAAAGTTGACATATTTTTCATAATTTCCTGAGGTTACTACGGCACCATCAGTAATAGGTAATAATGCAAAGACCTTGTTTTTATCCATTGGATTTGTGATGGCAACTTTCCATTCGTTACCATTGGATTGTTTGCCCCAAGTATTCATATCGCCAGATGCATTTATAATTCCTGAAGACATGCCTTTCGCCATCAACAACGCTTTGGCTTTATCTGCCGCATAGCCTTTCCCAATGGCTCCAAAGCCTATTTTCATTCCTTCGAGCTTCAGAAAAACGGTACTATTTTCTTTGTTGAGGATAATATTCTCAAATCCCACTTTCGCTACTGATGCAGCAATTTCGTCTTCCGAAGGCATCTCTGTCATACTGCCATCAAACTTCCAAATCCGATCCATGGAGGCATAACTGATGTCAAAAGCACCATCGGTAAGTTTAGATATGCCAATTGCGCGTTCTATTAATTGAAATAATTCGGCATCAACTTTTATTGGTTTAATACCAGCATTTCTATTTATTGCTGAAGTTTGAGAATTGACATCCCAAGAGGAGATAAGTTTTTCGATTCTAGTAATTTCGGCAACAGCGGTATCAATATACTTATTAGCGTCCACTACATCTTTTGCAATCACCGTAATATCAAAACGACTGCCCATTAATTTTAGGGTTCGTTTATAAGGCTCTTGTGTATGAACGACTATTGAAAATAATATAATGAATGAAGTGATTAGTGCTTTCAACTTATTTTATGAATGAGTTTAGTGTTGTGATATACTTTTCCGGTGTTGTTTTTTTATAGCTTGCTTCACCTAAAACTTCTCCTTTGGCATTCAAAACAACTACGAAGGGAAAAAAACCATTCTTATTATACGTTTCAAATAATTTGGCATTAGCTTTTGATTGCTGATCGGGTAATGCATTTTTCTTTTTTCGAGGAAAATCCGCTTGAAGCATTACATAGTGCGCTGCTGCATAAGTTTTAAATGTTTCTGTACTCCACACTTCTCTATCTAGTTTTATGCAAGGAGCGCACCAGTCTGAACCCTGAAAAACAAGAATAATCGGTTTACTTTCTTTTGCAGCTATTTCTTTTGCTTTTTCGAAATCTGTTTGCCATTCTTGGGCGCCTACACTAACCATGCTAAATATTAGCGCTATGGCTATTAAAAAAAATTTATTCATAGAAATGATTAATTCACATTTATAATATATTAAACGTTATTTATACTGATTACTTACATTGATATTTATCAATTTGATTCGCCATAGTCAAAATAGATTGGATACTTTCACAAGTCCCTCATAATCTTTAATAAAAATGCTACTTCTTTTTGTTGTTATTAGTTGTTCCTCTTTAAAATCTTTCAGCATTCGCACTACGGATTCCTTTGCTGTACCTACCATACTTGCCAAGTCTTCGCGCTGCATGATTATTTCGGTCGCTTGGATCGATCCATTTGCATATTTCCCTTCTAGAATCAAAAGAGTTAAAGCAGCTCTTTCTCTAACGGTATACTTGGCAAGCAACTTTGTTGTCTTAATAAACACACCGAACTCGTGACTTAAATTCTTCAATAAGCGCTGCGACAATAAATGACATGTATGCACCGCTTTTTCAAAGTCTGCTTTTGGTATGAAGTCGATATCCCCATCTGTAAGAGCAGCAGCTGAATCCGGATAATATTCTTCACTCAGAATAGCGTGATAGCCCAAATATTCTTGTTCTTTACAGACATAAAATATATGTTGTGCGCCGAAATCTGTATGGGTAAACTTCTTTACTTTTCCTGTTTTGATGCGATATATTCCTTTGGGCTTTTCGCCTTCCTTAAAAATAAAGTTTCCTGCTTTGAATGAATAGGTTTCCAAGTTGGCCGTTAACAGTTGACACACTTCCAGTGACAACCCTTTTAAGAGGTTATCATTATTAAAACCAAATTGATTATTGAGCTGTTCTTTAAATGTCATTGTAACTTACATTTTCCATCCATTAAACCATATTGACATTAAACAAATGGCCAATTATTGCAGTTATTCCCATCGCTAGCGTACCCCAAAATGTGATGCGCAGAATAGGTTTTAAAACTTTGGAACCACCTGTTCTTGCAGAAATAATTCCTAAAACAATTAGAAATAAAATAGCAAATACATATTGTATATATTCCATTGTATTCAAAGGGGCAACATATGCCACCACAACAGGCAGAAATCCGCCTATGGTAAATGCAATTCCAGAGGAAAGTGCCGCCTGTAATGGTTTTGCTTCTGTAAGTTCCATGATACCCAACTCGTCTCTTGCGTGTGCCTCAAGTGCATTGTGTGCCGTGAGTTGGGTAGCTACTTCTAGGGCCGTTTCTGGTGTCAACCCTCTGTTCTCATAGATTTTGGCTAGCTCTATAAGTTCTTCTTCGGGCATATCTATGAGTTCTTGTTTCTCTCGTTTCAAATCGGATTTTTCAATATCAGTTTGAGAACTTACCGAAACATATTCTCCTGCGGCCATTGACAGAGCTCCTGCTACCAATCCAGCTACTCCAGCAATAATAATCGGTTCACGAGTACTGCTAGCTGCAGCTACACCTATGATAATACTTGCCGTTGATAAAATACCGTCATTAGCACCCAGTACGCCAGCTCTTAACCAGCCGCTTCTGTTCATGTAATGTTTTTCTTGATTATTCATATTTAATGGTCATGTCCACCTGATTCTCCTACGAGATTAAAGGTGCCGTTAGTTAAAAAAGTGGCATCAGTTTGGAAATTATCTGAGGCCAAAATATTTACAAATTTATCCGTTTCTTCACCTATTTCAACTTCGGCCTGCTCAAAATAGTAACCTTCTGCTGTTTCCTCATGGAGTATTAACAAGTAGCTCTCATCTTCAATAGTGGCAATGGCTGTTTCTGGTAACGCTTTTGCGAAAGCGGACTCAATAACAATCTCTGCGTCTACAAACATACCAGGTAAAAAATTGATTTCTTTCTCGTTTTCAATGTGCCCGTGAACCTTTATAGTTCTATTATCTTCAATAGCGGTTCCTATTAAATGGACTTCGGCTACATAGGTTCCTGAAGAAGATTCCGGGATTTTAAAATTGATTTTCTGTCCTTTTTTGAGCTTCATTATATCCTTTTCAAAAACCGATAATTCTAAGTGAATGTGATCGTTATTCACAATTTCTAAGATAGCCGTCGCTGGTGAAACATAAGTACCTCTGGTCACATTTACCTTTGTAATACTGCCCGAAATAGGTGCATAAATAGTAACCACAGAGCGAATATTTCCAGACTCTACACTAGTTGGCGAAATGTTGAGTAGTTGTAGCTGTTTTTTCAAACCATTATACTTTGCTTTTGCGGTTTTAAAAGCACTTTCTGCTTGAAGAAAACTTTTTTGTGAAGTGATATTTTCCGCCTTCATTGTTTGTTGTCTATCGTACTCAGATTGCAAATAGGTAAGTTGTTCATTCACTTCCATATACTGTTGCTGAATGGTCACAAAGTCAGGATTTTCAATCGTAACCAGTTCTTGTCCTTTGCGCACTTTATCTCCTATCAATAAGGGTGTGGTTTTAATATAACCACCCATTGTGGCATTGACTACAGCACGATTATCTGGCGGAACGTCTACCATTCCTGTAGTTTGAACGGTTACTGGAAATTGCATTTCCGTAATGCTGCCGAGCGTCATTTTATTACTTTCAAATTGTGCTTTTGACACAAATATCCTATCATCAGTTTCAGAAGTTGATATAGCGTTTTCTGAATTGGTCTCATTATTACCACAACTAAAGAGTGTCAGTACAATTGATAATAAGGTCATTTTATATAGTATTTCTCGCATAATGCTTTATTTATAAGGTTAGGTAATTAAGGTTAATCACAATGTAATTGTATTCATTTAAGGTGTTGAGATAGGCCAACTTTACCTCATAGGCGCTTTCGATACTTTGGATGTAGTGATAAAAATCAATCTCGCCATTTCGAAAACTTCCGTTGGCGGTTTTCAGAATTTCCTCAGACAGATTACTGCCTTCGTCTTCATAATAAGCAAGAGCCATTTTTAACTGATTTAGTTGCTCAGTAAGCTCTTTGAACTTTGCGTTGAGCTGTATGTTATACTCATTAGATTCTTGGGTTATAATTTTCTTGGAGATTCCTGCGGCTTTTATTCGCGCTGATTGTCCACCGAATAGTAGCGGAATTTTTAAACCAACTTGATAGCCGTATAAATTATCATTTAGTCCTGAATTAGTTCCTTGAAAATAGTTGAAACTTATGTCTGGCAACAATTGTTGTTTTTCAAAACTCCGCTGTGCTTCAAGTAAGGCAACTCGATTTTTATAAAACTGGAGTTCCTCGCTGTTTGAAATATCTATCATCTGTAAAGATGCTTTCAATATAGTGCTATCTACAACTCTCAGTGTGTCTTTGGATTGAACCAGTTTTACCAAATGGTTGTAAGCCAAAGCAGCATCTCGCTGTGTTTCCAGATAATTGATGTTAATCTGTTTTTGTTTAGACGCAGCTGAAATTTTTTCCAGATAATTGGTTTCTCCTAATTCAAAGCGTCTTTTGGCTATTCTTGCAAAATCTGAGTATAAACTGTCCAAAGTTTTAAGAACACGCTGTTTTTCTTTGGCGACCTGATAGCTATAAAAAGCGGCTGTCACCTTGCGTGTAATTCCTTTTTTCTGAATGGCATACCTGCTATTGGAAACATCGTAACTTCTTTGGTTGCGTTTCTTTTCAGAGAAATAAACCGTCGGAAATTTAAAATCCTGCTGAATTCCAAACACTTGGATAGGTTCATTATTTACAGCAAGATTATTTTCATCAAACTCATAATAAACTTGCGTTTTATCAAAACTGAACGCACTATTTATAAGCGATTCAGATTTATCTATTTCCAACTGAGCAGCGTTGAGTGCCGCATTATTTGCAATGGCCAGAGGAACAAGTTCTTCCAAGGTCAACGGCTTTTGTTGTGCTTTCAATTGCAATGAAAATAACAGTAAAATAGTTGTTATACCAGCAACCTTTTTTCCAGTTGATACTTTTTTCATTGTCTTAGTACTGCTGAAATAAGAATATAGTACAGGTAATACCACAAGGGTTAATAAAGTAGCTGTTATCAAGCCACCTATCACTACTGTTGCAAGTGGTCGTTGTACTTCGGCACCAGCATTTGTGGAAATCGCCATCGGTAAAAATCCTAATGCAGCTGCCATTGCTGTGAGCAAAACGGCTCGCAATCTGTCTTTGGTTCCTTGTTTTATCAAATCGTTAATATTTGTAAATCGTTCTTCTTTTTTAAGTTCTTTAAAATGTTCTATGAGTACAATTCCGTTAAGTACTGCAATACCGAATAAGGCAATAAATCCAACGCCTGCCGAAATACTAAACGGCAAGTCACGTAGCCATAACAACCACACGCCACCAACAGCAGCCAATGGAATTGCCGAAAAAATCATCAAAGCTTCCTTAACCGATTTGAAAGCGAAATAAAGCAACACAAAAATCAAGACGAGCGCAATAGGAACGGCAATGAACAAGCGGGATTTAGCACTTTCAAGGTTTTCAAATTGGCCGCCATAGGTTATACTGTAACCAACAGGAAGTTTCACATTTTCATCTATCAGTTTTTGAACATCATCAACAACCGATTGCAAATCGCGATTACGAACATTAATTCCTACTACAATTCTTCGTCGTGTATCATCTCGGGATATTTTTGCTGCGCCTTTTTGATAGGTAATATCCGCGAGTTCGCGTAGTGGAATTTTACTGCCGTTAGGTAAATCGATGTATAGATTATTGAGGTTATTAAGGTCTTGACGTTTTGCTTTATCTAACCGTACCACTAAATCAAACCGCTTTTCGCCTTCAAAAACACTACCAGCGCTACGACCAGCAAAACCCATGGACACCATATCATTTACGTCCTGAATATTAAGTCCGTAACGCGCAATTTTAGCTCTATTGAATTTTACATTCATCTCTGGCAAACCAGCGATTTTTTCCACCGATATATCCGCAGCACCAGGCACATCAGCTATTAATTCGCCTATTTCGTTTCCTTTTTTAGCAAGAATGTTCAAGTCCTCTCCAAAAATCTTGATGGCAATATCGGCTCTCACACCAGTGATTAATTCGTTAAAGCGCATCTCGATAGGTTGTGTAAATTCCACTTCCATTCCTGGTATAATAGCGAGTGCCTCTTTAAACTTATCGGCGAGTTCGTCTTTACTTGTGGCAGAAACCCATTCGCTTTTAGGTTTCAAAACGATGATCACATCACTTTCCTCCATGGACATCGGGTCTGTTGGGACTTCGGCAGCACCAATTCTGGTGACTACTTGTTTAACCTCTGGGAATTCACTGAGTAATATCTTTTCGATTTCGGTAGTGATTTTCACCGTATTGCTCAAAGACGTTCCAGTTTTTAATACAGGTTGAATTACAAAATCGCCCTCATCTAGAGTTGGCACAAATTCACCACCCATTGTGGTATATAAATAGATAGAAACCGCAAGTAAAACACTGGCCATTGCCAAAACCAAACGCTTGCTATGTAATGCCCAATGGATGCTAGGCTCATATAATTTGTTGAGCCATCTCATAAGACGTACTGAA
This sequence comes from Winogradskyella forsetii, assembly GCF_013394595.1. Taxonomy (GTDB): domain Bacteria; phylum Bacteroidota; class Bacteroidia; order Flavobacteriales; family Flavobacteriaceae; genus Winogradskyella; species Winogradskyella forsetii. The sequence goes on from NZ_CP053348.1 coordinate 3,166,525, forward strand.
ATATTCTTATCACTTACTTTAGACGGTTTTAAAAACAGTGAAGCAGCCACAGGTACGTAGGTAAAGCATAACAACATCGCACCGATTAATGCAAAGCTAAAGGTCAACGCCATTGGTTTAAACATTTTTCCTTCTACGCCAGATAAGGATAGAATTGGGATGAAGACAATCAAAATAATTAATTGTCCAAAGATGGCAGAGTTCATCATTTTTGAGGCACCTTTAAATGTGATTTTATCCTTTAATTCTTGACGTTCAGCTTTTGAATAAGCATTAATCTCATCTGCTTTTAAAGTAATCCTAAAAGCGATAAACTCGACTATTATCACCGCGCCATCGATAATGATTCCAAAATCAATAGCACCTAGCGACATCAAATTTGCATCGACGCCAAAAATGTACATTAACGACAGGGCAAACAACAAACATAGCGGAATAACCGAAGCCACTACGAGTCCAGAACGGAAATTTCCCAACATTAAAACAACTACAAAAATCACAATCAAGCAACCCAAGATCAGGTTTTCTGAAACCGTAAATGTAGTCTTACCTATCAATTCACTTCTATCTAAAAAAGCGTTGATATAAACGCCTTCTGGCAATGATTTAGAGATTTCAGCAACACGCTCTTTAACCGCTTCGATGACTTTTTTGGAATTAGCATCCTTGAGCATCATTACTTGACCGAGCACTTTCTCGCCTTCACCATTTCCTGTAATGGCTCCGAAACGAGTCGCACTACCAAAACCAACGTTTGCTACATTTTTTATATAAATTGGAAAATTATCTTCATTCTTAATCACGATATTTTTGATATCGTCCAAAGAGGAAATCAGGCCTTCGCCACGTATAAAATAAGCCTGATTAACCTTTTCAATATAGCCACCACCAGAAACGCTATTATTCATTTCCAGTGCGGTAAAAACTTCTTGCGCTGTAATATTCATTGCATTGAGCTTGTCTGTGTCTATCGCAACTTCATACTGTTTTAAAAATCCACCCCAAGTATTTACTTCTACCACACCAGGAATTCCTGAAAGTTGGCGTTTTACAATCCAATCTTGAATTGTTCGCAGATCTTGTGCGGTGTAACGGTCTTTATATTTTGGCTCTACATCTAGAATGTATTGATAAATTTCGCCAAGTCCAGTGGTAATAGGTCCCATTTCGGGCGTTCCAAAACCTTCAGGAATTTTTTCTGTTGCCGATTTAATTTTTTCGGCAATTAACTGACGTGGTAAAAAAGTACCCATATCGTCATCAAAAACAATGGTCACTACGGAGAGTCCAAATTTTGATACCGAACGAATTTCCTGAACACCTGGCAAGTTTGCCATTTCCAGTTCTACGGGATAGGTTATAAATTGCTCCATATCCTGTGTGGATAGGTTGCGAGATGTGGTAATGACCTGCACCTGATTGTTAGTCACATCAGGTACGGCACCTATGGAAATTTGAGTTAAGGAATACAACCCAAACCCAATGATAAATGTGGTCATTAAAAGAATAACAAACTTATTCTTTAAGCTGAAATTGATAATATGTGAAAGCATCTTTTCATAAATAATAATTGTTTACAGTCCCTAATTCATTGGAAGAATAGGAAACAAAAAATAAATGGAAATTAAATTATGAATGCCTTGGTGGCTGGAGTATTCCTTCGGAATGTATTGACGATGAAGGTATCTGATAAAAAAAGGTATGTTCTTTAAATTCTGAAAATTCAAATGTTTTAGAATCGTCTTTATTTATATTTAAAACAAAAGCCGTTATGGTAGAGGTATGCGAAACATGTTGAAAAGGTAGCTGCTCATGATCTTCTTTTTCTTCTTGATGTTCTCTATTGTGATCTGCCTTAAGCTCTCCATAATGCTTAGAAATAAAGACAATAACATTATCACCATACTGTTCATTATGGAACTGAGCGTGCTCAATCAATTCATCGATTTGCGATAAATCATTGAGATTGATCCCAAAGCTCTGCATTAGGATAATTATAGAAAACGATATGGAAAATAGTTTAGTCAATGTTGTAAAGATAATAAATTGACACTATCAAATTAGATTAATGTATAGTTTTTCATATTTGATACTATTTGGAAAACCATTAACTTCAAGAAGTTAGGCGTAATTTATGACAAATGTTGAAAACCTTCAACTTATTATTATCAAATATTTAAGGATTTATTTTACATGTCGGTCATAGTAGCAGCTCCCTAAAGTTTTGGTTAAAGAACTTTATCCTAAGCTGGCAGACTATTCAAACTGATTGACCGCTTCAAGTATTAATATTTTATCATCTGTATTAATTCTACTTAAAACAGGGTGTGCAAGTTTTTGTCAAAGTTACAGATATTGTTTAAAAAATTGTGGAACAAAAAAATGACAACCACTACAATCACATCAACCAACTAGCAACCAAAGGCCTTACAGCGTGATCAAATAATCTCTAAATGTTTTACCGAAATCAACTGAATGCAAAAACCCCATGTTTCCTCGGAAACGTGGGGTAATGAAAAAACACACCAGAGTATAAATTAAAAGGACAATTCGAGTTTGGTTTATCACAGGCGGACAAACAGAAATGGAAAACTACAAGTCGAGCCTATAAAGTTCGAAGTGCAACTGCAAACTCAATCGAAATGAAATTCACTTTTTACGACATTGGAAAAGGCGTTTATTTTCACGACAACGGTAAATATGAGTACATGACTCAAAAAATGATAAACGATGTTTCTTTTGAGTATAAAGTTGCCAATGACTCAATTATGATTAAAGAACAAAACGAGCAAGATTTTAAACTGTTTGGCCTTATTAAAAACGAGTCAATTAATAAAGATTATTTTGATGTTGACCTCATTAATAAAGCAGATTTTGACATCACTTTCGAAATGTATAAAATTGACGAAAGTCTAAAATAAAACAACTATGAACAAAACACAATTTTTTTTACTATTTACAATTCTATCAATGAGTTTTAGTTACTCACAAGAGAAAATATTACTAAAAGGAATTTTAATGGAAAAAGACTATCGTAAAAGAATATCGTGGGTTAAATCAAAACCTGTTTCATTAGAAGACAAAGATTTTTCAGTTAGTGCCTTATCTACAATATACCTGCAAATCCACTTTGGTATAATGGAAAAAGACGGAAAACCATATTTGTCCAACATTAGGCTTTTTAATCATTATGACGATAGTGATTGGTTTTTTATGATGAGGTTATTTATTTATTTGGTAGTCGAAAAGAAATAAGAGAACATAAAGCAACTGTTTTTAAAGTCAAAACCGATAAAACGGTTATAAATGTTAACAACGGAGAGTTACAGAACATTCAGATATTTTGGCAATGGGTCAAGCAAAAGAATTTATTAAATACGTTATCGAAAATCATGAAACGAGGTTAAATATACGTTTCACAAACAATGACGATAATAAATACCGATAATTTACTATTAGCAGTACCAAGAAACTCAAAAAACACTTTAAAACATTAATTGAAAGTTATAATAGGCTTTGAGAAGTTCATAAACTGGAGCAAGAATTCTAAACGCAACCCTCAACAAATAGTTGGGGTTTTGTTTATGAGAATGTTGCAGTATTTTTACAAAACAAATAAATGTTTTATGGAGTCAAATAAAATTGAGTCAATATTTGAGGATTACCTCAATAAAGTGAATACAAATTATGCCTTGTTAATAAGTGGAAAATGGGGAAGTGGAAAAACTTTTTTATGGAAGAACACGCTTGAAAAAAAAGCCATTGAAAAGGAATTCAAACCTATTTATATCTCGTTAAATGGTATTAATGACATTAGAGAAATTGAAGGCATATTATTAAGTAAAGTTTTACCCTTTTCAGATAAATTAGACAATGAGTTTATAAAGAACTCTTTAAAATTTGTTAGAAATGGAGTCAATCTACTTGGTAATGTTTTTGGAGGTGGGACTCAACTTGCCGACATAACTAAAGGAATGAATTTAAACCTTAATTTATCGGATGTCGTTTTATGCTTTGATGATTTAGAAAGATGCTCTATTCCAATCAAAGAAAGGTTAGGATTGATAAATGATTATACAGAACATAAAAACATCAAGGTTATAATTTGTGCTGATGAAGAACAAATTAATGATGAAGAGTACCATAAAATCAAAGAAAAAATAATTGGAAGAACTCTCAGTTATAATGCAAATTATGATGAGGTTCTTGATAGTTATATTTCAAAGACAGAAGATGAAGATTTTAAAAATTTCTTAATCGAGAAGAAAAAAAATATTGTTAGTTTTTTCAAGAAGTATGAAATTGAAAACCTGCGAACTCTTGGGTTTTATTTAGAAAACATTAATCGACTGTTTGAATATTTTAAAAACGAAAACGTAATGGTTATTGACAGTATGCTTTTTTTTACTGCAATTATTAGTAATGAATTTAAAACAGGAGAATTGTCTATTTCAAATTTAAAAGACAAACAAGGAATTGATGATTTCTTTCTATTTATTGATATTGATGAGGTTGTTGATAATATAATAGGTACTCCAATAGTTCAGAATAAACAAAAAGAAATTAAAGAAAAAACTTATAATCAAAGGTTTTCCGAAAAGTATTTAAGTGATGAAAATGACAAAAACAGATATGTTTTTTCTGAAACAATTTACGAATTTGTTTTATCAGGGTATTTAGATACTGATAAATTAAAAAACGAAATTGACGAGCGTAATGGAAAAAGAAATGATACTAAAGAGCAAAAAGCCTACAATAAATTAATAGGGTATAATTTTAGGATGCTTGAGGATGATGAATTGAAAACTTCCTTAAATGAAGTGCTTAAATATGCTGAACAGGGAAAATATGATATGTACTCCTACCAAACAATTTACAACAATCTGTCATATCAAATTAAAATAGGTTCTTTAGATATTACAGATAAAGAATTAACCTCACGATTAATGAAAGGTTTGAATAAATCTAAAAACACTTCTGATCTCAACGAAAGCCAAATGGGAAATATAACCCATTTTAAAAATGAAAAAGATTATAATGATATAGAAAGAAAACTTTATGATTTTCATATTGACAAAAGAAGCAAACTCAAAAGCGATAGTGTTAATAGAATATTTGAAGTTTTAGATAGTGACCTAATTGAAGTAAATGATTTTATTAGTGAGGAACTTAGAAATAACAATAGTTTTTTTGAATTTATAGATGCGAAAAAGTTTTATGATAAGTTATTGACTTTAACCAACAAAAAACTTTTAGTGTTCAGCAATGCACTATATGACATATATTTTAAAAAAGGGTATGTTGAAAGTCCTGAAAAAGAACTATCATTTTTTGAAAAGTTACACAAACTCCTTAACAAATTCTATAAATCAAATGAATTAAAAAACCCTAAAAAGATAATTTTAAAAGAACTAATAGAGAGAATTGAGAAAATTATATCTCATTATAAGTAGCGGATAGCCTAAAACAATGGTAATTAGAATAGATTAAAAGTTTATTTGAAAATCAAAAAAAACACCTTTTACGGTCTAAATACGGACTAAGAAAAACAATAAAAAAATGCAACAAACTAATATTTAGTGAGTTGCATTTTTATTTCGTGACCTCGACAGGATTCAAACCTGTAACCTCTTGAGCCGTAATCAAGTGCGCTATTCAGTTGCGCCACGAGGCCTAATATTTTGTTTTCTCCACCTTCTTCCTGCTGCCGATTTCAAGTATTTTTCTCTTGTCCTAGCTTCAAGTCGTGTTTCAAAAACTTCTTCATGAACTCTTACCCAAGGAACAAAAGCTTTAGTTGACTTTGTCTTTCCTTGATTATGTTCAATCAATCTTTCTTCAAGGCGATCTGTCATACCGACATAATTCCTGTCAAAATTAACACTATAAAGAACATACACATAAAACATAGTGTCTCATTTTATGCGCCCTGCCCGAACGAATCGAACCCAAGTTCGGTTTGGGCGGGTATTCAGTTGCGCCCGCCTGATACAATCATTCGGACAGGCCACGAGGCCTTTTTATTGGGATGCAAATATACTACATAAATTAAAAATCTACCAAACTATTTATTTCAAATTTCAAAATGATTATTTTTGGACCATGATTTCTAAAGAAAACCTTGAGCAATTCAGTTATTTGTTTGATGAAACTATCATCGACGATATTTCTAATGTCGCACAATTAAAAACGTTCAAAAAAAACGATATCATTATAGATATTGGCCAAGAATTAACTCATATTCCATTACTTACAGAAGGTAACATCAAAGTGTTGCGAGAAGATAATGATGGCCATGAACTGTTATTGTATGTATTAGAAACTGGTGATACTTGTGCCATGTCCCTCACTTGTTGTATGGCTAAATCTGTTAGTAAAATTCGTGCTATTGCAGATGAAGATGCTAGCGTTATTATGATTCCTATTTCCTATATGACAAAGTGGTTTAATTCTAATGAAAGCTGGAGAAACTTCATTCTACAAAGCTATCAAGTTCGTTTTGATGAAATGCTAGAAACCATCGACACGCTTGCTTTTATGAAAATGGACGAGCGTCTATTTAAATATCTTAGCGATCAAGTAAAGTTATCTGCTTCAACCAACTTAGAAATAACTCATCAAGAAATTGCTGAAGACTTACACACCTCTAGAGTCGTAATTTCAAGACTTTTAAAACAACTTGAAAAAGAGAACAAAATTGAACTCGGTAGAAATAAGATATCCGTTTTGGAGTTTTAGTAACTTTTGTCACACAGTCTAAATTTCAGAAGTCTATTTTTGCATCAAATTAAAATTATGGAATACATTTTACAACCTTGGCCTTGGTATGTTTCAGGACCATTAATAGCGTTAGTCATGTTTCTACTGCTCTATTCTGGTAGAACCTTCGGCATGTCATCTAATCTAAGAACATTGTGTGCCATTGGAGGCGCAGGAAAAAAAGCGGAGTTCTTTAATTTCGATTGGAAAAGTCAACGCTGGAACCTCATCGTTGTTCTTGGTGCCATTTTCGGTGGATTTATTGCGCATTATTTATTGTCAAACCCTATCAATATAGACCTCAGTGAGGCTACAATTAAAGATTTGAACGCGCTTGGTTTTAAAAATGTTGGACAAAGTTTATTACCAGCAGAGCTCTATAGTTGGGATGCGGTCTTTAGCTTAAAGGGTATTCTGATACTCGTTATTGGCGGGTTCCTTGTTGGATTCGGCACACGTTACGCTGGCGGCTGTACATCCGGACATGCCATTACAGGACTTAGCAGTTTGCAATTACCGTCACTTATTGCTGTCATTGGTTTTTTCTTAGGCGGTTTAATTATGATTCATTTAATTTTTCCAATACTATTTTGAATATGGGTAAGTTTATCAAGTTTTTTGTTGTGGGCATTTTATTCGGAATTGTTTTAGTAAAGTCTGAAGCCGTTTCATGGTATCGTATTTTTGAAATGTTTAAATTTCAATCCTTCCACATGTACGGAATTATTGGAACTGCCGTCGGTACAGGAATCATTTTACTTTTAATAGCTAAATTCAAGAATGTAAAAACCATAGAAGGTTCATTTTTGAGGGTGCCATTAAAAGATCGAGGATTTACGAGATATATCATTGGAGGAACCATATTCGGTCTAGGTTGGGCCTTAAGTGGTGCTTGTCCAGGACCTATGTACATCTTAATTGGTACTGGCGCCTTTTCGGTCCTAATTTTGATAGCAGCTGCCTTATTGGGCACTTACGCTTATGGCCTTTTAAAAGATAAACTACCTCACTAAATGGCACTCATTGAAATATTAGGTTATGTTGGCGCATTAGTGGTTGGACTCGTACTAGGTCTAATTGGTGGAGGCGGTTCTATTTTAACCGTACCGATTATGGTGTATCTTATTGGTTTAAACCCGATTGTTGCGACGGCCTATTCGTTGTTCGTTGTTGGTACTACTTCTGTTTTTGGAGCATTTCAAAATTATAAAAAAGGATTGGTGGACGTAAAAACAGCCATTGTGTTTGCCGTGCCAGCTTTTATAGTAGTCTATCTTACAAGACGGTATTTTGTGCCCATAATTCCAGATGTGATTTTTAGCATTGATGATTTTGAAGTGACAAACAACATCTTTATTATGATCTTTTTTGCCCTTGTTATGCTTTTGGCGAGCTATTCAATGATTAAGGGCAGAAAAACCATAGTACCAAAGGAAGAACAGAACTTAGTATACAATTATCCCTTAATTGCATTTCAGGCCACAGTTATCGGTGTTTTCTCAGGAATTGTAGGCGCTGGTGGTGGATTTTTAATCATTCCGACTTTAGTGCTTTTAGGAAAACTACCAATGAAAAAAGCGATAGGCACTTCATTATTTGTCATCGCTGTAAATTCATTGTTTGGTTTTCTTGGCGATTTATCCAATATCGATATTAATTGGACCTTTCTTTTAACATTCACTTTTATTTCGATTATAGGTATACTGATCGGATCCCATTTCTCAAAATTTATCAGTGGACGAAGACTTAAAAAAGGCTTTGGTTATTTTACCATTATCATGGCTATTTACATTGTATATCGAGAACTTTTCTGAGGTACTTGATTTAACCTAAAAACTAGCTTAGACAATTGAAATACTTTGTGACAATTGTAACACAACACAAATTTGAAGTTTATTAACTTTGTAATGCATTAAATAAAACATATGAAAATAGAACAATTATATACAGGCTGTTTAGCACAAGGTGCTTACTATATTGAATCTGAAGGTGAAGTTGCTATAATTGATCCGCTCAGGGAAATTCAACAATACATAGATAAAGCGCAATCCAGTAACGCAAAAATCAAATATATCTTAGAAACCCATTTTCATGCTGATTTTGTTTCAGGACATGTGGATTTAGCTAAGGAAACTGGTGCGACCATCGTTTTTGGACCAGGCGCATCTACTGAGTATGATATCCATTCTGCTGAAGATGGTGAGGAATTAAAACTAGGAAATATCACCCTAAAAGTTTTGCACACACCAGGACACACCTTAGAATCGGTTACCTATTTATTAATTGACGAAAACGGAAAAGACCATGCCATTTTTTCTGGTGACACATTATTTTTGGGTGATGTTGGCAGACCTGATTTAGCAATCAAATCTGATTTAACGAAAGAAGATTTAGCAGCTATGCTATTCGATTCCCTTCGAAATAAAATCATGCCTTTGGCAGACGATGTTATTGTTTACCCTGCCCATGGTGCTGGTTCGGCTTGTGGAAAAAATCTAAGTAAGGAAACCGTCGGTGTTTTGGGCGAACAGAAAAAAACCAATTACGCCTTACGAGCAAACATGACCAAAGCCGAATTTGTAAAAGAAGTTTTGGATGGCATTGCGGCACCACCACAGTATTTTCAAAAAAATGCGATGATGAACAAAATGGGCTATGATAATTTTGATACCGTTTTAAAAACGGGTAATGTTGCCCTTAACCCAGAAGCGTTTGAAGCGATGGCAAATCATGAATCTGCTTTGGTTTTAGACGTAAGACCTCAATCTGATTTTATAAAAGCCCATATTCCAAATTCAATATTTATTGGCTTGAATGGTTCTTTTGCGCCATGGGTCGGTGCTTTGATTACGGATATAAAGCAACCTATTATTTTAGTCGTTCCTGAAGGCAAATCTGAAGAAGCCGTTACCAGATTATCCCGTGTTGGTTACGACAATACCCTAGGCTATCTTGAAGGTGGAATTGAGGCTTGGAAAAAAGCAGGAAAAGACATTGAAACCTTGGAATCTATTTCCGCTGAAGAATTTGCGGAAAGAGCAAAAGCTGAAAATCTTAATGTTTTAGATGTACGCAAAGATGGTGAGTATCAATCGATGCATTTAGAAGATGCGCAACATTTTTCTTTGGATTTTATCAATGAAAACATGAATGACATAGATAAAGATAAAACCTACTATGTGCACTGTGCTGGTGGTTACCGTTCAGTAATTGCAGAATCCATATTGAAAGCCAGAGGGTTTGATAAGTTAGTTGATATTGCTGGTGGTTTTGGCGCCATTAAAGAAACAGATTTGAAGACTACAGATTTTGTTTGTCCTTCAACCTTATAGAAGAAATAACCTTGAACCAAAAAATCCCGCTAAACGCGGGATTTTTTTATACTATTTCAGCACTTAGTCCAGCTTGCAAAAGCTTGGAACAACGCGGTTCTAAATCGTCGTAAGAGCCTGTTTTAACTGTACATTTACCTTTATAATGTACTAATAATGCACATTGCTCAGCTTGTTCTGGCATGTGATCACAAGCGTATATTAAGGTGTCAATAACATGATCGAACGTATTGACCTCATCATTAAATAATACAATTTCGTTTTCTTTTAATACTTCTTCTTTTAAGAGAAGTTCTTCTGAATGTTTTTCTTTTGTCATCCCCTTTGTCCTTCGGACGTTTCCACTAAGGGAAAACGCCATGGTTAAACTTTAGTTATACTAATTTATAAATTTTAACGATACCCACTGCCCTTTTTGTATAGTTTCAGTCAATTTTAACATCTGTTTATTACATTCGGCTTCAATAATTGGAATGTCTTCTTTGTAAAAACCGCTTAAAAAGAGTGTCCCGTTTTTATTCATGCATTTGGCGTAAGTTGCAATGTCTTGAAGCAAAATATTGCGATTAATGTTAGCAATAATACTATCGTAAGTTTTGCCTTCCAGTAATTTCACATCGCCTTCGTAAACCGAAATAAGGTTACAATTATTTCGCTCCACGTTCTCTAAACTATTCAAATAACACCAATTATCAATGTCGATAGCATCGAGCTTTGTGGCGCCAACCTTCTCAGCTAAAATTGCCAGAACTCCAGTACCACAACCCATATCCAATACTGATTTATCTTTAAAATCATTTTTCAGAATATGTTGAATCATCATGTGTGTGGTTTCATGATGGCCTGTACCGAAACTCATTTTTGGTTCTATGATTATATCATATTTCGTATCTGGTTTTTCATGAAAAGGTGCACGTACAGAAACTAAATTATCCACAATGATCGGATTGAAGTTTTTTTCCCATTCTTCGTTCCAGTTCGTTTGTTCTATTTCTTCAAAAGTATAGGTGATTTCGAATTCTTCGGAATTTAAAATCTGAATATCGCTTAAGATATCTTCGTTCCATTCTTCTTTTTGAATGTATGCTGTTACACCCTCTTCGGTTTCCACAAAACTTTCAAAACCTGCATAGCCGAGTTCCGCAATTAGGATTTCGGTAGCTGGCTGTAATGGATTCACGTTAAAATCGTAACCTAAATAAATTGGATTTTTCATATGACGACAAAGATAATCTATCTTAGTTTATAAAATAAAAAAAGGCATCAATCAATAGTTAAATTGAAAGATGCCTTGCTTTAGATCCCTACATCTAAAGTTTCTTTGCCATTAATCAGTTATGACTTCTTCTAAAATGGATTTAATTTTATCAATTTCTTTTTGTTGCCACTGCAATTGCTGTTTAAGTTCTTTAATTTCTGCTTGCTGTTCCTGAATGGCCTTTATTGCCAAAACTCCAAATCCGCTATAATCCATAGTATAATTTGGTGATTCTTCGTTGGGTGGATTAACCAGATGCGGAAAAACAACTTCAACATCTTGAGCAATGAGTCCTACATATTTTTTAGAATCTTTTTGAAATATGAAATTATAATCCACCACCTGAAGCGTTTGAATTTTTTCTAAAACTGAAGCCACACTTGAAATGTTGGTTTTTTGGTTTTTATCAGAAATAGCCGTGTAAACTCCTGAAACGTCATCAAAGTTTCCAACGTTTACATTATTGTACATAAGAGCTAAGGTATTTGTATTCCACTGTACATAAAATCGCCAATTATCCGTATCTACTTGGTTAGACAATTTTAGCCCTTCGATACCTGACCCTGTAGGATGATTGATTTCCAATGCGCATGTAGGAAATTCGGTTTGGACGCCAACGCTTCCATTAAGTACATTAAGATTACCGTTATTTCTAAATTGAATTAGTGGATTACCGCCAAGACCATTAATTACCATTCTATTTTCCCCAGCTAAACCAACACCATTATATTCTATGCTCATCCCTTCAGCTAAACCCATATTGGCAGTTTCTGAAAATTGTAAAACGGGACGATTAGACGTATTGGATGCTAAACCTGCAACAATAGTCTGAGTATCAGCAATGCCTTCTTCAACAATATGCAATCTAGTGACTGGGGCGATGGTGCCAATACCTAAGTTGGCATTAAAACCTAAAATATTGTTATCAAATTCCCCATAAATTAAGGCGTTATTGGCATCGGCATTTGAGTTTTCTATATAAAGCCTGTCACTTGCGGTTTCATTGAAGCCTGATTGATAGCCAATTGTAATGTTATTGTTCAGATCTGGCATTTGACTACCAGATTGAAATCCTATAGCAATATTACCGTAACCCGTTTCATTATTTTCCAAACTTTGACCTCCCAATGCCAAATTTAGATTGCCAGAAATATTTGAATAAAGGCTAAAGCCACCCAAACCTATATTTCTAGAACCCGTAATATTTGAATACAAACTTGCTGCTCCAATTGCAGAATTATAATCACCTGTAGTATTAGTATAAAGAGATTGAGCACCATAGGCTGTATTTGCATTACCCTCAGTATTATTAAGCATAGATTCAATACCAGTAGCGGCATTATAATTTCCACTTGTATTGCTGTATAATGATGATACTCCGTTTGCAGTATTATAAGAACCTATTGTATTACTATACATAGATGCAGCTCCTATTGCTGTATTATATTCTCCCGACGTATTACTCACCATACTCCAATATCCAACACCTACATTAAAGTTGATTGATGCATCATCATTTAAACCAGCATCGACCCCTAAAAATAAAGATGACCCATCATTATCGCTTTTTCCATCCACCAAATCATTGATACGCTTCGCTCCAGTAGCGTTTATCCAGCTTGTTCCAGAAATATCCCAATAATAAAATCCTTTAGTAGGTGTTCCGTTTCCCGTAGCATAGACAAGCATACCATCTTGCAAAGCGGTTGGGTTAGTGGTAGGAAATTCGTCAACTTTGGGAATTAAAATACCATCCGTATTATTTGGAGTTGCTTGATTGGAGGAGCTGATATCCAAAGTTGCGTTCGGACTAGTATTACCAATACCTACTTGGGATATCACAGATTGTGTGCATAGAACAATTAGCACAATAATAATTTTATAATTTTTCATGATAAGTTTAGCTTTATACTATTGCTTAATAATTTTTAGGACTGTTGATTTTCCTTCGTCTGTGGATACATTCACAAAATAAATACCGCTATCTGTACTAATATTCAATACTAATTTATTTGAAGATTGAACTTCGTGCTTTTGAATTTCCTGACCTAAACTATTGGTAACGGAATAAGTGATTTGCTTATACGTATTTCCTAAATTAATTGTAAAGTTGCCTTGGTTAGGATTGGGAAATGATTTAATAGTCGATTTAAAATCATTTTCAACAACACTCAACGTATTGGGTTCATTCACATCAAAAATAAAGGCAGCACCAGAAGCACCAAGGTCATTTTCTTCATTTTCATCTTCACCATCTTGATAAGCACCAGCAAGAGCAAAGTCACCACTTATAGCAACAGCATACCCGAAATACTCACTTGTTTGGTTGAACATATCATAAATAAAAGCGGTTTCTTCCCAATTTCCTGATTGCTTTTCAAAAATATAGGCTGCGCCATCATCACCTGGACTTCCAATATCTCTATAACGTGCGCCTATAATTATTCGATTTCCATCAATATCAAGATCATATCCAAACTGATCGCCATTTAAACTGTTTGATGCTGTAAGTTTTTCAACTTGATTCCAAATATCATTACCGCCTTTCTCAAAAACATAGACAGCGCCTCTAAATTCATTGTCCTGATTAGAACCAACCACAAGATGGTCACCATCCAGAGCAATTGACCAGCCAAAATATGCTCCTTGCTCGCGATCTGACGCTACAATTTTCTGGATTTCGCTCCAAGTACCATTAGTATCGCGTTCAAAAATATAGGCAGACCCTGCACTTGAGATCGTATCGCCCTCTGAAACATCTTCATCTTCTTGAAATGCGCCCACTACAGCGTAATTCCCACTGATTGCAACACTACGACCAAAATAATCAAAATCATTTCTTACTGGTGCTACTATCTTTTGCACTTCGTTCCAAGTTCCTGTGCCATCAAGCTCAAATATATAAGCAGCTCCAGCTCTTTCTATATAATTAGTTCCAGATTCGTCGTAATCTTGAATACCTGCGCCAATAATCGCGTAATCACCACTAACAGATACAGACCAACCAAATTGATTTACTGTATCTCTATCTGAGGCGACTATTTTTTGAATATAATTCCAATTATCATTACCATCATTTTTAAAAACGTAAACAGCTCCGGCCGCAGAAATGAAATTATTTTCAGAAGTATCATAATCTTCTAGTCTATCACCAACAAATATATAATCACCACTAATGGCTACGCTATATCCAGGGCTATCAAACTGATGATAATTTGGGTTTCCTAATTTTTGAATTTCAACCCAATTACCTGTACCATCATTTTTAAAAACATAAGCACCTGCTTCATCATTTGTCACATTATTATTCATACCAACAACAGCATAATCGCCATCCATAGCAACTGAGTAGCCAAAAAATTGTCCCTGAAATCTATCACTTGGTACGATTTTTTGTGTTTGTCCCCAACCTTGGGCTTGCAAGTTTATAACTGCATTACATAAGAACATAAATAGTAGTAGTTTTTTCATCATATTAGTTTAATATTGCTTAATAATTTTTAGGACTGTTGATTTTCCTTCGTCTGTTGATACATTCACAAAATAAATACCACGTTCTGAATCGATATTGAGTGATAATTTATTTGAAGATTGAACTTGGTACTTTTGAATTTCCTGACCTAAACTATTGGTAACGGAATAAGTGATTTGCTTATACGTATTTCCTAAATTAATTGTAAAGTTGCCTTGATTAGGATTGGGAAATGCAACTATACTTGTTTCAAGATCGCTTCCTAGAATGCTTAATGTATTTAAAGGCGGTAACGTATTAGGTTCATTAATGTTAAAAATAAAAGCTGAACCAGCATCTTGAAGTGTGTTTTCATTATTTTCATCCTCCTCTTCCGAGTTAGCACTAACAAAGGCATAATCTCCACTTATGGCTACTGAAAACCCAAAATAATCACCATTATTAGCATTTGGATCATACAATAAAGCGGTTTCATTCCAAAAACCTGTACCATCTTTTTCAAAGATATAAGCAGCTCCTCCATCTCCAATTTCACCTACGTGCGTTAACCATGCTCCAATGACCACGCGTTCTCCATCAATATCTACACGTTGACCAAAATGTTCATCTAGCAAACTAGACGATGACGTAAGTTTTTGTACTTCGTTCCATATTCCATTTCCATCCTTTTCGAATATATAAACGGACCCTGAATTACTTCCATTGGAATCCTCTAAATCTGCACCAACAACCAAATTATCTCCATCAATTGCAACAGCTCGTCCAAAAACATCTCCAATGTCCCTATCTGATGCCACTAACTTTTGTGTTTCATTCCAAAAACCATTAACATCACGCTCAAAAACATATACAGCTCCAGCATTTTGAAGCTCATTTTCACCTGAAGCATCTAAACCCTCTCGAAGCGATCCTACTATAATCGTATTATTGTAAACATCTAAGGCAAATTCGCCAAATTGTTCGCCAGCATCTCGATCACTAGACACTATCTTTTGTACTTCTATCCAAACTCCATTTGTATCACGCTCAAAAATATAACAAGCACCAGCTTGATTAAGGTCGGGCTGTCCATCGAGCCCTGTACTTTCCCTTAATGCAGCTACTACAGCGTAATTACCACCTATAGCGACCGTTTGTCCAAAAACTGATTGAAACGTCTCACCTCTATCTGAAGACACTATTTTTTGTACTTCAATCCAATTACCATTACCATCATTTTCAAAAATATAGGCTGCTCCAGCTGAATTTTCAAAATTATTGTTGCTGGCATCATAAGCCTGTCCTCTAGCGCCTACAATTATAAAATTACCATCAATATCTACATATTCCCCAAATTGATCAAATTGCCTTTTATCTGATGCTGTTAGTTTTTGGTGCTCTATCCAATTTCCGTTAGTGTCTTTTTTATAAACATAGGCTGAGCCCATAGTACTAGAAGTTAAATTATCCCAATAAGCGCCAACAACAGCGTAGTCACCATCCATAGCAACTGATTGACCAAAAAAATCCCCCAGCGCTCTATCACTTGGTACAATTTTTTGTGTCTGTCCCCAACCTTGGGCATAAGAAGTGAAGATTGATAAGCTAATCGCTGAGATTGTAAGTACTATTTTTATCATGGTTTCTGCTTTATTGATTAGCAATAAACCAAAAATACTTCCATAAAAACTGTAAAAACTAAGGGCAAATACTGATATTTTGAAAATAAGGGAATACCCTTAGATTGAAGTTGAAGTTGAAATTGAAATTGAAATTGAAATTGAAATTGAAGCTAAGACTGAAGTTCGTAATCCTAAAATTATTGATGCCGTCATTGCTTTAAAGGTTAACTAATTCGAGGATGAAGGACGTGGCAATCTTTTTATCAATAGTTGCTATATTATGTATTGCTTCAATTGAACAGATCGCTTTGTCGCTCATTACTTCGCTTCTACAGCAATGACAACTCATAGCTATAGTAAACCGTTTTCTATAGCTGTTTTAACAATGCCAACACTGTTTTTTGCGCCCAATTTGCTCATAATATTCATACGGTGGGTTTCCACAGTTTTTGGGCTAATGAATAATTTTTCTGAAATTTCTTGGGTGGTCAATTCTTCAGAAATAGCAACAAGCACATCATGTTCACGCCTCGTCAATTTGGTAATCAAACTATTTTTTGATACTTTTTTTCCTTGAAAATTCAGTAGCTTTTTTTGAATATCCTCCTGTAAATACATACCTCCAGAAAGTACGGTTTTAAATGCATTTATAAGTTCTAATGGATCTGTATTTTTTAAGAGATAACCGTTGGCGCCACTTTTTAGCATCCGTTTTACAAAGGATAAGTCGTCAAAATTAGAAATAGCAATAATTTTGAGGTCTTTAATTGTACTTTTTAGTTTTTTGCAAAGTTCTATACCATTCATATCTGGTAAGTTGATATCTAGCAATAAAATGTCTGGATTATCTTTTTCTATATGCTGAAGTGTTTGTTGTGAATTTTCATAAATGCCCACTATTTTAATGGCTTTATGATCTTTCAACATAGACTGGATGCCTTGAAGCACCATGGGATGATCGTCTGTTATGGCAATTTTTGTTATCAACTTAATTCGGTCGTATTTATTTCTATAATATATGATGTGCCTTTTGCACTGGTATCAAAATCCATTTTAGCATTGAGATAATCAACACGCGATTGTATGTTTTTCAGTCCTATGCCCTCTGAAGTAACTGCGTCTTTATTGAATCCTTCACCATCGTCTTCAATGGTAAGTTGTAATAGGTTCTCTCTGTGACTTAACTGAACATTTATCTCATTTGCATTGGCATGTTTTACGCTATTATTTACCAATTCTTGAACAATTCTAAATATATTGATTTCGACCTTTTTTGACAACTCGATTGCATCTCCAATATGATGAAAATTAATTTCTGGTTCATGGATGGTATTCATGGTGCCCATATAATCTTCAATAGCTTCGATAAGACTAAAATTCTTTAAGGCTGGTGGCACCAAATTATGGGAAATAGCACGTACTTGTTCACAACTTTTATCTATCATCGCTACGGCTTCGTTAATGACTTGATTGTTTTTTTCCAACAGCGAAGTCAGCTTATACTTTATAGTTGATAAATCTACATTAACGCCGTCGTGAAGTTCTTTGGCTATTCGGAAACGTTCTTTTTCTTCGCCTTCAATTAAAGACTCTAAAGTCTGTACTTGTTGCTCCCGTTTTAAGGTTAATATTTCTTGGTTTTTTCGTTTTTGACGTTGTTGAAATAATAACCAAAGGAGTGTTGAGCCTACTAGTAATAACAAAACTGTCCCTGTCATATAACTGTATTGGGTTTTCTTCTTTTGAAGTTCTAACTCTTGTTGCTCTAAAGTTAGTTTTTGCTCGGCGAGCTCTTTGTCTTTCTTTTCGGTTTCGTATTTAGCTTCTATATCATTTTTATTTTTTTGATTTTCTAAATTAAAAACACTATCCCTATATGCAATGTGTAATTTATAATTTTCGTGTGCTTTTAAGGTTTGATTGTTTTCTAAATAAGTATTGCTTATGGCAAGGTATGTTTCAGAAATAAGTGGGATATTATTTAGTCCTTTAGCGATTCTCATAGCCTCATTAAAATAAGATTGAGATATTTTTTTATTGCCTTTTTTCCCATAAGCTGAACCTAAACACATATTTGTTTCAACCAATTCTATTTCATCCTTTAACTCTTGCCTTATTTTGAGAGCCTTCTTTAGATAGGGTATTGCTTCATCTGGATTATTAAGTTCGCTGTAGACTGCGCCTATATTATTAAAATTTCTGGAAATCTCTTTGTTATTACCAATTTTCAAGTTTTGCTCTAATGATTTCTTAAAATATTTTAATGCTTCTTCATAATTTTCTAATTGCGTATAAAATGCACCAATATTATTAGTAATTATTCCAACCGCATTTAAAATTCTTTTATCGTTAGTTTTATCTGAAATTTCTATTGCTTCTTCTGAATACTTTATAAAATTTTCAGAATCTTCCCAATATCTATATAAATTGGATATGTTCCCTAATTTAAAGAACTGCCCATATTCATCATTATTTTCTTTGTCATATTGATAACCTTCAAGATATAGTTCTAATGCTTTTTCAAGCTTCCCTTGTCTTTTATATAAAATACCTAAATTAGAATAGAAAGCAGACTTACTCGTTTTGGCCTTATCAGCTTGCTTTATTCCCAACTGGTAATAGTAGTGTGCAGAATCATATTTGTTGGAAAACATAAATGCAGTACCTTTATGCAAACTCGACAAAACCTTAAACTTTTCTGATTTTATTAGGTTAGACAAATTATACAATCTTGAAGAATACACCAATGAAGAATCAATGTTTACATTAATATATTGGTAAGCTAATTTTCCAAATAATTCCGCTTTAACGGTATCTTGTTTGCTTTTATTCAATTGAATTTTTAAGCTATCAATTATTTTATGTTGCCCATTGGTAACAAGGCTAGAACAAAATATTAACATTATAATACTAATTTTCAAAACAATTGGTTTATAGCTCATTAAAGATAGTGTATTAATTCAAAAGTTTGGTAAGGTGTAAAATCTCTGGTGTATTATTGCTGTAAAGCTCTTCAAACTCAATAATCCTATCATCAGTATTTACATTAGTGACCATCCACTCTTCTTCAAGATCGTTTAAATCTGCCGCTCCAGGATTATCAATACTATCAAAATCGGTGTACAGCAGCCAAATAGTGTCTCCCAGATTGTCTTCTTGAAAAATTTCAAAAGAAGCGGGTTCCGCATCACCGTTATAGTTTATATATACAATCTCATCTTCGGTATTGAATAAAAACACATAGCCGCTAAACTCTGAAGTTCGATCGCCGTTTTCGTCTGAAAAGTAACTTATTTCCCAAGCACCATTTAATTGCTCTGGCGAAAATTGGAACTCTGGATTATTATTTTCATCGTCATCTTTAGTACAACTTAGAACTAAAAAAGAGATTAACAAAAGACTACATACTTTACTGATTATTTTCATGATTTTTAAATTTTAGATTTTTTAATTACAAATTTTTGATTGTGCTATAAAATATCTCGTCCCCTCTAAAAAGGTATAGCCCTCATCATTTTCAGATAACTCATACTCTACAATTTCACCACCCTCAAAACTCAACTCTAAAAACGTTTGATTGCCCAAAGAATAAATTTTGTAAATACCTGTTGTATTTGATCTTGAATTAGAAGACCCAAAACCATTTTGCGAATTGGTACTACCCGCTTCAGCATTTGTATCACCAGAAGAATAGCTATTATGAATATTTGCATAGTATTGAAAACTACCATCGGTACATAAATCCATATTTTTTCTGGTTGATGTGCCTGAAGTGCCACCTGTATAATCTGAATTTGATTGGGTTGATAAATACATTAATTGCTTACCTACAATTTTGTTTTTCCAATGCATTGTTGCAGGTGTATCCATAGATGGCTTGAATTTTACTGAGCTAGCTAATGTATTGGCTTCTTTTAGATGTTGGTCTGTAAATTTATCTATCTCCGTAAGTATTAAAATATTGATTCCGATACCAAATTTATTTATTAAACCTACAGCATAGCATTTAACGTTTGCTCCATTAAAGGTGCCTTGATACATCCCGTCAACTCTTAATTCATTTTTTACAACAAAATCTTCTATTGGATTTAAAGCCACACCTTCCATGGCAATACCTTGCATGGCAAGTTCTTTTAATTCTTGAGCAGTTGTGCTCTCGTTTTTATAAACTACCATTAATCCTGGTATGGTTTGGTGACCTAGCATTAATAGTTCGCCATCTAGTTGCCCATTCCATCCTTCTGGTAAATCGAAACTTAAACCTAGTTCTGGTAAGTCTATGTGTTTTGGTAGTTGTTGGGCGTTTATACTGCTAATCATTATGAGTAGTACTATAGTTACTTTCATTTTTATTGTTTTTAGTGTTTAATCACAACTTACATCAGTATCTTTTGCTATGTAGGTACCATAGTTAGTCTCTAAGTCACAAATAGCTTGTGGCATCGATGTCAAATTATTTTCTTCTACATTTAGAAATGTTAAATTGATTAGATTACTTATTTCAGAGGGGATTTGCGTTAGTTCATTTTTCTTTAAATTCAACTGCTCTAAGTTGGAAAGGTTACCTATTTGGATTGGGATGTTAATTAGTTGATTATCTTCTAACATAAAATACGTTAAATTGGTTAACTGTCCTATTTGTATCGGTAGACTAGTTAGTTGATTATTGCCTAATGACAAACCTGTTAAATTAGTCAAGTCCCCTATTTCAGCTGGTATTTCTGTTAGATTATTATAACCCGTGATTAAAGTATTCAAATTTGTTAAGTTTCCAATTTCGGATGGTAGTTCAATTAGATCATTAAACATTAGCCATAGCGTATCTAAATTTATGAGATTTCCTATTTCTGCTGGTAAACTTGTTAAGTTATTAGCTCTGAAGCTCAAATATGTTAGATTAGTTAGGTTTCCTATTTCAATTGGCACTTCAGTTAGTTCATTAAGATTAAAGTCTAAATAAGTTAGATTAGTTAAATTTCCTATGTCAATTGGCATTTCAGTTAGGTCATTCTGTCCTAAATTTAAACTCGTCAGATTAGTTAGGTTACTTATTTCAGCGGGAAGACTTATTAAATTATTATAGTACAAATCCAAATCAGTTAAATTGTCCAACTGTCCTATTTCGTAAGGCAAAACCTCCAACTCTTTATAACCTAAATA
The DNA here is from genome assembly GCF_013394595.1 of Winogradskyella forsetii. Classification (GTDB taxonomy): domain Bacteria; phylum Bacteroidota; class Bacteroidia; order Flavobacteriales; family Flavobacteriaceae; genus Winogradskyella; species Winogradskyella forsetii. The sequence goes on from NZ_CP053348.1 coordinate 3,188,107, forward strand.
TAATTCGGTAATATTTCCGTTTGCATCGGTAGTTACGCCTGTCCAGTTACTTAAGTCCGCATCAGATAATATCCAATCTAGTGTATTATTTGGATTGGCATTAAAAATCGCCATTAAAACATGACGTTGAGATAATATAGCTTTTACGGTGTAAGTTTCACTTGTACCATCCTCTGCAGTAATGGTATATATAACAGGTTCTCTAAAATTTTGTGCGCCTTGCGGTGCATAAGACGCATTTGAAGATATTTGTATACTTGGTAAAAGCGCAGTAATTTCTGCACCATCTGGTAGATTAAAACTAATGGTTTTGTTGACTTCATCAATGTTACCAATAACATTAACATCAAAAGGATTCTCGGACAATAAAAATTGGAAATTGGTTATTTGTTTTTCAGAACTTTGTTGTGGCTCATCAATAGGATTATCTTTACTACAGCCTAATAGCATTCTAAAAACTAGTAATACGCTTAAAAATTTTAATGCTTTCATGATATTTAGTTTTTAAATAAATAATTATGATTGCAAGGTAAATGGCAATTTCAGAAAATAATTAAGGGCATTCCTTGATTTATATGAAATCAGGGAATACCCTTATAATACTAAATAACAACAAAGCCCCTTTGACTGGGATCAAAGTGACATTGTTTATTTAAAACGCATTTACAATAGCGTAAAAATCTTCCGCCTTAAGTGAAGCTCCACCAATAAGTCCACCATCAACATCTGGTTTTCCGAAAATCTCCTGGGCATTATTTGGCTTCACACTTCCACCATAAAGAATGGAAACAGAATTGGCTACATCATTACCATATTTATTGGCTAATGTTTTTCTGATGAAGGCATGCATGTCTTGTGCTTGCTCCGGACTTGCAGTTTCGCCTGTGCCTATTGCCCAAACGGGTTCATAAGCTAAAACTATACTTTTAAAAGCATCTGCTTCTAAATGAAACAGCGCATTTTTTATTTGACTCTCTACAACCGCTTCTTCATTTCCCGCTTTTCTATCACTTAATTCTTCACCGAAACAGAAAATAGTACGCATATTATTTTCTAATGCAGCATCAACTTTCTTCGCCAATGAATCATCCGTTTCGTTAAAATAAGCACGTCTTTCGCTATGGCCAAGAATTACGGTTTGTATCCCAATGCTTTTTAGCATGCTCGCGCTAATTTCGCCTGTATAGGCACCATTTTCCGCAAAATGCATGTTTTGTGCAATGACTTCTATATCACTATCCCTTAACGTTTGAAAAGCCTGCCAAAGATTGGTGTATGTTGGCGCAATCATTACCTCAGCGTCAGATGTTTTTGATTGGTTCTTTAATGCGGTAATTAGCGTTTCGGTCTGCGCCAAATCGTTATTCATTTTCCAGTTTCCTGCTACTATGTTTTTTCTCATAATATTGCCCACGAAAGTGGGTATCTTATTTAATTAAACTTCATTTTATCTAAACAACCTTTAAGTTTGTGATATAGAAAAAAATTAAGCACAATGACTTACAGGTTAGTACAATTACAAAAATAACATATTTAAGAAGAAAGACGGTTGATAATTGTCATGAATAAATTGAGCCTTTCTTATAACTTTCGGAATATTCTTCTCCTGTTTTATGAACAAAGTATATTTGTTAATTTCAGTGATCTTAATTAATTATTACACTTTTACTAAGAGATTCCTGCCTTCGCAGGAATTTTTATGACAACTTCACTCTCGGATCCAGCCAAGCATAAATGACATCCACAAAGATGTTTATAGTGATAAAAACAATCGCTATAACCAAAACGGCTCCCATTATTACTGGTAAGTCTAATGTGTTTAAGGCATTAACAATTTCTTTGCCCAAACCATTCCAACCAAAAATATATTCCACAAAAACGGCGCCTGCCAACATAGAGGCAAACCAACCGGAAATTGCCGTCACCACAGGATTTAAAGCATTTTTTACCGCATGATTTTTTATGACCTGATAGTCACTCAACCCTTTTGCCCTTGCGGTTCTAATATAATCTTGGTTCATGACTTCCAACAAAGAGTTTCGCATCAGTTGAATTACAACTGCCAAAGGACGAATCCCTAAAACAATTGCTGGAAGAATTAAGTTTTTCCATTGAATAGTCATTTTTTCACCAAAGTCATCAAGTTCGTACAAGCTGCCTGTCATTTCCAGATTGGTATATTTGTGTAGTACAAAACCAAAGAGCCAAGCGAATAAAATCGCGCTAAAAAAAGATGGTACACTCATGCCAAATGTGCTCAGCACTTGAATGGATTTATCAATCCAAGTGTCTTTGTACAATGCTGAAATGATTCCGAAAATAATACCCAGTACTATAGCGATAAAAATGGCCGAAACTGCTAAAACAAATGTGTTAGGAATCGTTTCTGCTATAACCTCTGTGACTTTCTTTCCTTGCTTCGTGAAGGATTCACGCAAATAAGGCAATTTTAAAACTGTAGTTGTGTTTCCTTTTGTAAAAAGTTCCGATGCTGCATATTTATTCGGACTTAAATACGTATAATCTTTTGGTGTATTGGAATGAAATGAAATTGGCGATAAATCATTTAAATAATATAAAAATTGGGTGCCTATGGGTTTATCGAATCCGTATTTCTGTTTTACGGCTTGTACTTGTTCGGCCGTTTGATTTTGACCCAACATCATTTTTGCAGGATCACCAGGCAGAATGGTAAATAAAAAGAAAATAACGGTAATGACACCGACTAGAGTGATAAAGGCGTATCCCAGTTTATTTAAAAGGTATCTTATCAATTAAATGTTGGTTTTATTAAATTCCAAAAAAACTCCAAATTCTCATCTTCGTGTTCAGCTCCAATTTCAATTTCAAAACGTTGTTACACAAAGTGCCACAAAGATGTGTCCTAAGAAGGAATTTCAAGATAAAAAAATGTTAAAGCAAAGTAGCACAATTTGTCCCATTTTTATTGGAAAAGAAAACACAAAGCCTCACAAAAGGATGCTCTTAACTAAAATTCCAAATTTTCGTTTTCATCTTCATCATCATTATCAACATATTGTCAGAGTTCAATTTTAATCCTACTTTTTCTTTATACCAAAACTGAGACTGAGACTATAAACTAAAGATCAATATCTTCAATATCATTCCAATGCGCCTTTTGTGTTATAGTCCCTTTCTCCAAAACCACAATGCCAGGATTAGAACGGACAATAGTTTTTAGGACTTTTTCATCACACAGATAAAAATCGAAATTCAGATCGTAGGTGGCCTTTAATTGCGATTTATCACTAGGTCCTGAGGATGTTAAGCCAATCACCGTGTAGCCTTTCTTTAAGGCTTGGTCAGTAAACGATTTCAGCTTTGCTACACCTTCGGCTTCGGCTTTGGGAATGCTATACATGGTAATCATCACTAAATTATCTTTTTCCAAGAAATAATCAGTCAATTCTTCATCGTCAGATTCTATAGTGAAATCTTGGATTGGTGGGATATAACCTTCATCTATAAGTTTTGTTTCCACACCAACATACTCTCCCTCTACTTTTGGGTAACTTCCGTTGGTTACAAATTCTTGTTCTTCGCCATTGACCATAAACGTCCACGTATATTCTGAAACTGGCTTTGGCGCATCCTCTGGAATTACCATACCTTCCTGAATATTGGCTCCAATCTTATAGGCCCTAAAATCTATAGCAGGCAAATGCATTAGCACATGATAGCCAAACCATAACGACAAAATAAAACTCAATAATGCGATTGCAGTTGTTGGTAATTTTGAAAAAAGAGGTTTGATATGTTTCATTCCGAAGAACAAAATCAAAATAAGCACCAATAAAATGACATCTTTTGTGAAGCTTTCCCATGGTGTTAATTTTAAAGCATCGCCAAAGCAGCCACAATCTTTTACTTTATCGAAATAAGCTGAATAGAAGGTTAGAAACGTGAAGAATACAATCATTAACAACAAGCTCCAAACCGTAAATTTAGGTTTGTAACCAATCAATAAAAACACACCTAACACCACTTCAAACACCACAACGATTACTGAAATACCTAAGGCGTATGGGATCAAAAATTCGAGATTCAATACATCGGCACCAAAGTATTCTTGAAGTTTGTATGAAAAGCCTAGTGGATCATTCAGTTTTATAAATCCTGAAATGATAAAAAGAATTCCTGTAAAGATTCTACTTAATTGTACTATGTATTTCATAAAATTTTATTTGCTTTCTCCCAAGTGAATCATAGCAAAAACCGAATAATTAATCATATCCTGATAATTGGCGTCAATACCTTCGCTTACTATGGTTTTTCCTGCGTTGTCCTCAATTTGCTTTACTCTTAATAATTTTTGCAAAATCAAATCAGTCAAAGAACTGACACGCATATCTCGCCAAGCTTCACCATAATCGTGATTCTTATCCAACATTAATTGTTTTGTGATTGCTATTTTTTCGTCATATAATTCAGTAGCCTCTTCCGTGTTTAAATCGGGTTGCTCCACCACACCTTTTTCTAACTGGATCAGCGCCATTATACAATAATTGATGATTCCGATGAACTCGCTGACTTCCCCTTCATCTACTTTCCGAACCGCATTTTGTTGTAATCCTCGTATGCGCTGCGCCTTTATAAAGATCTGATCGGTTAACGATGGTAATCTCAAAATTCGCCATGCACTGCCATAATCACTCATTTTATTGACAAAAAGGGCTCTGCATTTGGCGATAACCGCATCGTATTGTTTTGAAGTGTCTTGCATGGATCAAAAATTAGCTTCTTGTAAGTCAGTTAAAAGTTTTGGTTTAAAAAGAACTTTTACATACCTAAAGCCCTTTATACTAAAATCTCGATTATCGAGTAAATTTTGCGTAAATTTCGCTTATTTAGTTCAAAGTTCAAAGTTCAGCGTTCAATGATTTGAAATCAGCTTTAAAGTTTGGGAATATGTTAATAACTTTGAACTTTAATTCTATCTAAAAGCTTACCGTTTTCGCGGCAAATAAATATGACCATAAACTGCAAAGGCAAATTAATCGATCTATCCACACCAAAAGTGATGGGAATTCTTAATGTGACTCCAGATTCATTTTTTGATGGTGGAAAGTACAAGGATGAGTCTGAGATTTTGCATCAGGTTGAATCGATGCTGAATGATGGTGCCACGTTTATTGATATTGGTGGTTACAGTTCCAGACCAAATGCTGATGATGTTAGTGAAGCCGAAGAACTGAACCGTGTTTTACCTGTTGTAGAATTAATTTTGACGCATTTTCCTAAGACTTTAATTTCTATTGATACATTTAGAAGCGAAGTCGCTAAGCGAAGTATTGAAGTTGGTGCAGCCTTAATCAATGATATTTCTGCCGGAAAATTGGACGACAACATGCTTTCTACTATTGGAAAATTAGGTGTGCCTTACATTATGATGCACATGAAAGGCAATCCAAAAACAATGCAACAACAAACGCACTACCAGGATTTAGTTAAAGAGATTATCGCTTATTTTGCGGAACGTATTGCAGTTGCACACCAAAAAAAAATCAACGATATCATTATCGATCCTGGTTTCGGATTTGCTAAAACCACAGCTCAGAATTTTGAATTGCTGAATACATTAGAATTACTGCAACTTACGGACAAACCCATTTTAGCTGGTGTGTCTAGAAAATCGATGATTTATAAAACTTTAAATTCCAATTCCGAAAATGCCCTCAACGGAACAACTGCCTTACACATGGTCGCCTTAGAAAAAGGCGCAAAAATCTTACGCGCTCACGATGTGAAGGAAGCAATGGAATGTGTCACACTTTATAATCGATTAAAGACTTAGCAGGTTTCCAAAACCTAGCAGGTCTTATATATGAAACTTTTAAACATATTATGCGATACATTTTTATCCTCCTTATTTTAGGTTGCTTAAGCTGCAACAACGAACGTGTTTTACAATTACCGGAAATTGAAAATGCAGAAGTCACAGAAGTTTTAGACGTGTCTCCTGCTTATATCTTTTACGATGAAACGCAACCTGATTCCACCTTATTAAATCGAAAAAACCTCATCACCACCACCAATTGGTTGGTTAATGTCGATAAACGCTTAACGTTGAGACAAGCCATTCCGCATATTCAATTTTTACAGGATAAGAAGCGAAATGCAGAAATGCACAAGAATGAAGATGCGAAGAATTATTTTACTTGTAATGATGTTAGCATTGGGAATTTGGGGTTTTTGGAGTTTACGGATGTGAATTATATTACTGATATTAATTCTTACTTTGAAGAGGATCCTAATGATTCAAAAACAGTAAATATTCATTTCTTCTCAAATGGTTTTTTTAATGTTTCAGAAGTATTTAGCAACTTCGAAACTAAAGTCGAAACATTAGCAATAGATACCAATTTTAATTATGATTATTTTGAATCATATAGAAATGAAAAGAACAAAATCTATTTGTCTTTTGATAATAGATTAACCTTTCAAAATTATATTGACTTGAAATACAAACTGATCAACTTCACGAATGAAATGACAGAAATAAGCAATGATGAATTCATTTATTAAATAAGAAAGTTAAATAACTAAACAATTTGAAAAACACCCCTAAAGTCCCCTCAAGAGGACAATCGTTCTAATAAACTTTATAGGATTATGATAAAAATTTAATTTCAGGGTGAACAATATAGTTTCGGTTTATACAATTCTTTTTCTGGAAATTGAACACTTTGGGGACTTTAGCGGTGTGAATTTTTAATAATCAATAGAACTGTGACAACAATTATACTTTTTTCTTCCCTACTAAACATAAATTCTTAAATTAGCAAAAAGACCGACCATTTGGAAAACTTACAACTTTGGGATTTTAGATTTATAGACTTTGTGGACGTCTTCCTTGTGGCCATTCTACTCTATTATATCTACAAACTTGTAAAAGGAACGGTTGCCATCAATATTTTTATTGGAATCCTTATCATCTATTTTGCATGGCGCTTAACGGATTACCTCAACATGCAGATGCTTTACAGCATTTTTGATGGATTTATGAAAGTCGGAATTATTGCTTTGATAGTCGTCTTTCAACCTGAAATCAGAAAGTTTCTTTTAATGGTAGGTTCAACCAATATCGGTGGAAAACGTAATCTTTTCAAAAACTTTAAGTTCCTGAAAAATGACGACCAAACCTCAACTGATGTGGACGCCATTATCAATGCATGCAATAAAATGGGATCATCAAACACTGGCGCTTTAATCGTCATTGAGCGTAACAACAATTTAGATTTTTTAACGAGTACAGGAGATGAAATGAATATTTTGGTTTCTCAACCTATTATAGAAAGCATCTTTTTTAAAAATAGTCCTTTGCATGATGGCGCCGCAATCATAGACAAGAATATTGTAAAAGCAACACGAGTCATTCTTCCTGTAAATAATGAAAAAAATATCCCAGAACGTTTTGGTTTACGACACAGAGCCGCTATTGGCATAACCGAAAAAACAGATGCTTTGGCACTTTGTGTGAGTGAAGAAACAGGACAGATTTCTTACATAAAAAATGGCGAGTTCGAAATGTTCAATGACACCGGTGAACTCATTCAAAAAATCAAGGAAGATCTAGGCTAGTGCATTGTAAAAACTGTAATAATTCACTTAGAGATTCACAAAAATTTTGTGATGAATGTGGTGCGAAAGTGATTCAAAATCGACTAAAGCCAAGAGTCTTGGCACAGCAAGTGAATGAACAGTTTATATCTATAGACAATAAATTCTTGCGTACATTTATCGATCTCTTTAAAAAACCTGAAGCCGTCATAATAGGCTATATTGATGGTACCCGTAAAAAGTATATTGATGTTTTGCAATATTTTGCTATATCACTGACTTTAGCTGGTATTCAAGTATTTTTAATGACTACTTTTTTCAAAGAAGCACTGGATTTTAGTTCAGGTTTTGCTGAAGGGTTTAATACCACTGCACCAAAAACCGATAATCCGTTTACCAATCTCAACTTAGGTGACTTAACCAAGTATCAAAGTTTAATATACATTTTTACTGTTCCATTTTCTGCTTTTGGAACTTGGCTTACCTATTATTTATTGGGCGAAAGAACTTATAATTTTACAGAGCATTTAGTAATCAACTTATACTATTATGCTCAATATATTATTATTACAGCTGTTTTAAGTATTCTCTTTTTGCTATTTAGGTTAGATTATCTTATAGTTTCAACCTTAGTTACCATTCCTACAATTGTGTATTTATTTTATGTTCTTAAACGCATTTTTAAAAATACCTTTTGGGAAACATTTGCACGTTTTTTAATTGTGATGGTGATCTATGTCTTTTCAATGTTTATAATTATGATATTCGCTATAATAATAGTTCTCATTTCCAAACAGTTATAATGAATTGTAAAAACTGCTATACCGAATTAGAAGAACATGACGACTATTGCAGAAGTTGTGGAGGAAGAGTGGTTAGAAATCGCTTGACATTCAAGAATCTTTTTGAGCATGTGAGTGAAACATTTTTTAACTACGACAATACCTTATTAAAAACGTTCCTTACACTTTTCAGAAAACCTGAAGCCGTTATTGACGGCTATATCGAAGGCACGCGAAAAAAGTACGTCAATGTGATTAGCTATTTTGCTTTGGCAATAACGATCTCTGGTCTTTATATGTTTATAATAAACAAATATTTCCCAGAGGTAATGGACTTTTCATTTATGTCTGCTCCCGGTCAAGAAGAATTTCAGAAAAAAAATATGGCTTTTGTGCAAGAGTATCAATCTATAATAATGATGCTTTATGTGCCAATTTATGCCCTAATGGCAAGACTTGTGTTTTTCAACATAAAAAAATACAACTACACAGAGTTATTAGTTGTCTTTTTATATATCCAAGCCCAAATATCAATTGCCAGTGCTATAGTAGTTGTGGCTCTAGCTTTTATAGGTTTGAACACTAGTATTTTAGGTGTCGCTACACTCCCATTAATGGTTATTTATTCTGCATACTGCCTTAAACGCCTTTATAAACTGAACACTTTAGACATAATTGTTAGAACTTTATTATTCCTTGTTGTTTTAGGAATTACATTATTTATCATCACCATAATTATGCTAGGTGTAATGTTCTTTACAGGAGAGTTACAAGAAATGTTTGAGGCTGGTAAAAAAGCGGCAGAAGAAGCAGCCAAAACTAAATCGGCAAACTAAACTGCTTCAGCCTTCAAAAACTGAACTTCGTAAAGGTTTTTATAGTAACCGTTTTCTTGTTTGAGCAATGATTTGTGCGTACCAATTTCTACTATTTTGCCAGCATCCATAACAATAATTTTATCAGCTTGTTGAATGGTTGCCAATCTGTGCGCAATAACAATAGAAGTTCGTCCTTCCGTTATTTTATCGGTAGCATCTTGTATTAATTGTTCCGAATACGAATCTACTGAAGACGTCGCTTCATCTAAAATTAAAATACTTGGATTAGTCACATAAGCTCTTAAAAAGGAAATCAATTGGCGTTGACCAGAAGACAACATTACACCGCGTTCTTTCACATTATAATGATAACCATTTGGAAGACTTGAAATAAACTCATGTATTCCAATCGCTTTGGCTGCATTTACCACATCGTCTTCCGTAATATCGTCGTTATTTAATGTAATATTATTCAGAATTGTATCTGCAAATAAAAACACATCTTGAAGTACAACTGCAATCTGGTTTCTTAGTGAACTCAATGTCATTTCTTTAATGTCTGTATCATCAACTTTGATAATTCCTGAATTGATTTCGTAAAAACGATTCAATAAATTAATGATGGTCGATTTTCCTGCTCCTGTCGCTCCAACAATAGCAACTGTTTCGCCCGCTTGAACCTGTAAGGAAACACCTTTTAGGACTTCTTCATCTTTAACATAAGAGAACCGTACATTTTTAAAAGAAATATTACCTTTAAAATGTTGAGCTTCAATGGTACCAGAATCGTCAATATTAGATGTGGTATCCAAAACTTTAAAAACACGGTCTGCGGCTACCATTCCCATTTGTAGCGTGTTGAATTTATTGGCAATTTGATTGAGCGGTCTAAACAACATTGGAATAAACATGGTGAACGCAATTAAATCTCCCAAGGTTGCTGTTTGACCAACAACTGTATTTATTCCACCATACCAGATCACAGCGCCCATGGTCAATGACGAAATGAAATCGGCAATAGGAAAGAAAATAGAGTTATACCAAACCGTTTTAAGCCAACCTTTTTTATGGCGTTCGTTTATGGCTTTGAACTTTTTGTATTCAGTAGCTTCCCTTGTGAATAATTGTAGAATTTTCATTCCTGTCACACGCTCTTGCACAAAGGAATTTAAGTTAGACACCTCAGTTCTTACATCTTCAAACGCACGTTTCATATACTTCTGAAAAACCTTTGTTGCAAATAAAATAATGGGCAAAGTCACAATAACGATGAGACTCAGTTTCCAATTCATGTAAAACATAAAACCAGCAACTACCAACATTTTAAGAACATCGCTAAAAATCATAAAGAGGCCTTGACCAAAAATATCCGCAATACGCTCCATATCTGTGACCGCTCTTGTAATCAATACACCAACCGAAGATTTATCAAAATAAGTCATTTTGAATTTCAGCATGTGTTTAAATAATTTCACGCGAATATCCTTGACGACGGATTGTCCTAACCAACTGGCATAATATATGAACAGTAATTGTGAAATTACCTCAAGAATCAACAAGCCAAGCATGATAACCATATAAATCACAAAGCCATTGTATTCTTTATTGGCGATTTTGACATCAATCGCTTCTTTCAAAACGTAAGGCCTTAAGGCTCCGAATAATGCCAGTCCAATAACGCAAACCAACGAAATCACAAATACCGTGCGATACGGTTTTATGTACTGCAACAATCGTGTGAACAACGATACATCAAATATTTTCTTTTCTTTTTCTGTCATCTTGTGCCACGACTTGTTCGTGGTATCTATTTTCCTGTTAATCGGAAATTTGTTATATGCGATGAATCGCGTATTTAAGGTTTTATACGTTCTGGATAAACTATTTCTACCAAATACAAGCCATGTGCAGGCACTGAAAATCCGGCTTCGCTTCTATTTTTTGAAGCTATAATTTGATGCAAATCATTTGCTTTCAATTTTCCTAACCCTATGTTTACCATGGTACCGACAATGGCTCTCACCATATTTCTCAAAAAACGATCGGCTTTAATTGTAAAAACAAGTTGCTCTTCTTTCTTTGTCCAAAACGCTTCCTTTATGTCACAATTATACGTTTTTACATCGGTATTACTTTTAGAAAAGCATTGAAAATCTTTATACTCAAATAAGATTTTACAGGCTTTGTTCATGGCTTCAACATCTAAAGGCAATTGCACTTGATAGGCAAAATCGTAATCAAAAACATTTTTTGAGGTCGATATCTTATAATGATAGGTTCGGCTCAGCGCATCAAACCTTGCGTGCGCCTCAGGTTTTACCTCAAAAATAGAAGTTATGGCAATATCTTTTGGCAAAAAAGAATTCAGCTTATAAATCAAATCTGTTGATTCGATTTTATTTTCAAAATCAAAATGTGCAAACATCTGCGATGCATGGACACCTGAATCTGTTCTGCCAGCTCCCATAATTGAGATTTCAGTTTTCAAAATAGTAGAAAGTGCTTTTTCTAATACTTCTTGCACAGAAATAGCATTAGGCTGATTTTGCCAACCATGATAGGCTTTACCATTATATGAAAGTTCGATGAAAAATCGCAATAGAAATCTTACTTTTGTTGAAGTGCAAAGATACTTTATTCCTGCCAACGCAGGAATCTCATTAACGGAATATTTAGAGTTAAGAATATAAATTATTTTTGTTTAAAAATTAAGACATTAATAAGATTCCTGATTTCTCGGGAACGAAAAATTAAACTTACAAAAGTCCTTTCCCAGGAAGGATTTAGGATAGGATGAAAAAAATACTACTATTATCAGATACCCATAGTTATATTGACGATGCTATTCTAAAACATGTAAAACAAGCCGATGAAGTTTGGCATGCTGGCGATGTTGGCGATTTAAAAGTTACAGATCAAATAAAGAAATTAAAACCATTAAGAGCTGTTTATGGGAATATAGATGATGCGAAAGCACGAACTGAGTTTCCGCTCCACAATAGGTTTATGTGCGAAGATATTGATGTATGGATCACACACATTGGCGGTTATCCACCAAAGTATAACACTCGTGTTAGTGAAGAACTGAACTTAAACCCTCCTGATATTTTTATAACAGGACATTCGCACATCTTAAAAGTGATGCCCGACAAAAAATTAGATTTGTTGCACATGAATCCTGGAGCGGCTGGCAAACATGGATTTCATAAAGTAAGAACCATGCTTCGATTCAAAATTGATGGAAAAAAAATTAAGGATTTGGAGGTTATTGAGTTTCAATAAAAAAACCCAAACGGCAGCGTTTGGGTTTTTCACACTAATTAAGATTCTAGTTTTATCGCAATCGATCTACAGATTTTACGAGATCTTCATCCTTTTTTATAGCCTTGTTAGCCAAGACTAAACACACAATAGAAAAAATAGGAAGAAGAATCCCAATACCTTTCTCAGAAACGTTAATTTCTCCAGATAAGTTTAGAGATTGATACACAAAAATTCCTAGTAAAATAAAGTTTAATATTATATTAAGTCGTCCCAAAACGAATTGGGATTTCCTGTCTTTAAATCTAAAAATTGAAATCAAAGATAATAAAGCTGAGCCTAAAAATAAACCTAAATACAAATAATTATCTAGTGCATATACTTTTGCTCCTTCATTGTCAGTCCACAAATGAAACACAAATATTAAGCCCGCAGAAATACCAGCAGCTAGAAATAAATATAGGGTTTGAATGCGTTGAATCATATCTTTTACTAAAAAAGTTCTGCAAAATTAGCAGTTTATTTTTTAAAAAGATAGAAATTGTTTTAAAATAAAATCGTATTATTGCAATATAAAGAAGTAACATACTGAATTGCATCCTTCTAATCTTCCAAATTAATCTCACTTTTTTTCTTTTTATTTCATTTAGAAAATATTGAATTAATAATATCAAAATTATAATACATTATACTACATAAGAATGTTTGAAATTTCTCAGTTAAAAGCTAAAAAACTTCCTGAATTGCAGGAGATAGCAAAACAACTAAAGGTACCTAAATACCGTACTCAAAAAAAATTAGACTTGGTCTATAAAATTTTAGATTACCAAGCGGCCAATCCTGATGCTGTAAAAACTAAGGTGGCAACCGAAACCAAACCAGAGCCAAAACAATCTCAAAGCAAACCGCCTCAAAAGCGCTCTAGAGTTCAGAAAAAGCCTCAAAACGACAAAGATCAAAAAACCATGGAGTTTTCTGACAATGACAAAAAAGTGGACACAAAGCCTAAACAGCAAAAGCCTAGAAACGATAAATCAAACAACGATAAGTCTAATGATAAGTCTGCTAGAGACAATAGGTCTAATGACAAATCGAACAACGATAAATCCAATAAAGAAAAATCGCATCATAATAAAAGTCAGGACAATAAATCCAATGACAAAAAGGATGACAAAAGACGTTCTAACGATAACAGACAGAACCGTTCTAAAGACAACAATAACAACCGTAACAACAATAACCAAAAGACTAATGGTAACAAGGACAGCAGAAATCGCTATCGTGAACCTGACTATGAGTTTGATGCCATTATTGAAAGTGAAGGTGTTTTAGACATTATGCAAGATGGTTATGGGTTTTTAAGATCTTCGGACTACAATTACCTATCATCTCCAGATGATATTTATGTCTCTCAATCCCAAATTAGATTATTTGGATTAAAAACAGGTGATACGGTTCTTGGTCATGTGCGACCTCCAAAAGAAGGTGAGAAATATTTCCCTTTAATTAAAGTGAGTAAAATTAATGGTCAAAACCCAAATGTGGTTAGGGATAGAGTGGCTTTTGAGCACTTAACACCGTTATTTCCACAAGAGAAATTCAACATTGCCGAAAAGCAATCGACCATTTCTACACGAATCATGGATTTGTTCTCGCCTATTGGTAAAGGACAGCGTGGTATGATTGTATCCCAACCGAAAACAGGAAAAACAATGTTACTAAAGGATGTAGCTAATGCTATTGCTGCCAACCATCCTGAAGTTTATCAAATGATTTTATTAATTGATGAACGTCCTGAAGAAGTAACAGATATGCAACGTAATGTGCGTGGCGAAGTGATTGCTTCTACTTTTGACAAAGAGGCACACGAGCATGTAAGAATCGCGAATATCGTTTTAGAAAAAGCAAAACGATTGGTAGAATGTGGACACGATGTTGTGATTTTATTAGACTCCATTACACGTTTGGCAAGAGCTTATAATACCGTTCAACCAGCGTCTGGAAAGATTCTTTCTGGTGGTGTTGACGCTAATGCTTTGCACAAACCTAAACGTTTCTTTGGTGCTGCTCGTAATATTGAAAATGGTGGTTCATTAACCATAATTGCTACAGCATTGACCGAAACTGGTTCTAAAATGGACGAAGTTATTTTTGAAGAATTTAAAGGTACAGGTAATATGGAACTGCAGTTAGATCGTAAGATCTCTAACCGTAGAATTTTCCCAGCTATTGATTTAACTTCATCAAGCACAAGACGTGATGATATTTTATTGGATGACACAACGATTCAAAGAATGTGGGTAATGCGTAAGTACTTAGCTGACATGAATCCGGTGGAAGCTATGGAATTTATCAATGATCGTTTTAAGCAAACGAAAAATAATGAAGAGTTTTTGATTTCTATGAATGGCTAAACCGCCTTCGAAACATATACTACTGAAAAACCTTGAACTGATTGTTCAAGGTTTTTTTTGTTTATTACTTATATGATAAAACTAAAAAAGGCTTTCATTGAATGAAAGACTTTTTCTTTATAGTACCTACAGAAAAAATATCGAAATTTCGCATGCAAGAACTTAATCAATTCGAACGTTTCAAATACCATCCGATCTCAAACAATATTGGCTTCCCAATACTAAAACTTAGTATATATGTTATTATAAATTTGATGCACAGAGTCCCTAAATACCAAAAAGTAAACCAAGATGTTATCTCAAGTTATGAAATAAAAAATAAATAAAACATGTATTTGATTGGTTCTATTAAAAACAAATTAGAATAATATAATCATCTATTTTTCATGTACATTAAAATAGCTTCTTACAATTATTTAAAACTAAATATGTAACTTCATACTCAATACCAAAATATGAAAACAAAACTACTTTATTTTACTTTCATCATCATCACTCAGTTAGCATTTGCCCAAACCACCTATGTGCCAGATGATAATTTTGAACAAAGATTAATAGATATAGGCTATGATGATGTTTTAGATGATTATGTGCTAACCGCTAATATCAATACGGTAACGGAGCTCATAATGACCAATAATAACGTCTCAGATTTAACAGGTATTGGTGGCTTTACATCTTTAACAGGGCTTCATGTGAGTTCTAACCAACTCTATACTTTAGATTTATCTCAAAATATAAACTTAATAGGTCTTATTTGCTCCGATAATGCTCTTAATGGTACTTTAGATTTATCTCAAAACACGGCATTGCTCTCAGTAATATGTAAAAACAATTTAATTGACAATATTATATTGCCCCAAACAACAACCTTAGAGTATTTAGATTTTAGCTATAACGAGCTTACGTCTATAGACGTGTCTCAAAACCCAAACTTAGGTCTCTTTAGAGGAAATGACAACCAATTGGACGGCACATTAGACCTATCCCAAAACACATCACTTTATAGAATAGACTGTGATTATAATAGTATTGACCAATTAATACTGCCACAAACAAATACGTTAATCGAATTAGATTGTCGTAACAACCAATTAACGGCACTTGATGTAGACTATAATCCGTCCTTAACAATACTTCTTATGACCGGTAATGAAATCGCAGCTATTAATGTAGCTTTAAATACAGATTTAGAAAGATTATTTGCTGGCTTTAATATGTTAACCAGTTTAGACCTCACTAATAATGTCGCTTTAACCTCTTTAACGGCTAATAGTAATAACATAGACTATTTATCCATTAAAAATGGAAATAACGCTAATTTCACAATTGACCCTGTATTGTCTAATAACCCATCGCTAACTTGTATAGAAGTAGATGACGCTGGTTTCTCTACCAATAATTGGACAACTTATGTTGACCCTCAACATTATTTTAGCGAAGATTGTTCTTTAAGCATAAATGAGTCTAATTTGGCATCTGTGAGTATATTCCCTAATCCTGTAACTGATAAGTTAGTTTTACGTTTTAAAACTGCAGAATACACAAGCTACCAATTAATAAATAGTAAAGGACAAATACAATCAAAAGGTAAATTTACAGCACAAAATGAAAGTATAGACTTTTCTGGAATTTCTGAGGGTGTTTATTTTTTAAAATTACAAACCTTGAATCGTTCTATAATAAAGAAAGTTGTAAAACAGTAAGATTATTTTTTAAAATTTAGCCATAACCCTAAAATTTATTACAACTAAATATGTATTTTTAAGATTCAATTCCCAAGAATGAGAACAAAGCTACTTTATCTTACTTTTATCATTATCACACCGTTAGCTTTTGCACAGACTACCTATGTACCAGATGATAATTTTGAGCAATACCTTATTAATGAAGGCTATGATGATGTCTTAGATGATTATGTACTCACAGCCAATATTGATACCGTAACGCAAATGGTGATTAGCAACCGTAACATTTCAGATTTAACTGGCATTGAAGATTTTACAGCTTTAAGCCAACTCAATTGTAATACCAATCAAATAAGTACTGTAGATTTTTCTCAAAATACAAACCTTACATTTCTTAGCTGTACCTTTAACCAAATAGATGGCACTTTAGATTTATCTCAAAACACCTTACTTGAGCAAATACATTGTAGAGAAAATTTAATCGATGAGTTAATACTGCCTGCAACCACCACTTTACAGGACCTAACGTTTTGGGATAACCAACTAACCTCACTAGATGTATCACAAAACCCTAACTTGGGCATATTAAGAGGAAATGATAATCTAATAAACGGCACTTTCGATTTGTCGCAAAACTTGGCAATACGCACTGTAGAGCTGAATAATAATAATATTGACAATTTAGTACTGCCAGAATCTAGCTCTTTGCTAAAATTATGGTGTCGAGAGAATCAATTAACTGAACTCAATGTGGGTGACCATACTGCCCTTAGAGAACTTCTATGTGGAAACAATCAAATTACAAACTTAAATTTATCCTTAAATACAGCCCTTGAAAGGTTGACGGCAAATAATAATTTACTAAGTAGTTTAGATTTATCTAATAATTCGAATTTGATATATTTAGGAGTTCCAAATAATAATTTGGATTATATATCTGTTAAAAATGGTAATAATTATAATTTTATTCAGATACCAAATTTTGTAAATAACCCTTTACTAACTTGTATTGAAGTAGATGATGCTGTTTTTTCCACAAATAATTGGACAGATATTGACTCGCAATCCTATTTTAGCGAAGATTGTTCTAATTTAAGTACAGATGAATTTAATGAAGTCAATGCGCTTATATTTCCAAACCCAGTTATAGATGAACTCTTTTTAAATTTTAAAACTTTAGAACACATCAATTACCAATTAGTAAGTCTAAATGGACGACTGGTATTTGAAGGCAGAATTACTAAAAAAAATGAGAGCCTAGATCTCTCTGAAATTTCTTCAGGTGTTTATTTTTTAAAATTACAAACCTTGAATCGTTCTATAATAAAGAAAGTTGTAAAACAGTAATTTTTATAATTTTCTTAGGCTTAAAACATACTATTAATCAATTAAATCTTAAATTATGAAGAAACAACTTTTCGGCATTTTATGCTTCCTCTTTATTTCAATTTCTTATGCCCAGATTATTATCCCTGGATGTACCTCTACTACTTGGGATGGTACTACTTGGTCTAATGGAGCTCCAAACGGTAATATTTCTGCTGTGATAGCTGGTGACTACAATACCTTAACGGATGGTAACTTTAGCTGTTGCGAACTTTTAATTAACACAGGTGTATTAGTTACAATTACTGATAATCTATTCATATCTGTTAGACGTAATGCCATTATAAATGGAAACCTTGTGGTACAAACTCAAGGCTCTTTTGTACAGATAGAAGATGGTACAAGTTTTAATTTAAACGGTAATGCTACCGTAAACAAAACAACTGCACCATATGATTCTGCAACAGAAGTTACCTATTGGTCACCTCCCGTAGAGGGGCAAACAATAGATGACGTTTTTGGAGCTACTTATGGGGGTTACCGATATTATTTTAAAACTGAAAATTTTGAGGATTCACAAGAGGAAATAGGAAATACGGGTGTATTTATAGCTGGACAAGACGGTTTTGACGACGATTATAATTCCTGGACTTTTGCTAATACTACGGATCCTGCTGAGACTGGAGTAGGTTACATCGCCAGACAAGCTCCTGGTACTCCAGCTGGTACGACAGACTATACTTTTTCAGGGCAATTTCATAATGGTATAATTACGGTACCAATTACCAGAAACGATGACAATCTTGCTAACGAAGATGAAAACCCAATTTTTATTGGTAATCCTTATGCATCTGGAATTAGCGTAGAAAAATTCTTTGAAGCTAACACGTACCACCCAATAAATAACCCAAATGGAATCATTGGTGGTTATGCGGCCTTTTGGTCTGCACATACACCTCCAAGTGGTAACAACCAAGGAGGTCAAGTACTTAATTTTTTAAATATCGATTACGCTTATATTAATTCTATGGGAGCAGTGAGACCAAGTAGTGTACAAGTCGGAGATCCTGATTATGATGATGTATTACCTAATGGTTCCATAGCTTCTGCTCAAGGTTTCTTTGTTAATTATTCTGATGATGCACCATCTGCAACAGGTGATATTATATTTAACAATGGTATGCGTGAAGTAGATGGTAATGAACAATTTTTTAGAACAGCTAACACTGGTGGTGATAACAAATTATGGTTAAACCTTAATAGTCCCACTGGTGTTAACCATAACATTTTGATTGGTTATGCTGATGCTGCTACGAGTGGAGATGACGGACAAGCCTATGATTTAAGAATGAGTACTCCACGCGGTGCATATGGAATTATTTACTCTAATATTGATGGATCTGATGAAAAATATAATATTCAGGGAAAAAACACCTATGATTTAAACCGCAGTGAAAAGATTTCTATAGGTTTATTTAATTCTGTAGAATCTGCCGAAGATGGTAGTGCAACAATAACAGAATACACAATTTCTATTAGTGATGTCAAAGGTGATTTTATGTCTAATCGCAAAATATACATCAACGATACTTTATTAGATATTTGCCATGATTTAACGGCGTCTAGTTATACGTTTACATCAGAGGTCGGTGAGTTTAATGACCGCTTTACACTTAGTTTTTTAGACTGTAGTTTCTCTGATACATGCAGTGCCGTATTTGACGAAGTCGCTAGCTTTGTTGAGAAAAGAACTCAATGTGGAAAATATACTATTAATTTTCCAGGAGGTTATGATTTTAGCGCAAACGACTTAGTTTTAACGCAAGATGGAGTCGATACTCAATTAACCGAAGACACCAACGTTTATTTCATTGAAAATGGTATAAATGAATTTACCATTTCTGTATATGATAGTAACAAACAATTATGTTATTCTAATGAGATTATTAGGGAAGTCGATTGCTTTAATGATAAATGTGGTGATTGTGAAGATGCTTATTATGATATCGTAGATTTAATTCAGGATAGAAATCAGTGTGGGAAATTTAAAATTGTATTTCCAAAGAGACTTAGAGATTGTTATTCGCTTGTTGTAGATGCTAATGGCATTATTATCCCAATGGAAGAAAATACGACTATTAGATATCAAGAAGATGGTATTTTTACTTTAAATATTACACTTTACGATAAAGAAACAGGTAAAGAATGCTATACTGGCTCAACTTTATTAACTGTAGATTGTTATGGCAGCACTAATAGAAATGTAAATAGTGATGATGAAGATACTATTGAATTCTCTAAAGGCATGAAGCTATTCCCCAACCCAGCAACTAACGAATTTACAGTTAAATTTGATGATGCTTCAGAAGTACTTCAACAACTTACTTTAAAGAATATTATGGGTAAAGTTCTTAAATTAAGTAACTCTGAAACGGTTCAACTTAACGGTTTAAGAACTGGTATTTACTTTGTAGAAATTGTAACTAAAGATGGTAACGTTTATAGAAAGCAACTAATTGTAAAATAAAAATGTATTTACCATAATTATATGAAAAATGAGAGAAGTGATTCTCTCATTTTTTGTTTTATTTAACTGGTAATTATACCATTAAGACTATAAGTTCTTTTTTATTATTCGTCTTTCGTTATTAAAGCTAACCTCAATAGAATCTTTATAAAACGAAATAATATTTAAGCTCTCCATAATCTCACCACTAATTTTATTTCTATAGAGCCTATTATCTATTTTAATTAGTAGCAATGGGTCATTAGACTTTTCTTGCTTTACAAATCCTAAGTATTGGATTTTTGGCCATTTTTGGTTAACTGGAACTTCTTTTTTTACTGTAAGACTATAAACTTTATTTGTAATAGATTTAGACGGCTTATTTAATGTTCCTAGAAATGGATCTCTTTCATAGGCTTTCAAATTAAACGTATCTTTTGCTATTAGAGGAATATCAATAGTTTCTTGAGATACAATGGTATCTGCTTCAATTGGGCTAGACACAAAAAAGGTATTTACAAACTTGTAAATTAAAACACCCCAAATTAAAGAGACAACAACAATAAGAACTCTATTTATATTCTTTTTAGACATTTTAGTTTATTACTATAGTGTTATATGTAGAAACCACTCCTTGGTTCCCTGCATCATCATTTGTCTTTACACGCCAGTAATAGTCCCCTACTTCTAAAAATGTAATACTCTGAGTGTCTAAAGATGTACTGTAAGTTTCAGCATTAGTAAAAGCTGTATTCGTTGCTATTTCTAAAATATGCGTTAATGGAGCATTTATGCTACCTAAATCAGTACCTGTGTCCCAAGAGAACACAACTTCAGTATTTATCACTGCAATTGCGTTATCCGCAGGGTTAATTAAGGCTGGTGTATTGGGTGCACTTGTATCTAAAAAGATACTTCTGCTTGCAAACTCAGTTTCTGTTACTGTAGTATCATTTATAGCTTTAACTTTCCATACGTACTCTGCATCTTCATTTAAAAATGTGCTTACAATAGTATGCGATGTATTAGTTATATCTGATTCTTGGTATACCGTTGCAGTATTGCCAGAAAGTTGTTTATCTAACTCAAAGGTATAAGAGTCTGCAGTAGCAATAGCTGACCAAGTTGTAAGAATACCAGAAGGTGAATTGGTATAATAATTATCAGTTGGTGTATTTAGAAAAATGGTTTGATTTGTTAAATCATCTGATGCTTCAATGGTAAAATTTACAGGAAAAGTATATGCGGTTTGATACGCAAAATTTTCACCTCTTACTCTCCATGCATAGGCACCAGGTCCTAAAGGATATTCTAAACTATTTGTAGGCACCAAAGAATCTAATATGATTACATTATTATTATTTTCTACTTGTATAGTATAATCATCTGCCCCATCCAAAGCATTCCATTGAAATAAAACTGAATTAGAAGTGATTATTTGACCAGAGGTTGGTGCAGTAGTGCTAACCATATCGTTAGTTAAATCTTCTTCTAAAACATCATCACAACCAAAGACGAAAAGGATTAAAATTACCACTGATATTATTAAGTTACCTACTTTGAATATCTTTCTCATAATTTTGAAATATTATTTTTGAATACAATTTTTCTGTTCGTGTTTTAAAATCTTTTTTAATAAAAAACGTAACGTTTACCAATCTAGAATAGGTGAATTTTTTTTCAAAATTATAAATAACCTCTAACAAATCTCTAAAAGAACCTTCTAGTGTTAATTGATTAGAATATATAATAAAATCGTTGTCTTTAGCGTTATGAACCTCTTCAATATTATCTACAGAAACACGATTATGATTATTGGTTACAAAATTTAATATCTCTTGCTGTACCAACTCTGGCTCAATACTTTCTTCACCTATTAAATTATTTAAAAACTTAATTTCTTTATCTAAAGCACTAACATCATTGGATGCCGAATTTATATAGTTTAAACGCTCATTAAGTGATTTACTCTCTTTATAAGAATCAATAGTTAAACTAAATGATCTTTTATAAGCACTAATACTTAATAAAACTCCGACGAGAATTAAGATAAAAAACTTTTTCTTGTATGAAATATTATCAAACATCTTATCTAATCTCTAGTTTTATTTCAAAATCGTAATTATTAGTTCTATTGGCTTGGTAGTTGATAATATCTGATTTTGAAATCCAATCAATCTTTTTTAGCCCTTTATACCAATCATTAAATGTTATATTTGAAGAAGATTCTCCTTTAATAACTATAATATTCTCTTCAAATCTTATCTTTTCTGAGGTTTTAATCTTTCTATCATAAGGGAACAATGAAAAGGTATTTAAAGTGATTGATTTTGGAATACTTATGGTTAATTCATTAATGTAATACGCTAAAAATCGAGAGGTAAAAACACCAGATTCATATAAAATTTCCTTTTTATTATCTCTATCTTTTTGAAGGTCTTTAATAATATCATACGTTTCTTGAACAGATTGTATGTTTGAATTTATACTTATTATTTCATTATTATAATGACCAAGCATTAAATAACTTATTAATAAAAGACTAAAAAAACCTCCGAGTAGCATAACCCCTAAAATTTCAAAATATTTTTTAAAATCCGCTTCCTCTTTATTGGCTTTGAGGAAATCATTTTCATATTGAAACGTTTCTATTGGGTAAAAATAGTTAATTGCTGAAGCTAGTAATGCCGTTTCTTTTTCGGATATTGCTTGGTTATCTATAGCTAGAATTTTATTCTTGTTTGTTGTTTCAAAACTTAACAGAATGTCATTATCAACTTTTAATTCGGTACTATTTGATATGACATTTTTGTCTTCTGAAAGTTTCGATAATAAAGTAGCTATAAAAGGACCTACACTATAATCTATAACTAATAAATTAGCAGCATTAAACATGCTAATATGCTCTAGTACTTTTTCTTTTCTTATTACAGAAATAAAAACATCCTTGTTTTGAATGTACTCGTAAAAATAAAAATCGTTTTTGTTTACATTTAATAAGGCTTTAGATCTATAATCTGAAATATGAGCTGTTTTTTTATTTAGAACCCCTTTTCCTGAAAAATTTAGAATTACTGGTGGCTTTTTTTCTAAAGCTTCTTCTACCTGATTAAATGATTTATATGAAGCCTGATTACTAATTATTAACTTATTGTTTTTCTGAGATACATTAACAAAAGTATAAGATATTTTTTCTGTTTCAAAATATATACCTATTACTACAATGGTATTATGTTTTAATAATATATTTATTAAACTACTAAGCATCAGTACTTTACCGTTGGTTTAATTAAAATATGAAGTTTTGATTTAGATTTCTTTTTAGCTCTACCGCTAAAAAACCATTTTATAACTGGAATTCTGGCGAGAAAAGGCACACCAGTTCCTGAGTTTTCCCTTGTTAGCTCATCTAAACCTCCCAACAGGGTCATTTCATTATTTTTTACCCGGATCTCAGAGTCAAAAGATTGTGTTGCTTTTCCTGGAGGTGCATTTTCACCAGCTCTACCTAAGAATGAGTTTTTTTCAACCCTAAGCTTTAGCGTAATTTGCTCATCTTTAGATACAAATGGTTTAATCGTAACGCTTAGATTAGCCTCCGTAGGTTTCCAAGTTCCAGATTGCGTAATTGTATTATTAATTCCTGTATTAAAAATGCTATTATTTTGCTCAAAATAATAATTCGTCTCTCCTATGGTTAACGTTGCCTCATGACCACTTAAGGTTGCTATTTTAGGCGTAGATTCTAACTTAATTACAGAGTTATTTTCTAAAAATTGCAAATTCGCATAGAACTGCTCTGTTACTTTACCTAAATTAAATATTCCAAAACCATTAAAAATATCAATTAATCCATTTACAGATTCTGCATTTAAGTTAACGTCTGTTGTAGGGAATAAAACACCTGAGGTAACTCTGTTTACACCATTAGGATCTAAGCCTGCTTTTAATCCTGTCTGGATGTCGTGAGATTTATTATACTGAACGATAAATACTTCTAATTGTACCATGGGCACCACTTTATCTATTTGATAAAGAAAAAGACGTAACTCTTCTATTTTTGGTTTTGAACCAGAAACAATTAACCCATTCAACTCAGGAAATTCCTTAATTTCTAAATTGATTTTTAGTTCTGTAGGAATAGAATTCATTACGGTTTCTATAGTTCTGTTTTCCAACTGTATTAATTCTGTTGAGCGTAAACCTTCTTCACTTCTATTTCCTATAAAATAAACCCCTGAAGCATCTTGATTATAAGTGAAATCTTTGCCTCTAAATACAATGTTTAAGAGATCTTCAAAACTAATCTCGGCAGCTACTAAAGTTGTTTCTATTTCCGTAGGCAAGCTGTACATATAATAATTTAGACTTAATTTCTCTGCAGCCTCCATTATAAGACCAGTTGCATTTGCTTCTCTGGCATTAATATTTAGAAAACCAGAGTCTGAGATTGTCACCTCATAAAAATCTTCAATACCTTCGGTACCTGCGCCACCTTGTACGCCTTTTCGTATTCTATTGCTTGATTGGCTAGAATTAGTTACAATCGTTTTTACTTCTTTTGGCGTTTCATCTTTTTGGATAAAATAGGATCCGTTTTCATTTTTGATTACTATTAAACCATTAGACTGCCCAATCATATCCATGATGTCATCAAATGGTCGGTTTTGAAAATAACCTGTTATTTTTTGATTCTTAGCATCAGGAGATACAATAACATTTCTGCCAGACTCCTTCGTTATCTTTTCGGCAACACTGGGTAAAGAATCATTTCTTAGATTTACGGACAAAAACTCATTTTCACTTCTGTATGTAATGTCTATTGGTTTTGCAATTACTTTTTCAGGTACTTTTTCTACTTCCTTTCGTTTTTTGAACACTATAAATTTGTTAACAAACTCGACCTCAATATTGTGCTGTTTAATTAAGAATAACAAAACTTCTTTTACTGGAACATCGAAATAATTACTTTCTACAATGGTATTTAATTGTGGGTCAACATCTACATTTAATCTGTGTTCAAGTGCTAAAGAGCTTATAAATGTATATAAATTAAGGCCTGTAACCTCTGATTCTACTCTTTCGTTAAGTCCTGGTTGCTGAAAAGCCACTACTTCTAGTTTTTCTTCAATTGTACTTAACGGTTGTTGCTGTGCCAGACTAATGGTGACAATAAACAACGTAAACATTACTATTACTTTCTTCATATTATCCATTGATCAATATCGAATAAACTTCTTCAAGTGATGTATCACCATTAGCAAATAATTTATACGCTTTATCTGATAATTTTTCTATATTTTCGATCCTATTTTGCTCTAGGTTTTGAGCATCTTTTTTAATTCTATTTGACAAGTCTTGATTGACAGGAATCACCTCATATATTGCTCTTCTTCCTTTATAACCTGTATAATAACATTCTTCGCAACCTTTAGCCACATAATGTTCAGTTATTTTAAATGGTACGCTATAATTTCTTGGTAGTTCATTGGCATTAAAATCATGTAATACTTTACAAGATGGGCATAATTTTCTTAGTAAACGCTGCGCAACAGAAACATTTAAAGTCTCTGCAATTAAAAAAGCTGGGACTCCCATATCTACTAATCTAGAAATTGTACCCAATGCAGAATTTGTATGTATTGTAGACAGTACTAGATGTCCTGTTAGTGACGCTCTAATAGCCATCTTAGCAGTTTCTGCATCTCTAATTTCACCTAACATAATAATATCAGGATCTTGTCTTAAAAACGAGCGTAATGCACTTGTAAAAGTTAACCCTATATCTTCTTTAAGTTGTACCTGATTTATTCCTTCAAGTGTATATTCTATAGGATCCTCAACCGTAACAATGTTACTTCTAATCTTATTTAAAAGTTTTAGTGTGGCATATAAGGTTGTTGTTTTACCAGAACCTGTTGGCCCACTAATTAACACTATTCCATTTGTGTTCTTAACACCTTCCAAGTAGATTTCTTTTTCTTCTGCTTCAAAACCTAATTGATCTAAACTGATATTTGAAGCATCTTTTCCCAATATTCGCATTACTATTTTTTCACCATGTAATGTTGGTAAAATAGAAACACGTAGATCAAAATCGCTATAATTTATTCTACCATCTTGTGGCAAACGTTTCTCTGTAATATCTAGATTAGATTTAATCTTAATTTTATTAACTAATTCTAAATAGTTTTCTTTTGGAATTCTATATTTTTCTATCAACAAGCCATCAATGCGCAATCGTACTCTTGCTTCTTTTTCATAAACCTCAAAATGAATATCACTACTCAACATTGCTTTAGCTTCATAAATGAGTTTTTCTAAAAAATCTTCGTTAGTTAAGTCGACGGATTTGTTTTGAATTTCATAATCATTTTTACGATAATAGACCGTTAAAGCTTTGGATATTTGATTTTCAGGAACTGTTACAAATGTTACCGAATACCCTAATATCATCTCTAATTCTTCATGATTATCATTTGGTTCAGATTCGGATATAAACAGAACTAATTCATTATTAGATAGCGCACTTGGAATCACTCCATAATGATGTGCAACTTCAGCATTTATTAATTGCTGAATTTCTGTTGTAATTTGTATGTCGCTACTAGTTATCAAATAATGTTATGGGTATAAAATAGTTCTTTAGATGTTATAGTATTGATAGCTATTAAGAGTATTAAATAAATTGACAAATAACCTGCAAGTGGCACGTGTAATTCTTTTCTCTTATTAAACAACAAATGGCATAACACCGAAAACAACATACCTGTAATAAAAAAAAGGATGTACGATGTGGAAAAAAATAAAGGAATTATCGCCACAAAAAAAACAATATCTCCTATGCCAATAGCTGTATTGACTGGATTAATTATTTTTTTAGACTTTATTGAAAAATATATAAATAAACCCAGCATTACTAAGAACAAAAAACTTAATGTAATTAATAACTCATTAAAACTGTGTTTTACATATACAAAACGAATAATACTTACTACAAACAAAATCACTGGTAAAATAAAATGTATTGCTCTATGCTTTATATCCTGAATTAAGATAATAAGTAGGATTATTACAAGTAATATATTAATTGTAAGTAGCAAAAACAGACTAATCTTTGACTGTTTCTAACAGAATTTTTCTATGGTCAATCTCCCAAGTATTGTAGTTTCCGTCATCATCAAAGTCTTTAATAGATATGGCTCTTGCTTTGAACGTATTTACAGAAGCATCTATAATTTCAATTTTATAAACCGCTTGACCTCCTTGATCTATTGTAGTTTCTTGCTCGAAACCTAGTTCTTCAAAACTTGAAGAATACTTAGAAAACCTAAAATTATAACTTTTCTCTAATCCGTATAGATGATTTAGCATTTTCTGAGCCTCTATACTTCTTGCTTGTGCAACCACAGATGTTTGATTTGGCAACACCATCATTAATAAAATACCTATTATAGCTAATACAATTAATATTTCGGTTAAAGAGTAGGCATCTAAATAGGCCTTTTTATTGATTTTATTCTTCATGATATTAATGATTTACTCTTGGATTTGAAACTCAAACCTTCATAAAAATAGCATTTTTTTTCAATATATACCTTATTAACCAATAATTTTACTTAAATCGAACATTGGTGAATACATGGCAACCATAATAACACCAACGATAAGCCCTATAATTATAATTATTACAGGCTCCAATACAACACCAATCATCTTTGTTTGGTGTTCAATTTCTTCATTGTATTGTTCTGATAATCTCTCAAACATATTGTCTAACTTGTTTATCTGTTCTGCCACTTTAACCATAGACACAAATTTGTGATCATAGACGGAATATTTAGACAAACTTTCTCCTAATGCGACTCCTTTTAAAATATCTGCTTTTACTTTACTTAAGCTAGACTCAATTGGGTAAAAATCAATCATCTTATGCGTTAAATCCAAAGACGTTACTAACGGTGTTTTTGCAGATAACAATAAACTTAGAGACTGACTTAAACGAGACATATATATTTTACGCAATAAGGCACCAAAAAAGGGCGTTTTTAAAACAACGCGCGATGTGACACGTCGATACCATTCTTTTTTCTTATTAAAAAAGTGAAATGCTATAATGGCTATAAGACTAAAAATAAAAACACCTGAAATTGTAGAAAAGTTATGAGATATATTTATAATTTTTTGTGTTAGTGGTGGTAATTCGGCACCAAATTGCTTAAATACTGAGGAAAACATAGGGACTACATTATTCATCATAAAATATAATACTCCAAAAGTTACCGCTAATACAAAAGAGGGATATGTAAATACAGATATGAGTTGTCTTCGCATTTTTATTTTTCTCTCAAAATATTTTTGCAACTCTATTAATACTTGATCTAGCTTTCTAGTTTCCTCACCAATTTTCACACTATAATATTCATAGGCTGAAAACTTTCTGCTGCTTTGCATAGCTTCATGCAAAGATTTACCTTGAATGACTTGATGTTTTATTTTTCCTATTAATTCCTTATCTACTTTACTTTTATACTGCTCTATAACTATTTCCAATGCTTGTTTAAAGTCTATTCCTGACTGTATTAAAATAGCCAATTCTTTATAAAAACGCTCTTTCTTTTTATCTGAAAATCCTTTTGAAAACTGAATTTCCTTACTTAGAAAACTGGTTTTCTTAGACTTAATCTTTACGGTTTTATTATATGATGACAAATCAATTCCCATAACTAAAAAACATTTGGTTTACTTGATTTGACACACCAACATCTTTAAAATAAACAGCCACAATATCTTGATCGAACATCGTATATGTTACTTCAAGATGCTTTATTTCATTATTAAACACCGACTGGCTCTCAATCATTTGAAAAGCTTTTATAGTTATTAAAAATGTATCCTTACCACCTAAATAACTTCGTGTTAATCTATTACTTTTATAGGTATAAGTTAAACTATCATTATTCACCATTAATGTTAACACACTGTCTGTATAGTCGATCTTATTTGAATTGTGAATATCTCTAGTTAAGACCGTATGTAATTGATTGTAATTATTAACAAGCTCCGTTTGATCGCTATATTGATACAATTGTTTAGATAACATTGTAAAAATTACGTACACCATAGCAATAATAATACTCATTATGGCTAAGCTTATTACCATTTCTAAAATGGTAAAAGCTTTAAAATTTTTATTCTGTAGTTTCAATCTGTTCAACTTTAACTAAATATTCTACTCGCTCTTTTTTTGTTTCAGTCTCTAAAACAAACACAATTTGTTTTAAAAATATACTATAATCGTTTATTGTCTTTTTTATCTTATAACTTTCAAAATCAAAAGTCTCATCCTCAAACAATTGCTGTTGTATCGTTTCCAAATGTAGTTCGCCAATTTTATGTTTGGCTTTATAATAGCTTACTTCATAATCAGAATCCAATAACTTCACATATACCAATGTTGCTATAAAGACACAAATAGATATAATTGTAATAGCCATTACAGATTCTATAAGCGAACTTGCTTTTAATTTATAACTCTTTAATAAGCTCATAAACTCTTGTATTGTCATTAAATAAAGGTAATCCAATAAAGTAATTCGGTTGTTCTAATTTATTAATCGTACCATTAACAATATGATTTTCATAGGTGGCACCACTTGTTTCTAAATAAAAACGATCTGTATATACTGTGCCAATGACTTTGCCCTTTAATTGTGTTTTGCCATAACAGTAAATATCTCCTAACACTTGCGCATCTTTATCTATAGTTATTAATCTATTTAAGGAAGCCTCATAAGTTTTACTTGTTAAAACGATGCCACCAGCAAGTTTGCTTTTTTCTCCTAAATACACGTTTAACGGCTTCTCTTCATCATCATTATCAATATAAATACTTGATGGATATAATAAGTTAACGTCTTTCATGACATGTACACGTTCTTTTGCAAAAATTTGCACATTACCATTAAAACCAGAATTAAGTGTCACTTTAGGTGCTTTTATGAGCACATCTTTTAATTGTGCCGTTTCTCTGATAACTAAAGAATCTTTAGATTCTATAACAAAGTTTCCAGATAACTCTATATCGCCAAAATCATATGTTTCTTCTACAATAACTCTAATTGTAGGTTGGTAAAAACTATTGTATAATGTCTTATTTTTTAATTCGTCGTAATAGAGTTCTTTTTCCACAACAGTTTGATTTACTGCAAGGCTTAATGTGGGTAATTTATCTTTGGAAACTCCAATATGTCCTTCTACCAATCTAGAACCTGTAAAACTTTGATTGTTGATATAGGCTTGTTCTACGCCAAAACTAGAAACCTTTACATCTCCAATGATTTTGGTTGTACCACCAATTTTTAGCTCCGTATTATAATCTGTGAGATACAGTGCTAATTTAGTATTTACCGTTTTACTACCTATTAATCCTGTTTTATAAATTGTATCGTTTTTAAAATAGGTTTTTGTTTTAATAAGATCATAAAATCCCCATTTAGAAATAGAATACGTCGTCGTTAGTCTATTATCATCACTATTAATAGATCCATTAGTGCTCAATTGTGAGGTATTAAGTTGATCTATAACTTTTAGAAAATTAGTCTCGCTATAATTAACGAGTTCATTCTCTAAAAAAAACTGTTGGTTAAGTCGGTATTGGTAGTTGAATATTAATATGAGGCTTCCACAGATTAATGAAACCACCAAGCAAATAAAAATAGCATAGAGCAAAGAACTAGCTTTTAACATTTTTTTTGTCTTTCTTAGAAAACAAGCGTTTAAAAAACGAATCTTTTTTAGGTTTAGAGTTTTTGTTTACTTTGTTTTGAGGCTTACTCTTTTTAGGTTTTATCTTATCCTTGTTATCTTTATCTTTTTTCTTAAAAATCCGCTTAAAGAAGGATGGTTTGTTAGTTTTTAAAGAGTCCTCAATTTTAATAATATCTCGTCTATAATGTAATGTGTCTTTGGTCACATGATTTATCCATCGACCTGTTTTTTTGTTACTTTTATACTTTCCGCTTATAATTAACAATCCTGTATCGTCATAAAGCTGATAAACACCATTTAATTTCCCATTACTATAATTTCTTATGGATTGTAATTGTCCATTTGCAAACCAACTTCTCCACTGTTTGGTTTTTAAGCCATAATTAAATTCACCCTTTTCTTCTAATTGATTAGTTATATAATACCTTGTGTAAGTGCCATGTAACAATTCTCCACTGTACTCCCCTTTAGATTGGAGAATCTCATTGGATTTGTACCAATAATAAGTGATATTACTAGATGGATTAAATTCTTCTGTTGTTACAGAAAAATCTTCTTTAAAAGTAGTGGACTGTATTTTTTTTTGATGTATTGTGCTTTTGTTGGCTCCACAGGAAAAAAATAAAGCAATAATAATCAGGTATTTTATCTTCATTTAATAAATATATACAAACGAAAATACATAATTTATTTATTTACTTATAAAAACATAAATTTTCAAGTAAATTTTGGTGCAGAAAAATCACCACTTATAACTCTATAGTGTTATTTTTTAGTTATTTTTAAACAATAGAAGTTCTTTTATTTATTGATATCATAGTATTTTAAATTACTATCCCTTTGGGATGCTGTTGCCCAACCGCCATAAAAGTAGCCTCAGTTACCGATATGGGTTCCAAGGGCAGGAGAAGGACGATGAGATTAAAGGGGAGGGGAATTCTATGAATTATAAGTATCGAATGCATGATCCTAGAGTTGGGAGGTTCTTTGCTGTGGATCCACTTGAGATAGTATATACTTGGAACAGTCCTTATGCTTTTAGTGAAAATAGGGTTATTGATGGTATTGATTTAGAAGGTTCAGAGTGGAAATCAAAAAATAAATGGTCAGATATACACGATGCTAGTGGTATGACTTATGCAGATTATTGGTCTGTTCAAGCTAAAACAATTTATGAAAGCTATTTAAAAGCGAATAAGAAAGATGATTGTGCAAATATGGTATTTAAAGGTTTCATTGAATATGCAGCCGAAAATAATTTATCATTCCACTTAAATGGAAGATATTCAGGTACTCCTAGGATTTTTGACAATGATAAAATGGAATATTCTACTGTAGAGGATTTAACTACAGCTGTTGCCGATGCCTATGGTGCTTCTGACTTTTATAATGATTTAACTTTATTTACTAAACCATCTGAAGGTAACCCTGGTGATATTGTAGCTCTTGAAAGTAATTGGTTTTCTAGCCTAATGAGTGGACATGATTATAACCATGCTATGACAATCACGGAAGTCTCAGGAGAAGGATATACTGCGATATACGGAAGCCTTCCTATAACTATTAAGAAAAAAACATATAATAAAGAAGGAGTATCTGGATATAATGACCCTAAATATGTGTCTTGGAATTTTGAATATTTGGATAAGTTCCAAAATTTTAATTCTCAGTCGGAAAGATGGGATAAGTTTTATGAAATTAGAGATAGAATTCTAGGTGAATTTGAAAATGGTGGAATAGGCGATGGTACTATTGGTTCTCATCCATATACTGTAGGTAATTCAATCAATGCTGCCGCTCAATCTGAATTAGATACAGGCGAAAAATATTTTGGGACTTGGGTACCTTATCGTTTAATTCAAAGAGCAGATAATGGTGAGTATATGTTTACGGGAGGGTATTATAAAACAGATGAAACCGATAATTAGAATTAATATGATTTCAATTAAGAATATTTTTTTGAATAAATACTTTGCACCTATTTACATTGTGTTTTTATTATTGTTTATTATTGTTATGAAATCATTGTTTCCAATAGATAAAACTATTGTTTCAATTGGTAATATTTATTTTTGGTTTACGACCTTTTTGTCATTAGTACTTAGTAGTTTTTATTTTTTTAAAAATGTAAAAAGGTCACTTATATTAAGTTGTTTAATATATATATTATTAATTATAATTTCTTTACCCATTTGTTTACTAATCCATATAGGTTTAGTTAGAACACTTTATATTAGAGGAGTTCTACATAATTATAATTTAATATGGTTTACAATTTTATATTTTAATTTAATTTTTATTACTCTATCAAATTTACGTGTAATAAACGGTAATGAATCCGATAGTGCGGACTTATAGTCCGTGCAAATACAAATGATAGAGCTTTTATCTAATTGGTCATATTAAATCCCTTTCTAGCACTTTTCACCAATCTCTTTGTCGACAAAAACCTGTACTTGATAATCATAATAATTAAAAGAATTACGCTATTACTATAAGTGCAAAGTTTACGTAAAGTGCTTTGTGATTAAAATACAGCGCACCGCATAAGGTTGTTTTAGAGGCTTTATTGGTGTTTTTATCAACTTGATTAATTCTGCCTCAGTTTTTAAATCAAAACTTCATCACGAGCCTTAAAATTCGATATTTTGCTTTTGCTTTGTTTTAATTGGATTAAATAGCTTTTGAACAATTTAGAAGCATAATATAACTATAAATTTTTTAATTCTGAAGATTCTATTTTTAGAACTCATACATCAATTTGTTGCTCATTTTCAAACAATTAATTTCAAATTATCCACGGTAAGTTTTGGTGTTACAATTGGCATTAACTTCTTTAACAATAAAATGAGAGAATCGCTTCTCTCATTTTTTTATATAATAATTTTAAATATCTTATCTTACCGCTAGTTGTTTTCTGTAAACAACACCTTTTGTAGTAATTACTTCTACAAAGTAAATTCCCGTATGAAGTCCGTTAAGCTTAACCGTTTGGATATTACTTTTCTTAACAACCGTACCCATAATATCTCTGACAGTAACTTGTTGTAAATTTTCTAACTCATTGTTCAAAGTTACTGTAAACTGGCTTTCTGCAGGATTAGGATATAATTTTATACCACTTACATCATCAGTTTCCACGTCATCATTATTAGCACTTCTGTTGCTGGTATTATTAAAACAATCTACAGATAATATGGTAGAACCTGTATAACACTCTTCCCCAGTTTCCTTATCATAAAGTGTTAAATATAACGCATAAAAACCATCTTCATCATACTGAATAGTCGTGTTTTCTGTCATAGGAATGATAATACCATTTGCATTTATAACAAGATCATAACATCCTCTCAGACTTTTAGGAAATACAACTTTGAATTTTCCACACTTATTTCTATCTTGTATTAAACCTACAATTTCTGTAAAAGCATCTTCACAGGTATCACACTTATCCTTAAAACAATCGACATACCTGATTATTTCATTAGAATAGCAAAGTGTTTTAGTGCTACTATCATATACGGAAATAGTAACCTCATTCAACCCATTTTCAGTGAAATAGATATTAGTATCTTCCGTTAATGGTGTATCTACACCGTCCTGAGTTAAAACTAAATCATAATCACTGAAATCATAATTGTTTGGGAAGTTGATTCTATATTTTCCACATTGAGACTTTTCAACAACAAAGCTCTCTATTTCGTCAAATACAGCACTGCAGCTATCTGAAAAATCGCAGTCTAGGTATTTTAATGTAAATCGGTCATTAAACTCACCTATTCCGGCGGTAAAGAAATAAGGGGAATCAGATAAGTTGTAACAAATGTCTAATAAGTGATCAACTAAAAATGTAGTACGGTTAGTCATAAAATCACCTTGAACTTGAGTAATTGAAATTGCGAATTCTTGTGGTGCGCCATTTACCCCTTCAACAGTATTGTAGAAACCAAGAGAGACTTCTTCACTACGATTTAAATCGTTTGTGTTTTTACCTTGTATTCTAAATTTATCATCAGAGCCGTTTATGTTAAAGTAAATTAAACTGTATGGTGAATTATAAGGTACTCTTAAATCTAAATCATAAGCTCTACCATCATTACCAGATGTGGCACCGTCTACGTAACTAAGTAAAATATTTTCGTTAACACCGCTTGGGCTGTTTAGGTTTAGCCATAATTTATTATCTTCATTGCTCGTAATTGATGACGTACCTCTATAGAAAAATAGATTTTCTTCATTTACACGCATACTATTGTCAAATCTAACTATACCTGTAGCAGGTGACGGTAATTGGTCAGTGAAGTTGGCGAAAAAACCTTGTCCTGACGGAATGGAATTTTGATCGGGATTGATAACTGGATTAGTTACAGGGTCGCACGTGCCAAATGGTAAAGTTTCACAAACCTTAACTGGTGAACCAGAAAGATTCATGTAAAAATAATCTGTTTCGCTAAAATTAAGAACTTGGTTTCCATTATTAGTATTAATTGGCGCAGCAGAAGGAGACCATAAAGAAACATAGCCATCAAGGATGCCATTAGGATAAGTATTTGCTGATAAAAAAGCTACTAAATCTATAGCAGATGCATAAGGATTTCCTAAAAGTATCGGATTTTCATCATTTCCTGGTGCAGTTACAGGATCCGTTACTGGAGGAGATAGATTTTCATCGTTTCTGGTAACATTCACATTAATAGTACTAGTGTTAAATGTGCCATCAAAAGTGTAGTCAAACGAGCCATCAGTAGCTTGTCTTGTTATTAAACCTCTTCCTGCGTCGAGTATTCCTGATGTTGCTGCCAATGAGGTCGCGTTTGCCAAAGTCCATGCTGCAGGACCTGTAAGATCATTAACGCCATCTATACCAATACCAGGAACATAAATATTATCGTTATTTTGTTCATGTTCTAAATCTCTAAAATTTTCAGTTTTAAAAAAGTAACGATAAGATGCTAACGACGGATTAGGATCATATGTTTGAGAGATGGTTTCGCCGCTTATAGGTGAACTCCAATACGTAATAGCAGAAGAAAAAGGGGTGTCTATAGATTTTATTACTGTAGCGTTAGCAGGTGGAGGACCTAGTGTAAAACCAGTAGTAAATTCTTCCACTTGTACAAAAGAACCTTGATGTCGCACCGTAAGATCGCCATTTACTGTAGTTGTGTTCTGTACTCTAACAAAATATTCAGGAGTTATATTTAACGAAACGCCTGCATTAATTAAGAGGCTACAACATTCAAA
This sequence comes from Winogradskyella forsetii, assembly GCF_013394595.1. Lineage (GTDB taxonomy): Bacteria > Bacteroidota > Bacteroidia > Flavobacteriales > Flavobacteriaceae > Winogradskyella > Winogradskyella forsetii. The sequence continues at coordinate 3,224,497 of NZ_CP053348.1, forward strand.
ACTCGCATTTTGTAAAGAGGTGTCATAATTACCGGCAATTATAACGTTTACATTTATATTGGGGCCGACACCTGTGTATGGTGCAGACCAATTAGATCCATCCCAAATGGTTGTTGGGCATCCAGGTGGAATTTGTGCATAAGTAAAAGTGATTACAAATAAGCATAGCGCACTTAAAAGTCGTTTTTTCATAATTAAAAGTTTAGTTGATTAGTATTATTTATTTGGTTTAGTAATTTTATGAAACTACTGTTTTACAAGTTTCTTTATAGTAGAACTATGCAACGTCTGTAACTTTAAAAAATAAACACCTGCAGAAATCTCAGACAAGTCTATAGTTTCATTTAGTTCATTAAATTCTCCTTCTAGTTGTATTTGCCCTTTTACGTTTATTAATTGGTAATTTGTACTTTTTGCAGTTTTAAAACTTAAAAACAAGTTGTCTGTTAAAGGGTTTGGAAATATGCGTACGGCTTCCAAATTAGACTCATCAGTACCTAAGGAACAATCTTCGCTAAAGTAATGTTGTGGGTCAACATAAGTTGTCCAATTATTGGTAGAGAAAATAGCGTCATCTACCTCTATGCAAGTTAGTAATGGGTTATTAACGAAATAAGGTTCGATGGTAAAGTTGGAGTTATTTCCATTTTTTATGGATAAATAGTTTAAATTATTATTATGAGCCGTTAAATATTTTAAAACGACATTATTAGAGAGGTCTAAGGTTGTTAACATGTTAAATTGAGCAAATAATCTTTCTAAATCTGCATGTAAAGCTAAATTAATAGATGCTATTTCATTACCAGACATTAGAAGTCTTATTAAAGATACATTATAATCGACATTAAGTGCGGTTAATTGATTACCACGACAATCTAAATCAGTTAATATATCTGTTTGGGGTAGTATTAATTGATCAATACTGTTATACTGACAGTCTATTCTATTAAGTACTGTGTTTTGAGATAGATCTAAAGTGCCATCTAAGAGGTTGTTATCTGCTCTAATTATGGTTAAGCTTGGGTTTTGAGATGTGTCTATTGAAGTAAGTTCATTATTGCCAAAGTCTATATTGACTAAAGTTGCTGTTGGAGGTAATACTACAGTATCAATAGAGTTGTTAGTACATGCAAATTGTATAAGTGCTGTATTTTGAGATAAATCTAACGTACCATCTATAAGATTATTATTACAACTCAGCCAGTTCAAATTTATATTTTGAGATACATCTAAGGTGAAAAGCTGGTTTTGACTACACATCAAATCTGTTAAAGCCGTAAAATCCTCTATGCCAGTTAAATCTGAAATGTTTCTATTCCCTATTATTAATTCGGTTACAATATTAATATTTGCAGTTACTACATAATCGTCTAAAACATCATCATAGCCAGCGTCAATTAGGAATTGCTCAAAATTATCGTCTGGTATATAGGTGGTTTGTGCAAATACTAATGGTGAACAAACAATTAAAACAAAAGTAAGATAGCGCAGTTTTATTCTCATTTTTTGGTATTGAATCTTAAAAATACATATTTAGTTTTATAAATTTGTAGTATTATAGTTATATTTTTATAAAAACGACCTAATTTTTATAACCGTCAGATCCTTTTCTAATTTATTGAGCAAGAGCAAAGTGTCTTGAATTTACAATAAGCAATGCTATTTTTTTATGTGTTCATTAGACATTCTGTAGATATGGAAAATAAAATAAGTCTTAAGGAAGTTAATAGTTCCCCAATTTCTCATGAACCTTCTCAATTTCTTTATCTACATATACCTGTGCATAGTGCACATACCTGTTAAATGAACTGCTAGCATAACTGTGACCACTTATTTTACGCACCAAATGTTCTGGCATACCAAGTATTAATAAGGTGGTAATTGCTGTACGACGCATCATGTGTGAGCTCATTTTGTCACAGAATCGTATTTGAGTTGTTTTTTGAGTGCTTTTACTAACAGGTGTACTTTTGCCTTGTTTTTCACGAGAGACTTCAATAGGAGCTGTAAAATCTGCTTTCTCTCCTAAGACTTTTAAGTTTTTGTTAAAATTAAAAAGAGTGATTTTTTTAAATACAGTCGTCTTGGCGCTTTTAGGTTCATATTTTTTATAAATAGTTATGGCATAATCTGGGAGCTTAATAAAACTGTAACTCTTTGTTTTTTGAGATTTAATTTTTAAATACCAATCTTCATTTTGTTTCTCAAAATTTTTGTTCGTTAGATTAAAAATATCTGAATAACGTAATCCTGTAGTACAACCAAATACAAAGATATCTTTTATACGTTTTAATGTCGTAGTTAATGAGGCTTCGAAAGTTGCATCATGAATTAAAAACTTTAATTGCTCTGGTGATAAAACAAAAATTTCTACCTGTTCATTACGGATATAAAATAAGCGCTGAAAATCTCCAGTATTAAAATCTTGATCATGTTTTAAATAATTAAAAAAAGTTCTTATCGTCTTTATATTTGCGCCAACATAGTTATCATAGCAGCCATTTTTATATAGGAATTCTGTAAATTTATTATAGAACTTTTTCCAGTAATTTTTTTCAGAAGTAAACTCTCTTTTATTGAGTTTAGAGGCATCACAAATACGTAATTCAAAATGAGTTTCTGTAGAAAATTTGATAAGATTATTTAAGGTGTATTTATAATTAGCTATGCTACCTTTTTTAATGCGTTCACCATTTTTCTTTAATCGCTTACCTGTTTCGGTTTCTCGAATGAATTTTTTGAATAGTGGGATTAATGGTTGAGGGTTTTTCAAATATGCAGGTTTTCGATAAGCCTAATATAATAATATTATTCAATTGTTACTATAATGAAGTCAGTATATAATTACTTTGCATATCAAGCTTGTATTAAAAAGAAAAAACTTGAGATGCTAAATTAAGATATTAGAATCAATTTTTTTTATTCAAATAATATTGAATTCTACAACTAAATGTTTTTTCTTTAAAATGAAAAAGCCCTTACATCTCTTTAAAAGCGTCTTCTTTATAATTGTATTAGAACGGACTAAAAAGTCCGCGATATCGGATCCTGGATTTTTTACATTTAAATTTAAAACATGCGTTTATTTATATAAAACTTTTCTCTTTTATCATTTAGCTATTATCCTTGATGCCTTAATTAAATTTGTGAAGCTTAAGGCTATTGCTTAAAATAACTTTCTAATTCTTAAAAGCGTTTGGCAAATAAAAAGATAAACTTTAAGTTAGCCATAATATAACTAGAATTTAATTTACTGTTTTACAGTATATCAATTTTGCAATTTAGAGTAACGCCTATTCAGACCAATTAGATAAAAGCTCTATCATTTGTATTTGCACGGACTACAACTCCGTGCCATCAGAGACTTGTCTTAATTTGGTTAACTTACACGTCACTCGTCACAGACGAGCGCTAGCTGGGGGGATTTACCTAAAGAAGTTGTTATCGAAGACAAACAGGCACAGGAACAGTTACGACTCATTTCTGAACTCGACAAAGACGATAGAGCCATTATCTTTAAAATGATTGATAAAATGCTAACGTCCAAAAAATTCAAAGATTTCTTTACTAAAAATGTGGCTTCGCTTTAGATAAAACTAAAGTATCCATTAATATGGCAGAACTCGAACGTGTATCATTTTCTTTAAGCCAACAATACTGTCATTATCAGTATAAGTAACTTCTTTTGAATAAGTAACTAAAGTATCGTTGTTAATTAACTTCATACGAGAGGTTAACTCTCTATCTGCAACCGTATCCTTAAAGTCAATAAACCACTCCCCTTTATTAAAGCGTAAACAGTATTGTAATTCTATTGGGGAAGAACTCAATTTTCTATTAGCTTTTAAATCATAATATTCAATAAAAACTATTCCATTGCTCTTAAATACAGAGATAGATTTAAAATTAGAGTTTACAACCTTCCATTTACCAATTATATTTGGTTTATCCTTACGACACCCTACATTTATTAAAAGTAACATGAAAAATATTATTCTCTTCATAATATTAAGCTGCATTATTTTGTAAAGATAAAATCGAATCGGAAAAGTTTGTTTTTTTTAGAGCTTCTATTATTTCATTGAATTTGGGATAATAATGTTTTGACATTGGGTCTCCCACATTAATAAGTTCCTCTATCCTATATTTAAATAAATGCAATATTTTATTAAAATTAGTATCCCTTAAAAGCCAAGCTATAGTTAAAATTTCAATAGCTGTTCTGACATTAAAAGTTTTCATACTTTTAACATCATCTATACTATTTAGAGTAAAAGGAACTTTGTTTTTGTAAAGGTTATTAAGGTCTTTATTTTCCGCATAAAAACCATTAAAACTATCATCTACCTTTTCAATAACATCTCTTAAAAAATCATTTACGTTTGGCTCGTCAACATCCATTTGAGTTTTATGACCTAAGATATTATCTAAGTTAGAACCATATGTCCAATAATATTTATAATCTTTTTTACTTCTATGCTCAAAAGGTTCAAACCATTTATGTACAGCTTCAAACCCTATAAAAAAAGACACCTCAATTCTCCAAGCTATTTCATCTTTTTCAAAGTTATAAGCATCATTAATTCTATAATCAATCATTAGCAAACCACCCTTTATTTCTTTGTAGAGCCTATTCTTACTACTTATTAAATTAAAATCACTATACTTATATTCTAACTTGTCTTTTAACAGGTTTTTGAGTTCACTTTTTTTTATATAATTCATTTAGCCTTGTTCTTTAACTTCTACCTTATATTCTTTCACTTTTATTTTATCACCTGCTTTTAAGTTCCATTTATCTATATCAGTCCTTACTTCGAATTCTTGATTACCATCTGTGTCATTTACATGTTTTTTTGCTTTGTTTTGACCAGTAGTTAGCTTTGTTTTCGAAGTCAACTTGTATTCAATAATGGTAAATGTCCCATCTTCATTTTTTATTAATGCATCTGCATCTGTACGATTTTTTGGCTTGTTTCCTTTTCCGTTCTGAGGAACCAATCTTATATTGCCTCTATAATCTGTACCATCTGCATCTAATTTTGCTAATTTTTTCTGTTGAAAAGCTAGACCTTCTCTAATTTTAACAAGCCAAGCAGGCATTTTCTGTTTGTTCTTGCTATTATTAGATACCAACCCTAAACTTTTTTTAAGTTCATTTCTTTGAATTTTACTTGCATAACGATTTAACAATGTGATTGCAAGGTCAATTGTGGCTTCACCAGGGTCTAATATCTCATCATCCGTCTTGAATCTTCCACTAAATATAGCTTCAATAGGATTCTTTTTAAAATCTTTAAAGTCATCATAAAAATTAGACGAGCTATTCCATTTTAGAAAAGTATAATCTATACCTAATTCAGGGATATCAACATGGATATTATCAGGTATCATGAAGCTGTCTGTTTTTTTCACTAGTGACAATACTGGCTCACCTTCTTCAGAAAACTTAAGCATATAATGATATTGTTCAAGCCCCTCTAACTCTACATAAGCTATTACCTGATTGCCGCTAAAGGCATACGGTGAATAATAAGGGTAATCAGCAGTTAACGGGTCAACAGCAAAGAACCTCCCAACTCTAGGATCATGCATTCGATACTTATAATTCAAAGAATTCCCCTCCCCTTTAATCTCATCATCCTTCTCCTGCCCTTGGAACCCATATCGGTAACTGAGGCTACTTTTATGGCGGTTGGGCAACAGCATCCCAAAGGGATAGTAATCATTATAAGCAATTACATCAGGGGTAAAGCCTTCATATCTTGCCTCTGGCGTACCTCCACCTTTTCTGTAAATAGGTAGTTTTCTGTCTGTTAATACACTTAGTACATTTCCTAAATGGTTAGAGAGTTCGTAGCGTTTATCACCTATCTTATTAAAGAAATCGGCAAAGCTGACATCACCTAAAGGTTGCCCATATTGGTTATCTATAGCGTCTATATAGTCTGGTATAGTATCGCCATCCGTATCTGTACCTTGAGGGTTACCTGCAGATAGCGTGTCTTCTTCTAAAGTAAAATAACCATCTTCATCATCATCAGTGTCTAAATAGTTAAGAAGGCCATCTCCATCTAAATCTGCTCTTGCTCCCACCAATGGCGTAACACCATAATGCGTAATTAAATCTTGTGCTTCTTGGAAAGTCGTTACAGTATCGTCATCATCATCTTGATCTAAATAATTTGGAATACCATCACCATCGGTATCTTCGTTTATGGCGTTTCCTATACCATTAATGTCAAAATCTTCGTCTTTAGTTAATACAGAATCACCATCATCATCATCATTCAGAAAATTAACTGGATTAGATGGATAGGTGTTTATTATTGTATAATTAACCGCACCAAAATCTGGAAACGTTTCCAAGGCATTATGTAATCCATTAGTACCAAATACGGAAACATCTGTAAAATCGATAGCTCCATCACCATCTGCATCTATTATATTGCCAGTACCTAATGCTCCCGACTCATAAATATCGTCTATACCATCACCATCACTATCTAAATCTAAACTATTTATTATTCCATCATTATCTGTATCTGCGGTAGTTTCCGCAGTATCTAAAATGCCATCATTATCATCATCTATATCAATATTATCTGTGATAGAATCACCATCTGAATCTGGATATACAATTGGATCTCCACAGCCTCCATTTACCCACATTAATTCATTAGATAAAAACATTGCCAAGTTTAAGTTCCCTCCTTCTTCTGTAGCTGATGTCCCAAATTCATCATCAAATGAATATGCCCTTGAAGTTATAATCCCATTATTAGAAGTTGAATAATTAAAATAACACATCGTGAAATCTATATTACTATTGGAACCTATAGAATTATTGATTAATTCAAGAACATTCTCATTACCTGTTCCTGCTGAAATACCAACTTGAAACAATGTGGAATCTGTAGAGGAAAATGTTATATCATTAACGATAAAATTAGTGATTGTGGATGCAATTGATGGATCATCAATAAGAGTTGTTTCAAATTCTATCTCAAATTCTGGTGATACAAACGATTGGTTAGGTGTAAAATTACGTTCCTTATAATTTCTTATCTCTAATGCCCCTGCTCCATTTATACGTATTCTATAACTTTTTAATTTTATCACAGGATAAAATAAACCACTAAACTTAGCAACAAATAATTCTAATTTTTCAATTTTAAGTGCATTATCAACCAAACTTCCATACGTATGTTTTATCGAAGAAATTAAATATTGCCCTTCTAATAATGTGCTGCCATTAGTAACATTTAAATTGGTTTGCAGGCCAAATTCCCCTGCTTTTCTTAATTTAAATTCTGCATCATCTGCCCAAGAGGCTCTATTACTACCTGAAAAATCTAAAGCATAACCAGAACTAACTGACCTTGCCATTGCTACTGTATTTATTTTTGCTAATAAACTTTGATCTACTAACCTTGGCTCAATAAACCTATTTAATATAGGCTCTATACTATTAGATAATTTTTGATGTAAAGCATTACCTGCTATTGAAGACAATCTATCTTTTCTATTAACTAGTATTTTTAGCGCATTATTTACGCTATTATATAACGTTTGAATTAATTCCTCACTGCCTTGTTCTGGGTACGATTGCTCTATTTTATTAGTAATAATCTTCTTGATATCAAGTCCCTTTAATTGCTCGTTAATAGGGAGTTGATTTTTAGTTTTCTTATTGATTACCTGATCTATTGCACTAGAAATTTCTAGGGCTAATTCACTAGCAAAAACATCATTTTGTGATACACCATCAATATCTACAAAGGGCAGTCTAAAGCCTTGGGATTCTGCCCTTGGCAAGACAATGCTTTGATCGCTGGAAGCCAATAGCTCATTGTTTTCTTGAAGACCCAACCTTGAACTGCCATAGATATGTTGTTCTTTGAGGTATAATTCTTCGATATCCCTTAATCCTGGAACACTTCTGAATCCTTTTTCGTATATAGCCATTACATTCCCTTGCGCATCCCTACTATAAAAAGTAGGTTTTTGGTCTCTTATATTGCCGTTGTTTCTATAATTAACAACATTTTTACCTATTCTATTTCCTAATCCATCGTATTGGAAAACAATTTCTTGGCGTCTTACACTGTTTGGTGTATCCACATCTCTCTTAATAACTTTTCTTACCTTCCCATCTACACGCCATTCAATAATTAAACCTTCCGTTTTGTCTTCTATTAGTTGCCCTATTTCATCGTAAACATAGTTATGGGTGTTTTCATTGCTAGGATCATAAGTAATTCCCAATTCATCCTGTAAGACTTGTAATTGATCATCTAAATCCGAATTAACTTGAACGCCTAATGGGTCACTAACTGCGGTAAGCTGATTATTAATAATCTTACCCTCATCGTCTTTATTGTATAGATATTCAAAGTTGTCAATTTCAATAGTAGTTGGGTCTTGACTTACGTTACCATTATTTCTAACCCTTAGTGAATTTCTAGTAAGACCTGTTAAGTTTCCATTTCTATCATAACTATAGGTCGCAGAATAGGCATTTGGACTCTCAAACTTTGTGTTATTTCTATCATCAACAGCCACGCTACTAGCATCCATAGATTTAATTCTGTTAAGCTGGTCGTAGAAATATTGAGCATTCTGCGTAAATGTACGTGAGTTCCTAGGTTTAAGACCATCCACACTTAAATGTCTCATACTAGAAACCATTTGCTTAATGTTTCCATTGTACAAATTTGTTGGACTACTATTTGTGGCGCTGTGTGTATACGTATTAGTATCGGCTCCTATTATTCTTGAACTATAATCCCCTTCAAAATAGTGCAAAGAAAACCCATAGGCATCTCGAGCTACCGTTTCATTAGTACCTCCTAAAACTCCATCAGTACCAGGATCATTTTCTACTAATACAGCTTCTGAGTTTACAGATTTTAGCCAACCTTGAATTGTATAGATATAATCCATACCCTGAATTTGCTTATTTCCTAAATTCATTCTTGCTAATGGGCCATGCTCATAGTACTCATAACTAGCATCTTGCTCCCAAATGGCACCATCTATTGATGTTTCAATGGTAACAATTCTATTGTCTGCATCGTATTGGTAGCGATGTATAAATTGATCTTTTTTATCTTTTTGAAAAACAACACGATTAACATTACCACTAATTAAATCGTACTCATATTGCAAGCGTTTATATTCTTGAGTATTATTCAGAATTGACATGTCATTGTTTTGAACGACTAACTCTTTAACATTACCATGAACGTCATAATTATAGAATAGTGCATTATCAGAATTATTAAGATCTATAGTATTTGTTGTTATAGTATCAAAATATAAAATTGAAGTCACTCTATTTCTAGAGGAATAAGCTTCATAAGAAGTTTCAAATAACGAAGACGAATCTTCAGTACCTGAAGCTAATGATATAGGGTTATCATAAACAGTATATGTTACTTCACGTCTTTCAATAAATTGAGACTCAGAAAAATCTTGCTGCACTTCAGGGTTTCCTAGGATAAGTAATTTTCCTTCATCATTTATACTATAATTTTCATTAACAAGAACATCTATTTCTCCTGCTTCAACTATCCTTCCTAGAGCGTCGTAATTAGAGTAACTAAATCTTAATCTAGATTCAGATCCTTCATTTGTTGTTACAGAATAAATTTCAGCTTGCTTGGCATTTTGAGAAGCAATAATTCGGCCTAAATCATCATAAGCGAATTTAGTAATACCACCATCTGGAGTTTTTTGCCAAACTAATTGATTTAATGAATTGTACCTGTATTGTGTTGGCATCCTATGCACAGGTAACTGTGAAGCATCTTCACCATTACTTTCACGTGTTTGATCTATTTGATTCGTAAGCACTAATTTCTCTTCCAAACTCATGCCATCACCGAGTCTATCTATGCCTTCTGGCGCTACGGTTTGAATCAAATTCCCTGCTTGATCATAATAGTATAAGGTGTATTGGTACTCTTTGTCAGGATACTCCATGGAAAAATGCTCTACGGCATTCTCCATAGCTGCATTGATATATTCTGTTTCAAATTGGTTTCTTAATTGATCTAAGTATGTGATATAGCTATCACGTACATAGGTATTAATTAAACCCTGAGCAATATCTTCACATGGGTCAGTGTCAGTCGCTGGAGGCAATGTAATATACATTCCAAACGGTTTAGGTACACATACCAATAGACTTCCTTGACCATCTTTAACCTGAGAATCTATATAATCACTCCATGATTGTTCAATCACTACTTCAGAACCCTGGTCATTTAGTACAGTAGTTGAACCATCAAATCCATCAATTAAAAGTTCCATTTCATTGTCTAAAGTGTCTAGATTATCATAACCATAGTTGACAGCAGTATTACCAAATTCTCCTATCGTTAAAAACAGAGGGTGATCAACACTATTAACACCTTTTTCCTCTATATAATAAATATAAGTATCAGCAATGTAGGCGAGGTTTGCATTACAAAAGTAAACTTCATCAAACAATGGTGGCAACTCGTAACCAGCAATTCTATTGGACACAAAAAGCTCAACGTTAACTTGGTTACCATCAGCATCAGCTCCACCATCGAATTGCTGTGGCACAAAGCCCATAAAATCCATATACGTCGCATATTTCTCATTACAACTTAGTGGTGCTACTTGTTGTACAATACAGTCTTCACAATCTTCTTCTAGAAAGCGCTGTGAACTTGCTTCTAAATTTCTCGTAAATTTTGCTTTTTTGTGTTTAGAAGCATTAAACCTTTTAGCAACTATATTGTCTGAGCCCAGTATTGGTAAAGGTATGCCAGTTGTTGTCGTATTAGCTAATTCACTAGACTTGGATGCGCTTCTACCAGATGGTAATGGATCGCCTCCCATTGATAAACGTACTAAATATTTTCTATCAAGAATATTATTTTCTAATTGTGCGACTGTGGCATAATATTGAGTGCCAAAATCGTAAATGTCGTCAGTGATAACCATGCGTGTTGCAAAATCAATAGATGTTGTTCCTTGTGTAAAGTCAAAATCCAATCCATCATTCCACGTAGGGTTAATAGAATTACAACTTCCGCCTGGTGTTTCACCCGAAATATTTACATAACCTGTTTGCCCAATCCATAAGTCGGGCTTACTGCCAACCATTGATAAAGTACTTGATGGTATTGTAGCTTCTAAATTGCCATCAAAATCGAACCTGAAATTAGATCCATTTATGCTGTAATCTAGATAATCCATCTCATAATTAGCAGAATAATACTGGCTTTGAGCCAACATATTTATCTCAGTACAAATTGGGGTATTGTTACCGTTGTAAGATAATGGTTGTATTTCTAAACCGTTGAAAATGGTATATTCAACATCGTTTATAATAAGTTTTGCGTTATTAAAATTTGTATTAGGGTAATTATTGCCAAAATCTACTTCTAATTTTACTTCAAATTCTTCACCGACTCCAAACAAAAGCGATGGTACTTTAAAGATAACATCATCTATTATCATTGGAATACCTGTGATTGAGCCAGAAATCTGTCTTCCTACTGTAAATTGTGGGTACATGTATCTTACAGTATCATCTGTTTCACACTCAGGAATACAACTTAAAAGATTAATACAAGTGTTGCCTTTAAAAACGTATTCTTTAATTGAACCATCTGACAACATAACCTTTCCTAGTAATTGAAACGCATAAGTTCCATCAACTGTAACTGCTATGTCATGAAAAGAATTTGATAAACTCAAAATCTTCCAATAACCAGGACTTCCTAAATATTCCCAAGTATTAGAAGAATTCCATGGGTTATCATTTGAGCTCTCAGGTAAGTTAAGAGTTATAGGTTTATTGCAAATATTATTTAGGGATGTACTTATGGTTAATTCATCACCATTGATAATATTGTCTATTGTAAAGCCAGTAACGTCAGATTGTGTACCACCAAGTGCTTCAAACAAATCTAAAACCATAAAACCATCACTATATGGATATGGGCTACTTAGGTTGTTTTTAGACAAAAATCCGTTTAAAAACAATTCTAAATCCACTTGAATTTTACATTTACCTGTTTCATTGTAATAATTATCTATAACATCTCCTGGATCTATAGTAGGAGGATACTCCGATGTATCTACACCTAAATCATCATTCAAAAAATCCGCAGGGATAAATCGTTTTTCGTAGGCTCCATAAATACTTGAAGAGATTGAAGAACATAATTGAGGGGTTCCTGTTGAGTAATTAACACTAAAATTTGGATAAGTACTAACTAAAGACATAAAGTCTGGATTAGTTCTAGCTTCACCACCTAAACACTCGTTGTAACAGCCATTCTTTTTTGCATGAATGGAGATAAACACATCGTATAAGCGTGTTTTTAAGCCTTGGTAAAAGCCTTTGTATAAGTTCCAGAACGTTTGTTTTTTCTCTTCACTATCTAAACTATCAAATGATGTATAGGAGTCACAAGTTGTAGCCAAATTACCACATTGTGCCATGGTATAAGCTAATTGGGCCATAGTTACACCTGTTCCATCATATTCGGTATCCATTGCATATGCCATAAGTTCTTTTCGTTGAAACCTATAGTCATCTACCTCATCTACATAGAGGGAATTGAAAAATGGGTCGGAACTAAGAATATTACTAATACTATTTGCACCTGAAGGTATAAAGCCTGCAATGACAGCATCGTTATAAGTTACTGTTGTACTTAATAAAGTATCAAATTCAAAAGACGTGGTACCATTATAACTCACTTCGCATATAGATTCGTTATAGGATAGATAACAATATTCTGGATGATATGGTAATAAAGACTGCGCCCAATCTGTTCTCCAATTGGTAATAAAATCCGGAATATATCTTAAGTTTTGCGGATGGATATAATACTTTCCGTCTATTAAATTGTTTCCATATAGGTTCTCATCAAATGCAGATCCTAAATTTGGTTCTTCAACCAACTCACCAACTTCATTTACAGCAATTGCAGGTAGCCATTGATCGTTTACCCAATTTACCTCTACGAGTGAATAACTAGAATTTTCCGAATATGGGTTTGCTGGGTTTCTCCATGTAAAAGTGAAGTCTAGATTTGATGGATCATTTACTTCTCCATTAATTATTAATGTGTTTATCTGTCCATTGCCATCAAATGACAATTGCTTTATCTCACCTTTAAAATACAATTGATTGGCATCATTGAAAACGCTCAGTTGATCTACAAAAGCTATAGGCTCAATAATAGACCCATCTGTTTCATCGTATTCTAAAATATAATCCAATCTACCGTATTGCCCATACGGGCTCATATCTGACAATAGCATAGCCTCATTCGCATCGCATGTCTGTGATTCTTCACACATGTCTTCTAGAATTACAAACCCATCCTGAAGCTCGGCAATAGCTATAGTTACATTGGGATCTGCTGATGTAAATGTACTGTTCGTTAGGGTGTAAGATCCTTGTCCAAAAAGTGTATCCAATTTGTCACTTATGTATGCAACTATGCCCAATTCTACCACATCACAATCAATATCATCACAATCAACAAAGATAAATTGAGGGATAAAATCCTCTTCTGCCAAGATACAATCTTCATTTTCTAAAAAGTCGTTCCAAGCTTGTTCTAGATTTGCTCTATTCACCGTAAGTCTTTTAGAGATTCCATATTCACCTGTATTCCATACTCTTTCTATAGCATTTTCTCCCTTTCTTGAATAAGACGCAATTCCGGTAGCTTCTATTAATTCAGAATTACAATCATCACTTAGCCCAATAGTAACATCATAAACATAAGGAAACGTTATAGAAGCACATTCATTAAAGGTAAAGTCTCCAGAATCTTCTAGTTCATATTCCAACTTATAGTCAGAAAAATTTTCTATAACTACAATTTGCTTGCCTACTCTAAGACCATCCTGTAATACACCAAAGTTACCTGTCGCATATCTATTATTACTATCCTCTAAAGTGTCTGGGTCATCTTCATTAAGTTTGTTTAATAAATCTGTAGCTACTCTATCATGTAATTCTATAGCTTGGCCAAATTCATCTATTTCAGATTCATCATTCAAGGGTAATAATATAGGTTGACCTTCTTCTGTCTCTGTTCCTCCTATACTAGGGTTTCCACCCGCTAAAGCCGTAGCAATAGTTCTACCTTGTGGGTCTATATAGCTAACACTTACCTGTCCATTGGGATCTACAACAACATTTTTTTTATAATGCTTGTAATTCCCTACTTGATAACCAAAGAGCCTATTTAACTCAAATGAAGAATTGGGCTGAGAATAAAAATATTTCATTTCATGTCCATTGCCAAGTTGATGCTGTACACCAACACCACTTTTTCTTTTTATTCGTCCTGTATTATCTGCGGTATATTCTATTTGACTAAATGGAAAATTTTGAGCATCAGGGACAAGGTCTTGATAAGGCTTTTCTGTATTGCTATTATTATTGGTCGAGTAATATTTACTTGCCCCAGAAGAATCATCCATACCGAATAAATTCACCTCACAATTAGGATCCTCCCCTTCAGGTATACCAATATCCCAGTCAAAATCTTTTGCAGAATATATTGCTAGAGTACCTGTACTTGGATCAACAACTTGTTCACTAACATTAAAGTCTGGATAATATTTGATCTTATTATTATCAGTAGGAACAGGTAATACCTCAATCGCAGGCCTTCCTTGCATATCATATATAACTTCACCTACAATTGCATTATCATCACTATTAATTTTTGTAACGGTTTGACGATTTCTTAAAGTCCCATCAAAATAACTTACAACAGATTTATTTTTACCATTTTCAGCGTAGCTTGTTTGAAATTGCCAGTTTTTGACTTGTTCATGAGAGGAAGTAAAAAAGTAGACATGTGGCCAATCTGAAACATGCACTATTTCATTTGCAGCATTAGTAGATGTCCAATCGCCATAATATCGTTTTGTAATATCTTCTTGAAAGCGAGTGACAACTCTTAATCTATATACTATGTATCCTCGAGAATATATTAAAGGTATTTCGAATGCTGTCTGTTTTGTTTCTATTCTAGTACTATTTAGCTCGAAATCTCTAACTGAAAACTCTATAGCATCTGCAGGGCGAGTAGGTTCATTAAACCCATAGTTATCAACCCATGTCCATTCTAATTCAAATTCTTCTGCTGCATTTAAAATAGCGTTACTTGAACTTGACCAATCTATAATTAAACTGCATGGATTTGAGCTAGAAGGTAACTCTTGAAAAGATAGACTTGGCAATGTTTCTGGTGGTAATTCATAAAAACGATCTACCTTAAAACCTAGTTCTATAGAAATGTTGTCTGGTATATCAGACATAGATGAACCATTAGACTTAAAAGCCTGGGATGAATTAACAACTATCTCTATTCCGTATCTATTCTTAATTTCAAAATATATTTCATCAACATATTGAAAGTTACCTGCATTATTGTTATATTCTATTTCGAAGATCTTCACTTCTGCTGCAGAAAGATCTATTGAGCCATCTGGTAAAATAGGATAAACAGTAGCATTTAGAACATACGTGAAGTTTTCATAAAACGGAATATTATCATTGATGTAAAGGCTTAAATAAGCTGTAGGCTTAACCGATGTGATGCCAACATTACCAAGTTCTGGATCAATATATTGATAAGATGACGATAATGTATTTACTGGAATTGGTCCGTCAGTAAACTTTTTTTCATTTGCAAAACTTGAAATAGACAAAAGTAAGATTACAGATGATAATATATAATTTCTTAAAAAAACCAAACAATCCATATGGTTAAACTTTTAGTTAGTAGCTTTATTGAGCTAAAATGATTTCAAAATCTTTATATTGGTTAACACCTACTATTTTAGAGGGTGTTACTTCTATGTATGAATCTTGTAAAAAAAAACTCTTATTAATTTGAACCTCAGATTTATATTCTGAATATGAGATTTCCAATCTTGGAAAGTCTACTGATTCATCTGTTTTGTTCTTTAAATGATTTTCATCATAAAATGAAAAATCTTTGAGCACTGAATAATAGATAACAACTTTCTTTTGATGAAAGGTCTTTTTATCTATGTGTATCTCCATTCTCGATGTTTGAAGGCTAGAATACTCTTTTGCATTAAAACTAATTTTAAATAAGCCATCCTTCTCTTCAAATTCTCCCTTATTATAATATGTGTATATTAAATTTGGATCAATTTCTTCTAAACTTGGATAAGCTGAAACTGAAGACAATCCAACCATCATGGCTTTTTCTTCGGTATTAAGTTTGATGAAACCATTTGGCATTTCTATGTGCTTCATTGCACCAACTTCTTGATATTTAGTGCCATTATGTATTGCCATCATTCCAGAATAATTTTCATACACTCTAGTCCCTTTTACGCCTTTATATAATTTGTAATCTAGATTAACCTGATACTCTTCTGTTTCTTTTTTTGTTTTACTAAATTTCGTAAAAACCTCATCAAAAGATTGAGAATAAATTGTAGTAACACTTAATAAAGCCAGTATGATGATAATATTCTTCATTAATTTTTTGTTGCGCTTTTAGATCTTGTTTCTTGAATAGTAAATACACCTTTTTCTGTTTCTTTTTTCACCCTAATTAAACCACCTTCTTCATCATACTCATACATGGTAGCATAATTATTTTCGTCTAATTCTGCCATTAAACGTTGTGTTATTGGATCGTAAACAAAACTTTTCATGTTTCCATTGAACGGGTGAATTCTAATATCATCGTAAAACACATCTACCCTATCTGTTTCTGGTGCTGTAGGGTTTAAAACCTCATAAAGCTCATTACATGTGACTGAAGATTGTATCGTTGTTATTCCGAAGATTTGGGATGGATTATTAGTTACATTTAATACTTTTATATATTGCGATCCTAAAATTCCGCCAAAAATGTTTGAGACTCTATAAACTTTATTCTCAATTAAAGGGGCAGGAGCTAATAATGTATAAACTACTTGAAGTGCGTTATCACAATTAGAGAAATCCTCATTTAAAACATTAACCGTATATGTCTCAAACAGGTATTGTTGAGGAATTATAGGTTCAAAATAATCATTTATATCAACTGGCTCTGGATTTACCACAATGCCATCAGTATTATTTAAATCAATTCTAACTTTAGTTGCTGTAATGGGCACAAAAAACTCACCTATAATACGTTGCCAACCTTCTATAATTTCTCCTGTAGGAGAGAAAGAAAATTCTTGTTCAATCTCTTCTCCTTGCAAAAATGTTAAGTCTAACTTTGCATCTTCGTAAGTCAATACTTGTTCCACATGGTCTTCTTTAACCCAAGCACTAACAATGTATTTATCACCTCTTTCTAGCTCAAAAGAATTACATGGGCATTCTGCAGTTTCTGGGCTGCAATTGTTAACAATGTGAACTTGTACATAAAAACGTTGGGAAGAAAACATCTCTGCATAATTATTTGTACACACTACATTTGGATAACCAAACTCTTGAATCCAATATTCATCACCATTTTGAAGTTGTACATCACCTCCAGTGCTTTGTGTAGGATCATAAATTAAATCGTTACCAAACTCTGATCCCCAAACATAAATTGGGTTACCAGTACCTTCAGCTAATAGCTGTAAACTTTCAAAAGTAGGGTTGTCTGCACTACAGAAGTATTGGTCTGGGTTTGTATAGGTGGTTATTAAATCTCTTAAACTAATAGTTAGTGTTCTATATCGCCTATGTTGAGAAGTCGTATCAAAATAATATGGTCCAGAACATTCACCTGTAGATGAATTGTCAATTGTAAAATAAAATGTAGCATTACATTCGGTCCTTAAATCATTTAATTCCGCAACAATATCGTCAAAGTTTGTTATTGGTGTTGTTAGACTTTCGTCAGTATACATTATAATTTGTCTATTTACAAATTGAAGAAACCCTTGAGCATTGGGTGTTGGGTTTCCTAAATCACCTATTAGCTCTTCCTGCCCTCTTACAAACAAATTATACATACCTTTATATGTTAATTCGTCTTCTGCTATACCATCATTATCAAGATCATCTAGACCATTCGTAAAATACTCTCTGTCATAATATGAACCTATACTTCTTCCTTCATTTTCAATATTTATTGAGAATCGATTAGAATAAATAGGATTGCAAAGTGTTATTGGACCATTATCGTCCGAAGGTGTATAATACAATCTCCAAAAAGAATCAAATACCCAATTACCATATGCGTTAAGTAAGTTTACCGTAAAATTTTCAAATGAACCATCAATAGGATCAAAAACAGGAGTTAACGGTAAAGTATTGTATGGGGAAACATCCCTTCTTAAAAAGTATTGTCCATTAGAAAAATCTAAGGGCTGACTTGGGTCTTCACTTAATAAATCAATATTAATATCATCATCAATATCACAAACTGGTATATCAGGGTAATTATTAGGGGCACTAAAGGCCAATCTAGGACCAGTATATGTATCTATTTCACCTATAGTAACAATACCGATTGTTATTTCTAAACCAGATATATCACATGTAACTTGATGATTGTTATCACCCATACCTGCACTATTTTTAGGATACAAAGTAACAACATCTCCCGTAGTCAGCTGATTTCCAGTTGGATTTTGATCAGCAGGAATAATTTGAGTATTACTAGGAATTATCTCGCCTTGATCGTTATAATATGTAATATATGAGTATGATGAATTTGTTTCAAGATCTCTTACCGTTGGTTGGGTATTACATGTTGTTGTAATATCTTGTTCAGCGTTACCAACAAGAGGTTGGTCATTACTTAAAGTTATTACAAAAATTCTATCCCAAAGGCGATATTGGTAATACGGATCTCCAACATCATAATCTATTACCTCTATTCTGAATTGTATTAATCTTCTTTGGTTGCCAGTCATTCCTAAATATATCCTTAAATCATTAAGGTTTAAATCAATTGATTCAAAAAATGGATCATTTGGTAAAGGTGCAGAATGGGTTATTGGTATTAATCTATATTCTAAATCATCAGGAATAACTTCACTTGGATTGTTTAAATTGACTAGGACTGGTTTCAAATTATAAATTCCTTGTCCTTGAGTAACACATAGTTCTATCTCTAAAAAACCAGTACTAGAATCTTCAACCATATTAAGGTCATCAGTATTTAATTCGTAGTTTCCTTGTTGAGAATACAAAACACTGATAAAACCGAGTAAGTATATGTATATAATCTTTTTCATCTCTATTTTAGTTTAGGTCAAATCTTATAAATGAACAAATTTCTGAGCCGCATTTAACATCAATAAAAGTGTTATCAGGAATATCATCTTGACAAGACACAATTTCCAAAAATACATCTTGACTTAACGGAATACTTATTGCTCCATTTGCTACAGAAGCACTCGTAATATTTGCCAGTGGATTACCGTCTCTATCAAAAAGCCTAATAAAAGTCCCCTCTTGTTCTATGCTAACATTATAATTAATCGTATTACAATTTGCCCTAATTAAATAGGTTTTTGAACATGCATTAGTCCCTGAGTCTTCATATAACACCTCAATACCACTTGGTATAGTTTCACAAGGGTTCTCATTAAAGCCGTCTAAATTTTTAAGTAATGATACTTTTTTATTTTTTAGAACTTTTAAACTCGACCTACCTGTATGCGAATTTTCATGATCTATCACAGCATCGGCACTTAATTCGTCACTAAAACTAAAATGTGAATTTACAGGCTCTGTTGAAGTGCCTGCTATATCTGGTGTATAATCATAATCTTCAAAACCGTCAAAGGCGAGTTCTTGATATTTTGTATTGGAGCCCACTGCGATTGGTAATGTATAGCGATAACCATATTGCGCAGCAGAATAGCGATTTAAAGCATCTCTATTTTCTAACTCTGCACCAAAAGGACTATATTTTGTGACTTCACTAGTAAAAGTCCATTTAGTGTCGTCATCAATACCATTATCATCGATGACATCTACCTTAGTCCAATTTCCGCTATTATTAACCTTATAAAATGGTTTGAAATTTTTAAAGAAGCCTTCTTTACGAGGATTATAACCTAAAGCTCCATTATTTCTAGAGGTTAAATAAGCATACGATTTAATAGCTCTTGTTTCACCTTTAATATTAAATAAGTAAGGATTAAACCCTAACATATTAATATCCGTAATATTACCTTCGTTATCAAATAGATTCTGTGCTTCATTATAAGGCAATCTAAATTCGCACTGGCTATTCCATGCATCACTATATTCTACAGCACTAGCATTTACGACTTCAAATTGAGTAAAATCTGTACTATAGCTAATACTACCAGACTCTAATGGGTTTTTTTGTGTGGTTATAGATGCCATACTTGCCATAGGCTGATTTTTATAACCCGAACGATAGACTTTAAAAAATTTATTGTCTACGGTTTGTATTTGCCCATTAGCATCCATTAATTTAATCTGGTTTGAAGCATTTTTCTCTACAACCCACAAAACACTTGATCCATCTACTATTAATTTATCTCCTTCTATTAATGTATGCGTTAAAATATGTGCAGGATCAGTACTAAAAGGATGCATTACTGAATGAAATTCACCAGACGCAACGAGTCTACCGCTTAAATTAATGTTAGTACTAGCTGATTTCAATTGCTTGTAATACCAGTTAGCAGGATAATTAAAGTTAAAATAGTGATCACCGTATTCGTTGATTGTTTTTGTGAGCAATACATCACCTGTTTGTGCATCAAAAGCTAAGTTCTCGGTTTCTACAGAAGACCCTAAATCAAAAGCAACTTTCTTTGTCATTATACCTGTTCTATGAATTACCTTCGTTGCAGTTGCCATTTTTAAGTCATTTTTATCCTTTTGAATTACTGGAAAATACGTTGGAATTGGAAAGGGAATCCCAAAAAGGCCTAATAAGACTGATAGGTTACCATCAAAACCAACCACATCTGTACTTGTCAAATTACGCCTAAAGTCCGTAATCATATCATATTGCACACCGATTAGACTTTCAGATACCTTACCATCAGGATCAACTACATTTAATTTGTTATTTAATTTTTTATCATCATTCACATCTAAAGCATAGAAATAATCTACACCTGATATAAACTCCCCAGGTTCTTGAGACTCCGATTTAACTCGCTGACTCTTCTGTTTACCATTCATATCATTAGTTTCAACAGTAAACCCTTGAGATAAGGCTAACGTACTTTGTGTTTTAACTTTTAATAATCTACCTATAAATCCACTGGCATCAAATTTACTAGTAATATCTGTATGGTCTGTAATTGTTGGAAAATCCCTAGATGTAAAAAACTCACTAATAACTTCTCCTGTAGCGTGCTTTTTAACAACTATGGTGTCATCATTTCCATCTATTCGTTGTAAATTCTTAACCACAACCTTTGAATATGTAACTGTTGGAGATGGAAATAATGATTCTCCTATAGGTTTCTCAACATAATTAGACTCTTTTGGCGCCTGCAATCTTTGTGCATCGTCATAAAAAGGTTGCACAAATGGATTCTCTCTAGATCCATTAGGCTCAAATGTTGCTACTCCACTACTTAGACCTTGATCGTCATCATAGCTATATTCTTGTCCGTAATGTCTCGCATAGAATTCATTGTCCAAATTATCCGTCATTACATCCCAATTATCATATAATTGGATTTTCTTAACTCTTAAACCACCACCATATTTTCTACCTTTAGCGTGGTAGAGTCTTATCCATGATTTATTCGCTTTAAATTTTCTTGCATTTTTTTTACGTTGTAAAGCCTGATTTGGTCCTTGAAAAATTTCGGCAACGTTACCGAAAGAACTTAGCACTGCCTGAGCTACCTGCAGAAAATCCCCTGGACCATCAAAATTGGCATCTGGCAAGTTATACACACGTCTGTTTAAATATTTTCTAGAGAAATACCAGCCAGCTTTAGCAATTGGATTGACTTGCACACCAGAATTAAAAATACCACCTTCTCTATCTACACTTTTTAATTTAATAGAAACATAAATCTTATCATCATAAAGATATTTTTCTATTTGATTAGTATCTAGTATGGCATAACCCGTAACATAATCATAGTCACTTTGTGTTGTGTTTAATAGGAATTTAAAATATAATGGGTTTGTTTCACTACCAATTAAACCCAAACCTGCATTTTCTTTATCTAATAAATAATTATCTCTAAAATAATCTGGTGTGATTTCTGTTTCAGGGATTTCGTTTTCAGGAATTTCAATGTGCAGAAAGTACTTATGATTACTATCATTAAATAATACATCACCATCTGGATTTCCTGAAGCTTGATTATTAACACCGGCAACTTTAAACATTTGCATAGCCTTACGGTCTTGTACATA
Source organism: Winogradskyella forsetii (assembly GCF_013394595.1). GTDB lineage: Bacteria > Bacteroidota > Bacteroidia > Flavobacteriales > Flavobacteriaceae > Winogradskyella > Winogradskyella forsetii. The sequence continues at coordinate 3,246,863 of NZ_CP053348.1, forward strand.
ACGATAATCATCAGACTCCATCTCTAGTTCTAATTTACCTCCTGATGGTAAATTAATAGATGATAATGTCCATGCGTTAGCATTTCTATCTGCTTCTTCTTTAGTTTGGTTTTGATCTACAAAAGGAAATTCAGCTGTAGTTAAAGGGTCATCTATATTACATCCTTGTTGTGTAATATTCTCTTTATAATTACCCCAGATATCATGACCTTTCAAATTATAATTTGGGTTGGAGTCGTTGTAATTAAATTCATAAGGTGTATATTTCCCCATATTTGAATTTCTGTAAGTAAAATACATTTTTTTGAGCGTTAATTTCCCTGTAGACTCTTCAATACCATCTTCATCATCATCTACATAAGAACCGTCATTATTATTAATCCCTCTACATAATAAATAATCATACTCAAAATGCGCAACTTTAATTGGTTCTGCTGTTGATGGGTTGGCATCATATTCTGGTCTAGAGTATAATGAAATCCTATCTATTTTTTGCATTTTCGCAGAGCCCATACCACCATTTTCACCTGCACTGCCTACTGCATCACTACGATTACTTAAAGTAAAAATAGCTACATGTGTTTTTGTTTCTATTTTCTCTAAAAACTTCAGTTCTTTTGTGCCATATATATAACTTGCTTTTTGATCTTCATCCTCTGTATTTAGCCCAGCATAATATAAGGCATGATTAGCCAAATAAGGTGTTCTCCACTTATAGTCGTTTGTTACTTGATAATTAAATTTAGTGTAAGCCCCTAAATCATCTAATGTTGGACCATCACCAGTAATATCTTCATAATCTGAGGACAGCACCGAACTTAAAGCATAGGTGTGTGCATAAGCAGGTGTGTTTATGGCATTAAAAAAGTGATCTTTCCCTTCACCATTATTAACAGTGTTAATATCTCCTGGATATCCAGATTGGGAATAGTCTATTAAACCTGTTGCACAATTAGGATTGTTATCACCAATAGGCAAAGCAAATGTTACCTCACGTTTTGTCTTATTATATGCAGTCTCCCCAAAGACATAGCGACTACCGTCTCCTTTTAATATTTTAATGGCAGCATGATGATGATCTTTTGCTAAATTATTAATTTCAACCAAGCCATCTCCAGCAGTAATAGCATCTCTTTTAGTCACCATTTGTACTGTTTGTGTTCTTGGTATACGAGAATCTCGCTTTACCTTATTTATAAAATCATCTACATAACTAATAGTTAAATCAGGGTTATATTGTTTTATTTGATATCTGTTATTTGTCTCTCTATTAAATTTCCCTCCAATAATATCAAATTTTAAGGGCGAGACATCGTACATTTGATTCTCAAATAAGTCAATTTCCGAATCTGCAGACAATTCTCCAACCATTTTATGATAAACAGGTTCGTATTCTATATCCTGATTTGGGTTTTCACTATCATATACAAAATCCTGTAATGCTGGTGTTGACCATATCCCAGAATAACTGTTAGATGCGTTTATTTTCACATTCAAGCCTCCTTCAGCATAACCTCCAAGCCCCAATTCAGCACCTACACTGCCTCCAATTCCAAAATTACCACTATTAACATCGTAAATAGTACCAACTTCACTTCTGTAAGGTCTCAATGTTCCGCCGACACCTTGTCCTTGTATAGAATAAATATCGTAGGTATAATTTGTAAAAGGCAATACATTAGTTCTTTCACTAAATACCCTATCATTCTCTCTATTAAAGTCTAATATACTAGACCCAACTACTGCGTTTTCCGTGTTTAAATATCCAAAAGCATTGATTTGTTTATTTTTTTCATCATTCTGAAGGTTTTGTAGGGTTGCCCAGCCTGTTATACTTGCAGCCCCCTCAAAACCAAACACTTCTACACCAAAATCAACATTTAATGACAAATTGAGATTCGTGTAGGACAACTCATTCATAGGTGTAAATAACATATTGTCATTAAAAGACAATCCTATACTGGCACTACCTTCAGCATTTTGAGAAGCACTAGTTCGTGTTTCAGCTTTATTAGTTTTTGACCCACCCGTCAACTTTGTAACATTAGCACTAAATGTTGGTAAGGACTGCCTCGAATTAAGACCAACACCTATGGTTGTTTTAAATCCATTTACAGCACTGTCAGTTTTGTCTTTTCCTTTTTCTTTTATACTCACAGATGCATCAACATTAGCCCCATTACCATTACTTGCACCTACCTGAAAGTTTAATCCAACATTATTAGAAATATCAAAACTAGGTCCAAAAGATTGGTTAAAAGTAATACCGTTATAATTATTAAATTGAACTCCCAAACTTGCACTTAAACTTACAGGTAGAAAATCATCAGTATCAAAGCCCAAAATTGGAACTTTTAAACCTGTATTAACTCCAAAAGTGTTATTAGACCTAATATTATTCTCATAGACCATTTGATCACCATTAAAATCATCTGGGATACCACGTACATTTCTTGCGATTTGTCCAACATTTATATTCCAACCTAGGCCAACCCATGAGGCCTCTTGACCCATAGCTATACCTGAATCATAAGCTAAGTTTAATGGATATCCACCGACATCCATAATTGGTAAATTATAATTAAAATCACCACTAGATAAGTTCACCATATCAGAAGTTCCAATAGGTGTAAATGAATTAAACTCTGGTTGTGATGGACCACTAGTTAATGCATATACCGCAGTTGGTTGCACTGTACTAATTACTAGTTGTAATGCCAAATAACAAGCAACAATTTTTGTAAACTTGCCTTTTCTTACTTTTTTAAAGCTCATATTATTATAACTTAAGTGGTTGCTCATTGAAACTGAATTTTATTAATCCATTACCAAATAACCGATCGTTGTAAACTAATTGTATCTTATCCTTTTCTGGAATATTTCCAAAATAAAGTAACACCCTTTTAAATGGAGCTACTTTAAAATTTCTTTCTAATGTTGCACCAGAGCATTTAACAGTATCTCCCGAAGAAGTTACTACGGAATAATCATTTTTAAGGTTAAATGCCATATATTTTACGGTTTCTTCGTAATTCTTAGTTGTAAATTCTTTTAAAAACAAATCCCTTTCCTCATCATGATGAAATTGAAATTCTATAACACGCTCTCTACTATTTGCTTTGCTTATAGAATCAATTTTGTTTAAGTCACTTAACCCCTCTTGTTTTATAATATAATACTCTATAGGAACCTCTGTAGCCGTGTAATTTATAGTTTTAATGTATTGATTTATCTTTTTTGTTTTCCAACCAACGTTTGCAAGGTTATCTAATCTTAAATTTACATCTTCCGTTGTCACTTCACTTTTTTCATTAGCACATGAAAATAATAAGGACATACTAATTGTTAATATTAAGAGTGTTCTACTCAATGCCATCATATTTAGTATTGGCATAAATTATTATATCTTTCGTAATATTGAATTCATCTTTAGAATACATAATATTACCATTACCAGATGCTCCTAATATGATTTCATAATCTTTTAATTTCCCATACTCTTTTACATATCCATTTAAACGACTCCATACTTGTTCGCTAACGGAATTCTTAAAATAAGCCTGATATTCCTCAAGTTTAGCATTCTCTTGTTGTAAATTATATTGAAGTAATTTATCTTCCTTTTTTTCTTTTACAGATACTTGAAATAATTGATATAGACTATCTACTTTTTTAGCCTGTATGCTAATCTTAGTTGTATGTAATTCATTCATCTCTTTAGACATCTTAAAAGCACCAAATAACTCAACATTATCAACATAAACCGCTCTTTTATTACCATAAAAAGTTGTAACAATAATAAAAGCTAGAATTATTAAAATAAAAATAGAATTAAATATGGGAAGTATTTTTTTCAATGCATTGACGGTTTAGTAGTTAGAACCTAAATATACTCATTAAAAAAAAAATATTATTATTCTTACAAAGAATAATTTAAGATTTTTTTAACATTCAATTTAAAACATTGATTATCAGCAATATAAATATGTCTGTTAATTATTAAAAGTTTCAATACATACTTTAAATCTGAAGTTAAATATAAAAATGGCTGACGTTTTAATATTAATTACAGTGAAGAAGAACATATGGAGTAGCTAAACCTAAATGAAATCTGTTTACCTAATAATTTAACCCCCAATAAGTTAGTGGTAATATTTTAAATTTCAAAACCAATATATTAGAATATGAAATATTAGAAATGAACTTTAAAACAGAAGCTAGAAATAATCTCTGTTACAGAAGAAATAAGTACCGTTGAAACCTTTTGTAAATACAATGAAAGTACTGAGCCATTTTATAGTTGGAAAAAAAGTTTGAGCACAAAGGCGAAGCAGCTCAGCAGTATTTAATCTTATCCAAAAGCAGATTCAACTGCACCACCATCAATCCTAATATTTGATCCGTTGATATAGCTTGCGTGTTCAGAACATAAAAATGCCACAGTTGAAGCGACTTCTTCTGGTTTTCCACGTCGTTCCATGGCAATATGTGGTCTTTTATTTTTTACAAACCACGCCTCAGCCTCTTCTATCGATAAATTTTGTTCTTCCGCTACTTCTTCCATCATGGCTTCGGTCATTGGTGTTTTTACAAATGCTGGTGATATACAATTGAATAACATATTCTCTTTAGAATAGGATCTCGATAAGCATTTAGATAAATTAACTATAGCAGCTTTACAGGCATTGTATGGACTTTCATTCTCATAAGGCTGAAATGCATTTTCTGATGCGACCATAATCATCCGTCCCCAATTGTTTTTTTGCATCTGAGGAATAAAGGCTCGTGCAACTCTCACAGCTCCTAATAAATCTATTTCAATTGTTTTCATCCAATCATCATCAGTAAGATTTAAAAAATCATCTGCAGCACCGCGAGCACCTGCAGAGTGAAATACAATATGTACACCACCAAAATCATCATCTATTTGTTTTGCCATCTTTAAAACTCCTTCATTCTTAGAAAGATCAGCGGCTATTGTAACAATCTTATTGTTATCGTTTGACTCAGCTTCCACTATTCGCTTGGCTTCATCGAGTTCTTCTCCACCATCTTTATCCGATAGAATAATGTTTACGCCAGCTCTCGCTAAAAATTTCGCAGTTTCTAAACCAATGCCAGAATCTGCTCCTGTAATCAAAGCTGTTTTTCCTTTAATTTTTAAATCCATGATTCTATTTTATCCGTTAGTAGTAAATCCAGGATAACACGTCATCCCACCATCTACAAAGATTGTTGTTCCATTTATATATTCAGATTCATCTGATGCCAACCAACTGGCCACAGCACCAATATCTTCAGGTTCTGCCATCCGGTTGTAGGGTATTAAGCGCAACAGGTCGTTATAGCTTTGCTCATTATTCCAAACGTCTTTATTAATAGCTGTCTTAGTTGCGCCAGGTGCAATGCTATTACACCTAATTTTATACTTCGCATAACCTTGACAAATACTCTGCATTAACATCACTATACCGCCTTTGGCCGCTGCATAATTAGCGTGGTTTGACCAAGGAATTACCTCATGGACCGAACTCATATGAATTATTTTACCCGCTGATGACGAAATTTTTTCCTGCACACCATTCGCCATAAATTCCTTAAGCGCTTCGCGAGCACACAAAAATTGGCCTGTAAGGTTGACTCCAATAACTTGGTTCCATTGGCTAATTGTCATGTCATGCAATGGTGCATCTTTTTGAATTCCAGAATTTGATACACAAATGTCTATAGTACCAAATTCGGTTTTACCAAACTTGAATAATTCCTTAACTGAAGCCTCATCACTAACATCTGCCTGTTTAATCCGAACGCCAGCATTCTTGGAGTCTTGGGTTATTGCATGAGCGACTTCCTCCGCTCCAATTTTATTATTGTGATAATTAATAATTACATTTGAACCCTCCCTTGCTAATGCTTTAGCTACTGCTGTTCCTATTCCAGAACTCGCACCTGTTACAATACTTGTTTGGTTTGTTAATCGTTCATTTGGTTTTTGCATAAGAATATTAAATGGATGTTTCCAAATCTAGCTGTTTTGAGCAAGCGTCATTAACTTTAATGCTTTAGTTATTAGCCTTTTTGAGCTAAATTTTGCGAGTTTAGAAATTTTGACACATTTAAGAGTTTTTATAACCCATAACATTTTAACTCGGAAGACTTTAAAAATCTATACCTAAATTTGCGATCTTTTAATTTAGTAATTCAATCATAAAAAATGTCGCAACAAAAAATGACCTTAGTTTTTATACATTATTTCGGTGGAGACGGTGGAAGTTGGAAATGGCTTTCTAAGAAATTACCGAAAAGGTTTGACTGTAAATTTTTTTGACACTGCCAGGATTCGATAATACGTCACCTTTAGAAGAAAAATCCATTCGTAGTTTCTCGCAATGGATCAGTGACCAAATTAAAGCACTAGACTTAGATAACTATATATTGGTTGGTCATTCCATGGGCGGAAAACTCGCTTTGTTTACTGCTTTTATAAATCACGACTGCTTACCTCAAAAAATGATTCTAATTGCACCTTCCCCTCCAACTATTGAAAATATGACTGCTGAAGAAAAAAAGCGAATGTTAAATCATCCTGATCAAGATAGTGCAGTAACAACTGTAGAGCAAAGCACTAATAAAAAGTTGAATAGAAAAAGGTTCAAATATGCCGTTGAAAGTCAACTAAAAGTAGATAATGCAACTTGGAAATGGTGGATTGAAACGGGAATGACTAATGATATTAGCTGGGCAATCAAAAATATTGATGTTCCGACATTTGTAATCTGTAGTAAGAATGACCCTGTAATAACAACTAATGCCATTCAAGAAGAGGTTTTACCATATCTAGAAACGGCAAAACTCATTACGTTTGGTAGATCTGGACATTTAATACCCATGGAATCACCACGTAAGTTAGCCAAAGTCATTAAAAAAATTATTAAAACTTAAACGTTATTAAACTGATTGTCACTAAAACAAAATTAGGTTTTAACATTCAACCATGAAAATCACGGATTGCTGGCAGGTAAAATTGCATTCGAAATAAATCAACGGATAAAAACGCTAGAAACGATTACCAAATTTTAAGACTTTCTCAATTCTTGAGTGAATAAAAATAGCAGCTTCTAAGGCGTCATAAAACTATGAATATCTGAAAGTGTTAATCTAGGATTCGCCCCTTTATTTTGAGCCACCAAAGCACCAACAGCACATGCAAAATCAATAGCGTCTTGTGGAGAACTTTTGTTTAATAATTGGCTAATAAGTGATGCCAAAAAGGAATCTCCAGCTCCAACCGTATCTATGACCTTTATTTGAAATCCACTATTGTAAAATAGTTTGTCATCATATAATAAAACAGCTCCGTGCGGCCCTTTAGTAACACAAATATGTTTTGTATTCGTCTTATCAGCTATGTATTTTAAATTTTGTTCTAAAGAGTTATATTTAGAACCCATATACTTGCTTACCTCAAAAAGCTCATCATCATTAAACTTTATGAAGTCTGCTTTTTTCATAAGATGAAACAATACTTCTTTCGTATAATACGGTGATCTTAAATTAAGGTCGAAAATTTTATAATTAGCAAGCTCTACAAGCTCATACAATGTATTTCTAGAAATGTCATCTCTAGCAACCAAACTTCCGAACACAAATGCATCTGCCTTTTTTACAGCAGTTTTAGAAACTTCTGTTACACCTATTTTATCCCAGGCACGAGGGTATTTAATGTCATAAGATGCTGAACCTTTATCATTTAACATCACTTTTACTTTCCCAGTTTTATATTCGCTAAGTATTTGGACAGAACTCATATTTATACCACAATCTTTAAGGTATTCCATAATTTTTGCTCCACCTTTATCTTTCCCAATAGCGCTAATCATTGTTACATCATGTTTAAATGATTGTAGTCTGCTTGCTACATTTAAAGGCGCACCTCCTATTTTTTTATGGGTTGGAAACACATCCCATAATACTTCTCCAAAACATACTATTCTAGCCATAATATTTCTTTTTAAAAAAATCCCAAAAGAAGTTAAATTTAAATTCTTTTGGGAAAAATTCAACTAAATTAAACACTAACTCAAATATTTATTTTTTTTCTAGTTTAGAATTTAATAACTCTTTAGTATTTTCATCCAAAGTTTTAAAATATAATTTTAACACTGGCAGTGTACTCTAACACTGACGTTAAAAATTTTATTAGTTTGAAAGACCTAAATCTGCCAAATGATTTAAAATATTTTTAGTAATAATCTTCATATTATCACCATTTGGCACACCACCTACTTCCCAATCCCACGTTCCACCTATAGCACAAACTACAGTACCAGCTGTTCCATCTGATGGCCATTCAACACCCCAAACTTCGTTACCTACGCAGTTACCCCAAAGAATGTTACCACCTACAGCAGCTTCAAAATTTGACCGTGCTTCATCCAATGTCGCAGCTTCCCATGGACCAAAATCCATATTATATTGAGCGACTCTATTCTTTTTTAAAGTACCAGCAGCTAAAGTCTCAAAATCTGCTCCAATACAACCACCTGCATTTGAAGATACCCCAGTAAAGTATGGGCTAGAAGTATCTGCTGTCCAGCTACCACCCCAAGCATCACCTGTTGCCCAATCCTCATATCCTATACCTCCAAAAGCTTGATTAGGAACTCCATTACCATCAACCACACCAATATCATCTAAAATAAATGCAGCAAAATTGCTTACAAGTAGATTTCCACCTGCCTCATAATAGGTTGTAACTCTATTAATTAAATTATCGGCTAAATCTGAACATGCTGGACTATCCGCAGGGCCTTCACCAATGATGCAGTTAGCACCATTATTAGGGAATTGGGCTACCCTGTCTCCCCACCAGCCACCATCGAACTGAATCCAAATAGCATGATATACACTTAAATCTACCTCGCCATTGGCTACATCGGTAAACGAATGATAAGTAACTTCTGTAAAAGGTCCTGCAATATTTGGAAACCACTGGGCAGCGGTTTCATCATCATCTACTGTAAAATCCCCACCGTTGCAGGCGTCCCATGCCACAGGTGTATTTTCAGCAGCAGCACCTAAAAATGCTATTTTTCTAATATCAAAACTCACAAGGTATTCAATAATTCTTGAAGGTGAAATCACATTCGCGGTATCAAAAGTGTTGATTTTAAAAGTATAATCCCCTTCAGCAATATCGCTTATAGTATAAGATGTAGCATCTCCAGGTAAATTGACTATATCATTATTGATTTGCAACCTTATACTTTGCAAACCAGTTTCTATTAAATCCCATGTTAGTATAAGGTTACTACCACCTTGTTGAGCATTAAAGTTACGAACAGCTTCTGGACCTTCCCTACGTAAGCTAACGGTTTCACCTAAAGAAAGATTACCTTCAGCATCTTTTGTTTTTACGGTAAATGTATAATCCTTATTTACATCAATAATGCCATAGCTAAATGTTATTGCCGCACTTTGAATGTTTTCAATACCATCGGTATGACTTACAACTATGCTACTTACATTTGATGGATTCGTCCAAGTTAAAACAGCATCATCACCATTTAAATCAACGCTCAATCCACTTACTTTTTGGGCAATGGTTGGATTAATTGGGTCTAATTCTAAATCTTCACAGGATGATGTGAGTGTTAATAAGAAGCCGAACACTAAAAACATCGCTATTCTTTTAATAATTTTAATCATGATTTTCTTATTTTATTTGTTATTTTGAAATACTGCATACTTTACAGGAGTAACTTTACTTACGGTTTAGTTACTTTTATTGTTTTAAAAGACACTGAGCTATTATCTGCAAATACACCCCAAGATGTATTTGGTGCTTTATAAACTCTTGATGTAAGTGCAACTTGGTTATTTATATAGATTACAACTATGGAATTTTCTACAACCATCTTAACATCATAATCTACATTTGGTTCTAATGTGAAAGAAGTCTCATTATCCGAAATTGTTGAACTTGATAAAGATGACCTAGTTGTTTTATCTAATCTTATTTTATTCTCACTTGGTACAAAACGTAAACTTATTACGTTGTCATTTTCGTCACAAGCACCCAGAAAAAATCCAAAGTCTCTATTTGATTGTGAATATGATACAGTAGTTGATATCAAATATCTTGGTGCGTCAATAGGTTCATAAAAAACCGCCGAAACATCATTATTAGTAGAACTACTAAGATTATAAGACTCTTCGTTTGCATCTGTTTTTTCAAAAGTGCCAATTTCTCTATTTAGTTCTAGAGCAATTTCTGTTTGCATACCACTGCTAATTGCATCTGGTATAGACAACATCAAATCATCATTAGAGTCTTGTGTTAATTTGTGAGCCACTAAATTTCCGCCCCAAGTTTTAACACCAGAATCTAAATTATTCTCAGTTCTTGCAGTCCACCCCATCATAAAGGCATCTGTGCCGTTACTTACTGCTTTTGCAGCATAAAAATCATTACCATCTAGAAATTCTGAACTAGTTGGTTGCTCCCATGGTCCAGTTGCTGAACTACTTTTTCTATATAAAACTTTACGTGAATCAATATCAGAAAAGATTAAATAATACATACTTCCCATTTTGAAAACTTGAGCTGTTTCCATCATAAAGTAAGTACTATTATCTCCATCGTAAAAAATGTCATCGTATGTCCAAGACAACAAATCTGTCGATATGTAAGAAGCAATAACGCCTTTAAAAACTCCACCAACATTTGCTCTGGCACTAACAAGCATATAGTAAGTTCCCGCATCTTCAAAAACATAAGGGTCTCTAAAATTATCTTGCTCATCAAACTGCATTCCTGTTGGCGCATAAATAGTTGTAAATGTGCTGTTCTTAGTAAAACCAGCTTCAGGATTCGTTGAAGTTGCCAACATAATACCTTCTTTTATATTTACACAATTTGATGGGAAATTAGGATTATGCCCTGTGTAAAAACCGTAATATATGTTGTCTTTAACAAAGACCGATCCTGAACCAATAGCAAAGTCTTGGTCACATACTGCAGAACTTGAACTAATTATTTCTGAACTAATCTCATCATACGATGAAAAATCAGTCGTAGATAGTGTATACCATGGATGTCTTTGATTTGAGTTATCATTCCAAATATCTTTCAAATAATATATATAAAATTTATTTGAAGCATCATCGTAAATAGGCATTAAATCACCTATACGTCTTCCATTTGATCCTATTTTATAAATTGAATAATCAGATTGTTCTATCTGCGGTGTACATTGCAAATTTTCAAACACAGGGTCGGTATCTGGATCATCATCTGGATTAGTCAAATCAGGTCCCTGAATTGTATCTACTGAATCATCTGTGACTTGGCAACTATTAGCCATAATAAAAAGACTTAACAGAAGTACTGTGGTAAAAAATTTAATTTCATTTCTCGATTTCATAACTTCTTTTGTTTATTATATGATTATCAGTAATCTTTTGATATCCAGAAGAAGCCATTTATAATGAATTTCTTCTGGAATTACCAAACTAACTCAAAAACTATAATCCTTTCAATTAATTAATATCCTGGATTTTGTATGTATAATCCTCCTGTTATATCAATTTCTCTTTGTGGTATTGGATAGTATTCATCTCTACCAGCGGTAAATTGTGCATTGGCTAAAAAATCTCTTTTTGTTTTCTCAACATCTACATAACCATTTAAAACCTCTGCTGCTTCACCCCATCTTACTAAATCAAAAAATCTGGCACCTTCCATAGCAAACTCTAAACGACGTTCAAACTTTAACGCTTTAAGCGCTTCTTCACTTGAAAGTGTTAATGGATAAGTTCCAATACCATAAACATCAGTAGCACCAGCATTAATTGGTCTGTTAGTACTATTAGCTGCACGGTCTCTAATTTGATTTATTATTGCTATACCTTGAGACACTTGATTGAGTTGGATCATAGCTTCTGCTTTCCATAATAGGACATCTGCATATCTAATAAAATCGACATTTTTTGATGTTCCAATAAACGGCCCCTCTTTTACGTAACAAGAACAGTCTGGAGCTTGTTGTTCTTTCATGTTTCCAAAATACCCATAAACACCAGGGTCTCTAGCCCAACTAAAGTTATAAATCATATCCCCAGCATTGTTAACCATGTTTCTGTACTTAAATGGTCTTCCAGGAATACCAACGGTATGGTCTATTCTTGGATCTAACGTAAGTCCACCAGCAAGTGATGTTTCACCATTACCATCTACTGAGTCATAAATATCTGTATCATTAAATGTATCCAAAAGCGGTAAGCCATTAGTATCCGTTTTAAAGGCATTCACCATATTTTGACTTGCTAAGTGAAAACCACAACAGCCATATAAGACTGAACCATGAGGAGAATTAAGCCCTGTAACAAAACTTACCCTGCTAACCAAAGTACCATCATTTATTGAAAATTGAGCTGCCCAAATTGATTCTGGTCCATTATCAAATCCATCTAAAAAGTTATTCCCAAAATCTGGCTCTAAAGCTCCCGTAACATCATCAGCGTAATCAATAACTTCTTGCAACCTAGCAGAGTTTATGCTAGTTACTTGATGTGTGTCATTTTGCTCGTAAGCTTGATATAAACGTAGTTTTGCTAAATAAGCTGCAGCTGCATTTTTATCGGCTCGTCCAACTTCATCTTGAGCTTGTGGTAAATTATTATAAGCAAATAAGAAATCCTCTGCTATCATATTCCACAACTCATCATTGGTCATATCATTAGTGGCATTTGCTTTTTCTTCAGCCGTCATAGTTTCAACTATATAAGGCACCTTTTTAAATAACAATTTCAACATGAAGTGACTATGGGCTCTTAAAAAGCGAAGTTCAGCTTGTCTTAGCGTTTTTGTAGTAAAATCTGCTTCAGATGTTTCGTTAATCAACTCTAAGGCAAAATTAGCACGACTTATAGCCTTATAATGGTTCACCCAAGTTTTGGGTGTCATCCAATCTCCATAATCTGGAATGGTTAGATTATACATTTCATAACGATGAATTACATCTACATCACCGATACCGCCTCCTCCTTTGTAAGCGTCATCAGCACGCACACTGCCGTATACCCATTGATTCGTTATTGGGCCAACCACTTCATCATTTGCTATACTTGCATAGGCAGCTATAACCAACCCTTCTAAATTCTCGTTGGTACTCACATCATCTTGTGATAATAATCCTTCTGGTTTATAATCTAGAACGTCTTCACTACAGGCTGTCAGAAAAGCTATCGCTAACAGCCAAACTAAAAATATTTTTTTGTTTTTCATGATCAATTTTTTTTAAAAGTTTAAGTTAAATCCTAAAGAAAGGACTGTTGGCACTGGTATTCTATTTACATCCGTTCGCTCTGGATCTGGACCTAAATAGTCTTTATGCGTAATCCAGAATAAATTCTCTCCTTGTAAATAAAATCTAGCACTTGTCATTCCTCCAAGTCCACTAATTATATCCTGTGGTAAGGAATAACCTATTTGTAGGTTTCTTAATTTGAAATAAGAATTTTTTCTAAAGGTGTAGTCTGATGTTCTCGTATCATTAAACGCTAATGTTGCAGAGGGGACATCAGTATTTGTATTCTCTGGCGTCCAAGCGTTTAAAAGCCCAACACCTCCATTTTCTCTGCCCGATGCAAAATTGTTATAAAATACGTAAGGGTCTTGACCAATACGGTTTGTTACACCCGATCCAAATAACGAGAAATCAAAATTCTTATAAGCTAAGTTTATTGTAACGCCATACTCTAATTCTGGAAGCGTTGTTCCTATCCAATCTCTATCATCTACATCTATAATCCCATCACCGTTAATATCAACATATTTAATACTACCTGGTCTTGCCAAATCTTGAGTTGGGCTATTATTCACGTCTTCTTGACTTTGAAAAAGTCCATCTGTTCTATAACCAAAAATGGAGAACACTGAGCGTCCAATAATTGAATTATCAACAGTACCTCCAAAATCTGTTTCTCCCCCTTCGTTAAGCTTTGTTATTTTATCTGCAAAATGAGATATATTGGTTGTAATCCCAAAGGTAAAACCGCTATCAAATGTTTTGTTATATCCTATTGCAAACTCCCAACCTTGCCCTTCGGTATTAGCAATGTTTAATACGGTATTAGCACCTTCACCCTGTGTTGCAATTGTTCTGGGAGCGCGCAAAATGCCTTTAGTTTCTCTAGTATAATAATCAAATGACCCTGTAATATTATTATTGAATAAAGAAAAATCGATACCATAATTATATTCAGCCGTTTCTTCCCAACTTAAATTATTGTTCTCTGATTGAATTCTTACAAATCCTGATGGCAATGTTCCAGTATTATTACCATTAATATCATAAGCCGTTCCCACATTATAATAGACATTGAAGAAGTCAGGTGAATAAAGGTTTTGATTAGGCCCATATCTTGTTTCGAATAAACCGAAACGCGCACCATCACCAATTTCCTGATTACCAACAACCCCATATCCAGCTCTTAACTTTAAGTTAGAAACAACATCGTTTTCCGGAAAGAAGTCCTCATTGCTTATTCTCCAACCAACAGTCGCTGCTGGAAAAATACCATAACGCGTATTAGGACCAAAACGGGAAGACCCATCACGACGCAAAGTAAAGGATGCCAAATACCTATCTGAGAAAGCGTAACTAATTTTTCCGAATTGGGAAACGGTTGTATTTGCCGTTGATGTACCTCTAGACGTTCTTGCTCCCGTGCCTGCATTCAAGACAAAAAAGTCTTCTGTCTCAAACGGAAAATCGTCGGCTTGAGCTAAGACTGTATCAAAATCATTTCTTATATACTCATAACCTAATAAAGCAGAAAATCGGTGATTTTCCCCTAATTCTAAATCATAATTTAATGTATTTGTAAATACAAAACTTGAAAACTTATTGGTATCAATTATTAAACGGTTATTATCCCTAACAATAAATCCATTGTTTACTTTACGTTCAATGTCTTTTCTTTTAAAATCGCTAAAATCTAAACCTGCACTTGTCCTAAACTTTAAACCCTTTAAAAGATCAATTTCTGCAAAGACATTACCAAAAAAACTATTTTTATCAGCATTGTCCCAACGGTTTAAATATTGCATTAATAAAGGATTATTTCTATCTGAATAACCTGATCCAATAGGACCAGCAAACTCTCCATTAATATCATAAACAGGAATTGTTGGAGCTAAAGTAATTGCTAAACCTGTAGTTGGAGCACTACCAACATCTGGAGAAACTAATGTTTCATTGGAAGTAAAAAACTGTGTATTTACCCCAACCCTAACTTTATCATTAAACAACTTAGTGTTAGCATTTATTTTTGCAGAATACCGATCATAATTTGTGTATTTAAGCATTCCTGTGTTTTTTAAGTAACCGAAGTTCAACATCACGGATGATTTTTCTGAACTTGCAGAAATAGTTACTTCATTATTAAATACAAAACCAGTATCATACATTTCGTCTTGCCAATCTGTATCACCAACAGGAACAGATGTATCACCTCCCACAAATGGCTGAACACTTACATTATTGAGTACTGGGTTGTTAAAATCTTCATTCCAATCAAAATTGTAAATTGAGCCGTAGCCTGCGTTTGGATCTGCATTATCATTAACAGAAGCCTGCCATAGGACCTGTCCTCTTTCAAGTGCATTCATCATTTCATAACGTTGTTGTTTTTCAGATTGCATGGACAAATTTGAATTAAAGCTTACAGTAACGCGCTCTCCCTTAGCTCCACTTTTGGTAGAAACTACTATGACACCATTCCCTGCTCTTGATCCATAAAGAGATGAAGCTGATGCATCTTTTAGTACTTGGATAGACTCTATGGATTCAGGATTTAAACTTGCAAACACCTCAGGCCTCTTGGTTGGAACCCCATCAATTACATAAAGTGGGCTATTATCTCCTAGAGTGGTAATACCACGTATTAAAATATTACTTGCTGCCCCAGTTGGGTCTCCAGACTTTTCAATAAAAAGCCCTGGAACACGCCCCTGTAAAGCCTGCATAGCATTTCCAGAACTTCTACTCTGTCCTTCAATGTCACTAATTTCTACAACACTTATGGCTCCTGTCACATCTACTTTACGTTCTTTAGTATATCCCGTCAACACAACTTCATCTAGTGCAGCCTCATCCATGACCAATACAACGTCTATTACTGAACGTCCATTGATTTGAATTTCTTGAGATTTGAAGCCTATGTAGCTGAAAACCAAAGTCGCATTGGCATCCATATTTTCCAACACATAATTACCATCAAAATCTGTTGCGGTACCTTGGGTTGTGCCAGATACAATTACAGATACGCCAGGTATAGGCATCCCGTCCTCCTGTGAGGTAACAGTACCTTTTACCTGAGCTTGCGCCAAAATGCTTATAAGAGCAAATACAGGCAGACATAAAAGTTGCTTTAATTTCATTTTAAATTATTTTAGTTAATATTTAGTTGGTTAATTTCTACGTTACCAAGAGTAAATTCTTGGTCTTTGGGTTCAATACTTAGTTTGCTGAATGGTGCGTTCGGAAAAAATATTTCAGTCATTACTGTTTCTCCATTATCAAAAAACAGTTCTATAGACGTTTTATCAAGAATAATAGTACCAAGAAAATCTTTATTAGTTGATGTTCTTTTAGCAACGGAAATGCGGTCTGCAAACTTTTCTGAAAATTCTGTTTTACCAGATTTTCTTCTATCTACAAAAAAGTTTTTATCATTATGGCTATATCCAAAAGCTAAAGTGTCTCCTTGTTTATTGGTTAGTTTGAAGGCGAAACCACTGTTTTTTAAATCTGAAATTTTAAAATTAATTTCTGTACTTGATAAATCTATTTCTTTTGAATCGATAATTTTTTCAGCGCTTTTTATTGCTATTGATTCTTTTTTAAATTTGGTACTTCTATAATTAGTTAATTCTTTTACTGGATGAAATAACAATCTATAACTAGCACCTGCTTTTTGAAGTTCAATTTCTCTTGCTACTGTCATAGAACTTCTCCAAGTTTCAGTTGGCACTACATTAGCATATTCCCAATTAGACATCCATCCCATAAATAATTTTCGGCCATTTGAATCGGGTATATTAGCCCATGTTACTCCTGCATAATTATCTCTTCCGTAGTCAATCCATATAGATTTATGCTCCGTACTATTTAAGTCGTCCTCAAACGAAGGGTCTATTTTAAATTGTTTTCCATCAAAATCCCCCACGAAATATTGGGTTGCACTTCCACTATTTGGTCCACCAGGATTAATACTCACTAACAGTACCCATTTAATTTCATCTGTTCCTTGAACTACCATTGGAAAAAAATCTGGACATTCCCAAACACCTCCGTGCGCACCTATTCCTTCACCAAAATCCGATTCTAATTTCCAATCTTTTAAATTTGAAGAGCTATAAAACATAATTTTTTGTCCAGCAGCTAAAACCATTAACCATTTATCATGTAGAGAATCCCAAACTATTTTTGGGTCTCTAAAATCTTTGATATCTGGATTTTTAATTACAGGATTTCCAGAATATTTGGTAAACGTTTTTCCTTCGTCTAAAGAATATGCTATGGCCTGTGATTGGTAATTTATTTTGCCAGCTTTTTCACCTTCCATATCATGGTATGTAAACATTGCTATTACAGGCTCAATACCACCTTTGGAAAACCCTGAGCTATTATTAACATCTACAACGGCACTTCCTGAAAAGATATATCCTTTATCATCTGGGTATATAGCTATGGGCATCTCTTTCCATGTTACCATATCTGTGCTAATAGCATGCCCCCAATGCATGGGTCCCCAAGTGTTTCCATCTGGATAATGCTGAAAATATAAATGGAAATACCCATCTTTGTAGAACATCCCATTTGGGTCATTCATCCAAGCTTTCTTTGGCGTGAAATGAAAATTAGGTCTATACAGTTCTTCTTCCGAATATGACACTTTATCAGCCATATTTTCTGCGTCTTGACTCGCTATGGACTTATTTTTACAATTATGAAATAATGACACACAAATCATCAATAAAATAAGTTTTGAATAATAAAATCGTTTCATTTAGTTTTTACCTTTAGTTAATTTTTTACTTAAATCTTCAAGTGAAATACCTTTTGTCTCGGGCATAACGAATGCTACAAATAATAATTGAAATACCATCATTATAGCGAAAAACATAAAGACGACTCCAGCACCAATGGCTGAAAATAGCACTGGTACTAACGAGGGCACCACTGCAGCTAATATCCAGTGAACCGAACTACCGAATGATTGCCCAGAACCTCGTAGGTGGTTAGGGAAAATTTCTGAAATGAATACCCAAATCACAGTCCCTTGTCCTATGGCATGGGAAGCTATGAACATGAATAAAAATATTGGCATCGCATTCCCTTCCCAATTCAAAAAGAATGCTGCCGATACTAAAGAAAGGGAAATTATATAACCGAAAGAACAGATATACATCAATTGTTTTCTTCCCAACCTATCAATTAAAAAGATACCTAAAAGTGTAAAGAGCATATTGGTTATACCCACACCTATACTACTTAATAGGGCTGCGCTTTCTCCCAATCCTGCTTCTTCCAAAATTCTGGGTGCGTAATATAAAAATGCGTTAATGCCTGATAATTGATTGAAAACCGCGATAGCAAATGCTAGAATTAAAGGAAACCTATATTTCTTAAGGAAAATGTTTTCATTCGGGACCGTGTTATCCATTTCATCCTTTATCTCCAACATTAATTTTTCCGGATCTAAATCAGGATTTATTAGCTTTAAAACTTCCTTCGCCTCACTATTTCTCAATTTTGTCAATAACCATCTTGGACTTTTTGGCACTGTTAAAGCAAAGACCGTATAAATAGCTGCTGGAAGGGCTTCTATACCCACCATCCATCGCCATGCATTTTCGCCAATGCCATTCAACATATAATTAGAAAAGAAGGCTACCAAAATACCAAACACAATATTGAACTGATAAAGAGCTACTAATTTACCTCTATCTTTTGCAGGTGCTATTTCTGATATATAAGCAGGAGCTGCTATAGTGGATGCGCCTACACCAAGGCCTCCAATAAACCTAAAAATTGCAAATGTGATAGGATCGTTTGCTAGACCTGAACCGATTGCAGATAAAGTATATAAGACGCCAATCCAGACCAATGTTTTTTTACGCCCCAGTCTATTGGTTGGTATACCACCGAAAAGAGCACCAACAACGGTGCCCCAAAGTGCCATTCCAATTACAACTACACCATGAAATATGTCTGAAGAACCCCATAATAATTGCAGTTTTTTTTCAGCTCCAGATATGACAACAACATCAAAGCCAAATAAAAAACCTGCTAATGCAGCTGTAATTGACCAAACTAATATTTTATTATTCATTCTAAATGTTGGTGTTAAAGTTTCTATAAAACTATAAAACCAACCTATCCTAAATGATAAGGAATGTTACATTCAACAAAAAAAATAAATAAAAATTTTAAAATACTGTAATTCAAATATTTAAACCAATTTTATTCACTAATAATCTAGTGATTAAATAAAAAAAATGTCAATTTAGATACATTTACGGTTAATATAGTTGTGTAACAAAAAGCAATTAAACACTTTACAAACCAAATATTATTAACTTTTTCTATATGATTTTGGGGTTTTACCAAACTTATTTTTAAAAGTTGAAGAAAAATAACTAGGAGAAGAAAATCCAACGGAATATGAAACTTCTGAAATAGTAAGCCTTGAATCTTGAAGTAAAGTTTTTGCTTTTTCTAATCTAATATTTATAATGTAATCACTTACACTTATGTCTAGAATTGATTTAATTTTTCTATATAATTGAACTCTAGATATGTTTAATTTAGCTGCTAATTGTTCTACTGTAAAACTTGAATCATCTATATTTTCATAAATATGTTTATTCATTACCTCTATAAAATCTTGTTCAAATAAACCTATTTTCTTAATTGGTTCAGATTTATATATATTTTTAATATAATGTTTACGAAGTTTCTCACGATTATATAAAAGGTTTTTAATTGATCTGTATAGAATAGCAAAACTAAACGGTTTGGTTAAGAACAAGTCTGCCCCAGATTCTAAACCTTGAATATAAGATTCTTTACTATCATAAGCAGTTAAAATAATAACTGGAATGTGCGATGTTCTTATATCTTTTTTTAATATATCACATATTTCGAATCCATTTTTCTCAGGTAAATTAACATCGCAAACTATAATATCTGGCATTACTTCAAATGCTTTTTCTAAAACATTATTACCGTTACTTATACTTACGCTATATTCTAATTTTAGCTTACTACTTAAGTATTTAACCAAATCTTCATTATCTTCAATAATTAATATTGAATCTCTATTTTCTTCAATTAAATCATTTTGTACTGTGAAAGCATCATCTTCATAGTCTAAATTAAAATTTAACAATGGATTATCTAGGATAGCTGGTTCATAAACAATTTCATCTGAACTCAGGTGTACATTATCTTTATATAAAGTAATTATAAATTCTGTTCCATTACTTGAACTTACTTCAATTTCTCCTTTATGTAATTCTATAAACTCTTTTGATAAATGCAAACCTATACCCGAACTAGATTTATTATTATTTGACCCTTGGTAAAAAGCTTTAAAGACATTATTTATTTCATCATTCGGTATTCCAATACCAGTATCTTTAAAATAAATTTTAACAAAGTTACTTTCTTTTATATCTTTAATCTCAATTTTTATGGTACCGTTGTTAGGTGTAAACTTAAAAGAATTTGAAAGTAAATTAAAATATACCTTATCCATTAGGTTTCTATCTAAATAGATATCTAAATATTCATTATTTGTATTTAATAAAAAGTTAATATTTCTTTTTTGGGCTTCTCTTTCAAAATCTTTGAAAATTGTATTTGAAAACTGAAACAAATTTGTTTTTGATGCTCTTAAAATAAATTTTTTATCTTCAACTTTTCTAAAATCTATCAATTGATTAATTAAACGTAATAAACGTTTTGAATTATTAAAAATCAAACCAACTTCTTTTAAAAGTTTATGGTCCCTAAAATTTTTGTTTTCAGAAAGCGAATCTATTGAAGATAGAATTAGTGTAATTGGTGTTTTAAACTCGTGAGAAAGACCTGTAAAAAAATTGGTCTTCGCTTCATTAATTTTTTTTATTTGATTTCGTTGAATCGTGATTTTATTGTTTTGAATTTCTAACTCTCTTTTCTTTTTCTTTAAATTAAAACCAGAATAAATACTAAAAGCTGCTAATAGTATAATAAGTATTAAAAGAACTAAAAGTAATTTCAAAGCATTACTTTGAGTCGTATAAGTTTCTTCTTGTTGTTTGATTTTTATTTGTTGATTTTCTATATCATTTTGGTGCTGATTAATTTTATCAAACTGATTTTTCATTATATCAGCATTTCTAGAGTCAATTACAGTAGTGGTTAAAACATTTATTTTAGCCACACTTTCACCAGTCAAAATTTTTAATGCTAATTTGATTGCTTCGTCTCCACCTGTAGGATATAATATAGATGCAGATAATATGCCTTTTTGAACTAATTGAATACCATTATTAGCACCATTTAAACCATCTATACCAATAAATTTGATAGCTTTTTCAACCCCCTTAGATTTTGCAATCTTCCAAGTATTATAAGCAATTTCATCATTAAATGCATAGACATAGTCAATTGGTCTAACGTTTAAAGAATCTAGGATTTGAGGTATCATTTGGTTAACATCTTCATCTCTAATACTATATACAACATTGATATTAGGCTCCTTGTCTACTATTTGATGAAAACCCAAATGCCTTTCTATAACGGGTGAAGAATCATCGCCTCCTTTTATTTCTAAAACATTGATTTTTTTTTGATTTTGTGAGGCAATATAATTTGCCGCATTGCGGCCAACGTCAATGTTATTGGCTCCAATATATGCTGTGAATTTTTGAGATTTAATTTTACGATCTACAATAATAACTGGAACTCCTTTATCATAAGCTTTTTCAATTATTGGAACTAATGGTTCTGATCTTAGCGGAGAAACTATAATTACATCAAAACCATTATTTAACATGAACTCAATTTGTGCATTTTGAAGTTCTATATCTCCATTAGCTTGAAAAATAGTTAAATCTATTTCTGCATTTAGTGAAGCTTCAACTTTCATTTCATGATCCATTGATTTTCTCCAATCATCAGTACTGATACATTGGGAAAAGCCAACCTTAAAGTTTTTTTCATCTTTGAGCTTATTGCATGAAAATAAATTCAAAAAAATGAACACTATTAATATTAATCTTAACATCGTTAATAATTGGAATTTTATAAATATATCAAAACCATCCCCTAAAATTTAGAATGCCACAAATAAAAAAGCATTTTTTTGAGGAAAAAATATTTTTTATTTTATAGTGTGATAGAAATCAAAAGAGAATTTATATAAGTGACAGTTCTTACTCTTGAATTCTCTTATTAAACATTTTTTTGCATTCAAATAGTTATTAATAATAACTAATTTCAAAAAAAATTTAAAAGCAGCAATTTGTTGTACCTATGTTGCACCCCATCAATAAAAAAAGCCCTTCAATTTCTTGAAAGGCTTGATTCTTCTAGTAGCGGGAACTGGACTCGAACCAGTGACCTTCGGGTTATGAGCCCGACGAGCTACCTACTGCTCTATCCCGCGATGTGATCAAAAAATGAATATCTTAGCTTTTAACTTTCGGTTCATAATGCCGACTAAATCATTTTAGGACTGCAAAGATAACACTTTTTTTAGAATACAAAAGACTAAACAAAAAAAATAACGCTCAAAAATAAAATTGAACGTTATCGGTTATTAATTATGGCAAGTACTTAATCTTCTTCTTCAGTATCCAACGTTACCAATGCACCTTTCAAATTTGCTTCGTCTAAGTCGAAATCAACAATATTAGGAAGCTGCTCTTTTAAAACTGCATAGTTTCCTTTAAACTGATTATTACTTAAGAGTAATGTTTTTAAACTTTTTAATTCCACTAACACACCTGGAAGATTTCCATAAAAGGCATTATTTGATAGCACTAATTCTTCTAATTGGGTTAATTCGCCAATTGATGATGGAATTGCACCTATTAAATTATTATCAAAAACACTTAGGACTTTTAGAGATTTTAAATTAGATAAACTAGATGGTAACTTCCCCATCAATTGATTACTACTCAATATTAAGTTTTCTAAGTTAGTTAAGTCTCCTATTGACGAAGGAATCTGACCGAAAAAATCATTATTAAACAGTTCCAAGGATTTCAAATTGGTTAAGTTGCCTATATCTGTTGGTATTGCTCCACTAAAGCTATTCGAGAATAATTTTAAGATCTCTAGCTTAGACAAGTTGACTACAGTACTTGGCAATTCGCCTTCCAACTTATTGAACGATAAATCAAGAACTTTTAAATGTGTTAACTTTGAAATGGATTCTGGAAGACTACCATTTAAGTTATTAAAACTTAAGTTTATGGTTACTACGTTATCATCTTCTAAAGTAAGTCCGTACCATTTTGAAACAGGTTGCTCCAAATCCCAAGTGTGATTCCAAGCCTCTCCATTGGTCGTGTTATATAAATCGATAAGAGCCGCCTTTTGATCTTGGGAAACTCCTGCAAATGAGAGTACTGAAATGAAACAGCATAGTAGTGTTATTTTTAGTGTCTTCATAGGTAGTAGATTTTTGTGGAGGGACACAATAACATCACGAATATAACTACATTGACTTCGAACTGCAACTTTTTTCGATGAACTACATCAATAAAAAACTTAAATACCTCTTTTTGAGTATTTTATGAATTTTCACTGCTCTATACTTTCAGCTTGAAAATTGACAATTTCCTGATGTTCAATGGTTGTTGTTATTTGAATCGGATTGCAACAAATTTCACAATCTTCAATATACTTTTGATGATTTTGGGAGACATCTACGAGCATCGAAATCTGTTCCCAGCAATGTGGACATTGAAAGAAGTATTCTTCCATAATGGTTCAATATTTATAATTCAACATTTAATAATTCTCCACTTATCTGAAGCAACGTCAATTCTGCTAATTTTGCATCATATTTTGCCTGATTTCTGCTTAACTCTGCATTCAAGAGATTGAGTTGCGCTTGTCTGAACTCTATGGAAGTAACTTGTCCGAGTTTGAATTTTTCTTGAGTACGGTCAAAATTATTTTGAGCCGTTTTTATATTGTCTTCCTGTACTTGAAAAATCAACAATTTATTTTGATAATCATCCCAAGAATTATTAAAGTTACGCTCAATGTCAAGTATTAATTGTTCTTGCTGTAACTGTTGATTCTCCAGAAATATTTTAGAATTTTTCACCTGTGTTATGGTGCTACCACCATCAAATAAGTTCCAAGTTAAATTGAGACCTGCAGAAACACCAGAACTTGTGTTTTGAAGCGTAAATGCCAAGGGGCTATTATTCGAAGATTCATTCCAACCATAGGAACCAATCAAACCTAATGTAGGTAAAAACTGAGCTTTGTTGGTTCTAATATCATACTGACTAATATTGATATTGCGTTCTGCCTGTAATAAAGAGACATTATTGGCTTTGGTTTTTTCTAGAAGTTCTTCTTTATTTAATTGTATCAAGAAATTTAAATCCGTTTCAACAATAAAGTCTTCTGCATATTTACTTCCTAAAATAACGCTTAAATCGCGCTTCGTGTTTTTCAGTTCCTGTTTAATATTTATAACACTTATACTGTCATTATTAATATCCACTTCAGCATTTAAAACATCTAACTTTGTACTTTGACCATAATCAAATTGATAACCAGCTCTGGTTAATCTATTTTTTGATATAATTAAGGTTTCTTCGAGAACATCTTCATTTTCAGTTAACTGTGCTACCGTGTAATAGACCGAAAAAAGCTGTAACATGGTTGTTTCAATAGTCTCACGAGCCTCTAATTCTGATAATTGATATTGCTCTTTTAATCGTCTATAGTTGTATAGGCGCCCCAAACCATCAAATAATGTATAGTTCAAATTGATTGAAGCATTGTATCTGCGTGTTTCCGCACCTTCCGCAACTCGAGTTTCCCCATTTGCCAACTGACCTTCTGAATTTTGAACATCTAAACTCGCTCCTGCATTTCCTGTAAGTGTTGGTAAGTAACCTGAATTTAAAACATCTTTATTGTTGTCTGCAACTTCAACCGTATTAGTCGCTATTTTAATACCGTAATTATGTTCCAAAGCCAGCTTAACCGCTTCTTCCGTGGACAGTACTTCTTGTGCAGTAGCTAAAATTCCGAAGAAAAATAAACTGTATGATATATAGATTTTAATGTTCTTCATCTATCTTTTGTTCCTTTATAGCGCGTTCTACATCTTCTTTTGCAATTCTATTTCCTGTCATCAACCATTTTTTATTGGTCTTAAAACTATTGGTTGCTGACAATAAAATCGGCAAAATCACTAAAGTCAAAATGGTGGCAATACCTATACCGTAAGCAATAGAAATTGCCATTGGTTTCAAAAATTGTGCCTGCCTGCTTTTTTCCAACAATAGTGGTGCAATACCAGCTATGGTGGTCAATGAGGTTAAGAAAATTGCTCTAAATCGTGTCCGGCCAGCTTCATATAGAGCCTCTTCGAACTTCATTCCCGATTTTAAAAAGGCATTGAATTTACCAATCAAGACCAAACCATCATTTACCATAATACCAATAAGTGCAATGATACCTAACATGGATAAAATATTAATAGGAAAATCGTGAAACCAGTGTCCCCAAGCCACAGCAATAAAACTAAATGGAATCAGTAAAATTAACATTAATGGCTGACTATAACTTCTAAATGTAAAGGCAATAACCACATAAATTAAGAATATTACCACAGGCACGGTTGTTTCTGCAGATTTTGACAATTTTCCCGCCTCACGATTCTGCCCTTCGTAAGACACACCTACAGTTGGGTATTTTGAAAGAATTTCTGGCATTACGTTATTTTGAATATCCAGCAGTATTTCTGCCGCACTTCCGTTAGGATCCTTCAAATCCGCATTGACTTGTATTTCACGCTGGCCATTTAAATGACTGATACTTTCGTCGCCTCTTTTGATGGTATAGGTTGCAATTTCGCCAAATGGCACACGCTGTCCCAAAGGAGATACGATTCGCATGTCATCTAAATCGTTTATAGATGCTCTATCGCTTCTGTCGTATCTTACCCAGACCCTTATTTCGTCTTGTCCTCTTTGAAAGCGTTGGGCCTGCAAACCAAAGAAACCTGCCCTAACCTGACTCATTACCTCTCTAAGATTTAAACCAAGTGCATAAGCCGTTTCATTTAATTCTATATTGATTTCCTTAATCCCTTCTGGATCTGTGTCTGTGACATCAGCCAATAATGAATTCTGTTCCAAAACCTCTCTTAATTCTGTTTTGGCCAACTTAAGCTCTTCTGTATTATTTCCTAATAATGAAATAGAAACCGGAGATCCACCAAAGTTACCACCAGACCCAAAAGTTAAACGCTCTACGCCATAAACATTACCCACTTCTTCCCTTATGGCATTGGTTATTTCTGGTGATCCAAAATCACGTTCCTCTCCAGGTAAGAGGTTCACATTGATACTTGCTTTATTATTACCAGGACCAACACGTTTAATAATATTTTCTACTACGGCTTTGTTTCCCGACTGTTTCTCTGTAAAGGTCTCATTAACGCGCCATGCCGCAGCTTCTACCAAAGTAATTATTGAATCTGTTATCTTTGGATTTGTTCCCTCTGGCATTAATAAATCTATACTAACTCTATCACTTGCAATACTAGGGAAAAATGCCGTTTTTATAATTCCGCCTTGGTTGGCACCTATCGTTAAAATCATTAGTGCTAATAATATGGCGAACGTTATAAAGCGTTGGTTCAATGCAAATCTTAAAACAGGACTGTACAAATTATCCCGACAATAGACCATAAACTTATCCCCATATTCATTAATCATCCGAAGTTTCAAAAACACCTTTGCTATTCCCTTTTTTTCACCTTTTTCTTCCGACGACATCGTTACCAATGCCTTTGAATGGGCAATATGTGCGGGTAAAATAATTAATGCTTCTACTAAGGAAACCACCAATGTTAAGATAACTACGACAGAAACTTCACTAAAAAAGTCCCCTATTCTACCTTCCAAAAATAGAAACGTAGAGAAGGCCAAAACTGTTGTAATGATAGCTGAGAGAATTGCCGGCAACACCTCCATAGTACCATCAATTGCTGCTTGTATTCTTGGCTTACCTTGTTCGTAATGTTGATAGATGTTTTCGGCTATCACAATACCATCATCTACCAAGATACCAATAACAATGATCATCCCAAAAAGAGACAAGACGTTAATGGTAACTCCAAATTGCGCCGCAAATACAAACATTCCGAGAAAAGCAACCGGTAAACCAAATGCTACCCAAAATGCCAATCTTGTATTTAAAAAAACGGACAAAAATAAAAGCACCAAGAAAATTCCCATGGCACCATTTTCTAAGAGTAATTGCGTTCTTTCATTGAGTCGTATGGAAGAATCACTTACAACATCAATTTTAATCCCTGAATATTTTTGGTTAAACTCCACAATATATGCATTAACCTTATCTGCAGTTGAAATAAGGTCTTCACTATTAGTGTTTGTAATTTCAATATTTACAGCAACATTGCCATTAAAAAAGGTGGCGTTTGGTGTTTCTGAAAATCGATCCCTAACAGTAGCCACATCCTGTAACCTTACGATAGTTCCGTCATCACTTGCCCTAACAGGTAGATTGTTTAGCTCGTCACCGTAATACGACCTATTGTTGGCTCTAATTAAATAATCTTCAGTGTCGGTTTTAATATTTCCACCAGTGGTTAAAATATTGGATTGGGATACTGCAGCAGCAACTTCAGCAAAAGTAAGGTTGTAGGCTAACAAATCATTTTCCCGAACGGCAATTTCTATTTCCTCTTCGGGATAACCAGTTATATTGATTTGAGAAATCCCTTCCATAGCACGAAGGTCATTTTCAATAGTTCTTCCTATTTGTTTTAAAGCGACGAGTTCAATATTTTCGCCACTAATTGAAAAATCAATGGTTTGTCTAATCCGTTCTTGTTTGGCAACGACCAATGGCTCCATTCCTGTTGGGAAATTTGGCACACGATCTACAGCGTTTTTTACCTCTGCCAGCATATCATCTATATCCTCATCACTCTCAATCTCTACCGTTATGCTGCCTCCGTTTTCACGGGAAGTGGATGTCACACGCTCTACACCAATTAATCCTTTTAAATTATCTTCAATTTTAAGCACCACTCCTTCTTCAATCTCTTCTGGTGCTGCTCCTGGATAAGTGATATTTATTGAGATAATTTCTGCTTCCTGTAAGGGAAAAAACGACGACTGAAGACGCAACATCCCTAAAACGCCAAAAATGAGAAAAGCGATAATAATTATATTTACCGCAACATCATATTTTATAAAATACGCAATAACTTTTCTCATGTTATTCTGTTGGATTTGAAACGTCGGTGGTTTTTGACTCTTTATTGACTTTCACCAACATACCTGCATAAGCGCCTGGCACTGATTTTGAAAGAATAACGGTATTATCAGGAATCCCTTTTACTACGACCTCCTTTGGTGAGAAATAAACAGGTTCTACGTCAAGAATATCTAATATACTATCTTTTATAATGAAGATTTCTGACTGATCAACCAATAGTTTTCGCGATATTTTGTAGGCATCAGGAATCTCTTTAGCTTCTAATTGCGCCTCTAAATACATGCCTTCCTTTAAATCCTTTCCCTTAACTTCAACAAACACCGTTACCGTTTGAGTCGCTTGGTCAATACGACCATTTATTCGAGAAACCGTGCCTGTATAATTCGTCTGTTTGTTTATCGTATTTAAAGTTACATTCTCGCCTATTTGCAATAGGTCGCTAAACGTTCTACTAATGGCTAACTCTAATTCATAAATTGACGTATCTATAAATTCGCCTAACTTCTGTCCTGGCCTTACTAAAGTTCCTTTATTTACTAAAGCCTCTGTTAAAATTCCATTATAAGGTGCATAGATTCTATATTTTGAAAGACGCTGCTCTAAATTCTTCACATTATAATAAGCAGATTGTACGCCTCGACCAGTAATAAAATAATTGACTTTTTCAATATCGGATTTTGGTAATTCCGCAGTACTATTATTCATATCAAAATTCCTTAGGTAAGCTTCCCAAACCGGAAAGGCTTCAGGATAATCTAATCTTAAGTCTGGCATTAATGAGGTAATCAAATTATACAAATCGCTCTTTGCTGATTGTACTGAGGCATAATATTCACTCGAATTTATACGAATGAGTAACTGACCTTTTTTATACGGTTGGCCTGCTTTAAAATCTTCTGAAGAATTTTCGAATACGCCTTGGACTTCTGAGTAAAGCTCTAACCTGTCTTTTGCAATAAGATTACCATTTGCAGGAATGGTAATGGGTACAGTTGAATTTTTAACCGTATCTACAAAAACAGTCTTTACAACTTTTGCAACTTCTGGCTTAGTCTTCTTATTACTTTTGACGATTAGGTAAGCGCCAAAGACTGCTGCCAAGATAATAACAGCACCAATTGCAAATAAAAGTAATTTTCTCATAGAATTCCTTTTGAAGGTTAGCTTCTAATGTTTTTTTATGAGTTAAGGATTAAAACAAAGAAGCTACAAAAATATCCTTTTGGGAATGATTTGCAGTTAAAAAAAACTTAAAAGGAACGATAAGTTAAGATAATTCTTCTAATTGAAATTGAGCACTTTCCCAATCTTCCATTAGTTTTTTTATGGATTTTTTCTTTTTCTGATAGGCATCAAAAAACTTTGGGTCTGAAGCTGTTTTATCATAATCCGTAGCCAACTTAACATCATCGGATTTAATCTCTTTTTCCAGTTGACTGATTTCAGACTCTAAATTACTAATCTTGTTATTTAAAGACTTTAACTTTTTTTGATCCTCATAGCTTTGTTTATTGCTTTCTTTCGGTTTTTCTGAAATAACGGTTCGCTTTTCGGCTTCTCGTAAATTTTCAAGATTGCGCTGTTCTAGATAAAAATCAATATCACCTAAATATTCTTTGATATTCTGATCTTTAAATTCATAAACCGTATCTGTTAAACCTTGAAGGAAATCCCTATCGTGAGAAACCAATATTAAAGTCCCTTCAAATTTCTTTAAAGCTTCCTTAAGTACATTTTTCGATTTAATATCCAAGTGATTTGTTGGCTCATCCATTATGAGAACATTCAAGGGTTGCAACAATAACTTCGCCAAAGCCAAACGATTACGCTCGCCACCAGAAAGTACTCTCACATACTTTTCTGCTTCTTCTCCTCTAAATAAAAAAGACCCCAGAATATCACGGACTTTACTTCTATTGGTTTCGTTAGCCGCATCAATCATCGTATCTAAAACAGTTTTACTTCCGTCTAAATACTCAGCTTGGTTTTGTGCGAAATAGCCGATTTGAACGTTGTGTCCTAAATTTAACTTCCCTTCGTGTTTAATTTCACCAACGATAATTTTTGCCAAAGTTGATTTTCCTTGTCCATTTTGTCCAACGAAAGCTGTCTTAATATCTCTGGGCACGGCTAAATTAACGTTGTGCAATACCTGTAGTTCTCCATAAGATTTAGACACATTTTCAAGCTCAACAACCACTTTACCTGGTGTAACAGATACAGGGAAATTTAGGCTCATTACGCTGTTGTCATCTTCATCAACTTCAATTCTATCAATTTTATCTAACTTTTTAATTAACGATTGTGCCATGGTTGCCTTAGAAGCTTTAGCCCTGAACTTTTCGATGAGTTTTTCAGTTTGCTCAATCTTCTTCTCTTGATTTTTTTGAGCGGCAAGTTGCTGCACTTTCATTTCCTTTCGCAAAGCTAAAAACTTTGTGTAAGGCTTGTTGTAATCATAAATTCTCCCTAATGAGATTTCGATAGTTCGATTGGTGACGTTATCTAAAAACATCTTATCGTGAGAGACAATGACTACCGCTCCACTATAGCCTTTCAAAAAGTTTTCCAACCAAATTATAGATTCAATATCCAAGTGGTTGGTTGGCTCATCCAAGAGCAATAAATCGTTATTTTGAAGTAAAAGTTTTGCTAATTCTATACGCATTCTCCAACCTCCAGAAAACGTATCGGTCAATTTATCAAAATCTTCACGTTTAAATCCTAAACCTTGAAGGATTTTCTCAGTTTCACCTTGATAATTATAACCGCCTAAGATTTCGTATTGATGCTGCACATCATTCAGATCTATCATTAATTGATTATAGGATTCACTTTCGTAATCCGTCCGTTCTGCTAATTGTGTGTTTATATGTTCTAGTTTGGCTTCACAATCTTTAATTTCCTTAAAAGCTTCATAGGATTCCTCTAAAACGGTTTTGCCAAAATCGAAGTCGATATCCTGTTTTAGAAACCCTATTTTTAAATCTTTGTCTGCTGCAATTTGTCCTGTATCGGCTTCTTGTTCTTTAGATAAAATTCGAAGCATGGTGGATTTGCCAGCACCATTCTTACCGATTAAACCGATTCTGTCCCCAAGACCTAGCTTAAATGTAATTTCCTCAAACAGATATTCACCTTGAAACGAAATGGAAAGATTATGGATATTAAGCATATTTGTGACATAAGTTACAGAACATCAAACCTAAAAAAGTTATCTTTGTTCTTAATTTTAAAAGTGCAAAAGTAAGCTATTAAATATGATTAGAAAAGGAATGAAATTGTACAGCATTCTGTTTGGTGTTTGTCCAAAATGCCATCAGGAATCGATGTATGTAAATAAAAACCCTTACGTGCTTTCAGAAGTTATCAAAATGCAAGAGAAATGCTCGCATTGCCATACTAAATATCAAATAGAACCTTCTTTTTTTTACGGTTCAATGTATGTGAGTTATGGTGTTGGTATTGCTTTTGCTGTAGCTGCTTTTATCATCAGCTATAATATGTTGGAATCTTCATTGACCATCGCTTTTGTTGCAATTGTAGCTACTTTAATAGGTTTTATGCCGGTAATAATGAGATTATCCCGTAATATTTGGATTAATCTCTTTTTGAGTTATGATAAAAGCAAAGCTAAAAGCCCATCCTAGCCTTCCCCAAGGAAGGGACTCTTACTCGAATGGATAAAAACATGTTATATTCTATAATACAAACTGAGAACTGTGGACTGAAAACTGCCGACGATGGATCCTGTTTAAAAGCTATTTCAATAAGTTATACCAAGAAAACACCAAGGCGCACAAAGAAAAAAGGTCGGTACTTGAAATAAAACTTCCTACAATAGACATTTAATACTTTACACTTTTTTTACTGTAGACTGTGGACTGTGGACTGTGGACTGTGGACTGTGGACTGCATACTAAACAAACCTATTCACATCAATTTCAGAATCTAAGACGTCATTATTTTCTATAAAATTATAGAGTTTCTTAGCGACATAAGGTGCAATCATCACACCTCTTGTTCCCAGTCCATTTAAAACATATAGATCTTTATGCTCTGCATGCCTGCCCACTAAAGGTCGTCTATCTTTTACGGTAGGTCTTATTCCTGCGACGTGATTCACAACTTGGAATTCACAATTGATAAAAGTTTTTAGTTTTGAAAGTAATTCTTCTTTCGCCTTTTCTGTAGGCTGATTAGTTTTATCGTCATTATCGTAAGTCGCACCAACATTATATAAATCATTTCCTAGCGGAATAACAAAGACTGAAGATTTTACGGCGTAATCAATTTTTAAATCTGGTGCCTTGATGGTTATAATCTCTCCTTTAGAGCCCGTTAGCGGAATAGCTTTAAAGTAGGGGTTTTGCTTTACTCCAAAACCTTCAGCGAATACTATCTGTTTTGCTTGAAGGTTATTATATTGAATTATACCCGATTCGAATTGTATTTTGCTGTGCTGAAAAGTTCCTTCTTCAAAACAATCATTCTCCTTTAAAAAATTTTTATAATTTAAAATTAAAGTTTCAGTATCTATACGGCCTGCATGCAAAACTTCTCCCAATGCAAATGGTGCATCAATTGCTGAATTCGTGTTTTTAACCAGTTCTGTTGAAAGATAGGCTTCAAGACCTGGTTTATCTGACGCCGTAAACCATTTGTTTTGCTCTTGGATGGAAGTAAAACGTCTTAAAATTCGAAGCTTGTAGTCGATTTTAATGTTTAATTCGTTCTCAACTCTGGTATATGTAGGTATTGACAATGCGAGTTGCTCTTTGGCTTTCCATACTTCCGAAAAACGTTTTAATATCACAGGATTGTAAAGTCCTGCAGCAACTATTGACGACTTCTGTGAATTGTTATCGAAGACCAAAAATGTTTTGTTATTCGCACGCAATTCCTCGCAAAATGCAATACTTGCCAATCCACAACCTACAATAATGTAATCTACTTGTTTCATTGTGGCAAAAGTAAATAAAACTTTGGTTCAAAGGATTCTGAAATATTAATCATGTATGAAAATAATTTGCCGAGATTCCTGCCTCTGTAGAAATGCAAAACGCCCACTTAAAAAGTGAGCGTTTATAATATTATCTATGTTAAGTTAACTAGTAACTCCACATATCTTGTTCAAAGTTTCTGATTTTGTCTTTGATACGTTCTGATTCTAAAAGCTGCATTAATGCATTTTCAGCGACATACTCTTTTACTTCTCTATCACCATAAACATTTTCTTCTTTGTAGATAATTCCACTAAAGCGTCTGCTGTTTAATAAATGATCGAAAGACAACGGCACAGCACTATTCTTATTGTTAAATGCTTTAGCATCATGCATGATATCTCTTATTTCTGGAAAAAACACCCAAAATAAACCAATTGGTTCCTTATTAGCCTCATCATCAGAGTCAATAAAGTTTACATCTGGTGCTGCCGGTGCAATACCTAAGATACGATACTTTAATTCCCCTTGACGCTTATCAAAATACCAGAGTCCCTTAATTAAATAAGAATTGATATCAGCTGGTCCAATCTCTCTACGGATCACATACTCCTCTGGAACTAATGATGTATCAGAAACACCTTCTGCATTCATCCAATCAATTCCTACATCTGTAATCTCTTCCTTTTTTAAGGAAGGCGCAAGATCTTCCATGGTACGTTCTTCCGTAAAATAGGAGTCTGCATATACCTTAGGGATGATACCACTATTGACATTTTCCATTAAAACCATATACAATGATTTTCTGTCGTCTCCTAAATTATCTTCAATCGGAAAATATAAAGGAAAATTGGCACGCTCATCCAAGACAACTTTTTCCCAAGTCATTTTAGAAAATAAGATATCTCTATCTCCGACATATCCATATTCTAAAGGCTTGTCGTTATCTAGAAGTAACTGTGCTTCAGTTTTCATACCAATTTCTTCTGGTATTTTTGCATTTAGGATATTAGCTTGAGCAAACATCGAATTTGCAGCTAAAACTCCTATTCCTATACATAAAAAGCTTTTTAAATTCATCTTATTATTTGTTATAATTTGGGATTTTCTTTTATTGATACCGTCGTAGTTATCAATTAGTTTGTAACTTCAACAGCTACAGGCGAAACTCCTTTTAATCGATATTTCGCATTGCCTTCTATTTTAGCTTCAATATCAAATATCGTAACTACATCTCCACTACGAGCTCTACCAATAGCTGATTTTGCCTGGCTATTCATTTTTGTACCAGCAACAGCAACTGTAGGTTGTCCAGGTACTTTTATTTTAAATGATGTCACGTTAATTGGTAGATCGAATACGAAATCTTCTAATTTTGCACCAACCGTTCCGATTTCTAAATTACGCTTCGGTAATTTTACGATACCATCTTGACCTGCAATTGTACCAGTAGGTTTTGGAATATCTTTAATTCTAAACGTTTGCTGGTCACTTGCTTTTGTACCATCATCTAAAGTAGCAGAAACATTAATAGTAACTTCTCTACCTGTTCCAGGATTCATTACATATTTCCCAGTACCAGAAGCTTTAGATAAACCTGCTCCACTAGCACTAACCTTATTATCTGGTACACCAGCAAAAGATATAGTCATTGGGTTAGCGACACCACGATAAACAACGTTCATCTTATCTGCAGAAATTGTTGCAGAATTTGGTCTTGGAACCACCACGTAATTACCTACGATAGGAATATCCAATGGTTTCCCATCCTCAAGAAATGTAAATTTACCTTCAATTTTTTGTTCACCGACATTACCGACCCTAAAATCTAAACGTGCTGCTCCTGTAGAGTCTATAGCATTGGACAAATCAATCTCTTGACCTTCTACAACCAATTTTGTAGGTGTTACATTAGCATACTTCCCTAAAACAACGCGTCCTTGAAATTTTTCACCTGCAAAAAATGCCGATTTATCAGCTAATACAATTGCTTGGTAGTTTTTCAATGATGTAGCGTCACTTACAAGGTTTCCAAGGAAACCATTGTAAATATTAGTTTCAGTTGCTTTAACATCGTTTTGCATTGCCGTTAACTTGGTGTAAGATGCGATAGCTGGAAAGCCTTGAAAATGATAATCTAACCATTTCTTTTTAGCACCTTCACTATCTACGACTGGATCTAAACTAAAGCGTCTTTCGAAACTTTGTATGACTGGCTGCCATTTACCCTCATTTGGTAAAACGGCTTTGATATCAGCCTTGTATTTCTCTATTGCCTCTACAATTTCGTCACCTCTTTTAGTGTAACGGTCTCCTGTAAACCAAAGCTCATCAAGTTTATCACCTTTATCCATTTCCTCATAAGGTAATTCTCCATTTTCTTCTCTTTCGTAGCCTCCGTTTTTAACGATATCCTTTGCTTTAACAGTTTCTAAAAATTTATAGAATTCATCAGAAATAATACTGATCTGTTTTGCTTTTTGATTTGCCGCTGCAAAATCCTCTGGCTTTTCTTCTGCCTGAGATTCCAATTGATTCAAAATCCCTGTATTGGATGATGTAGCCAATTCATTTGCATTAACAAATTTCGTGTTCATTAAACCAAATGCAGATAATACTTCTTTTGACATGGTCATTGCGATCATGGCAATGAATACCAAATACATTAAGTTAATCATTTTTTGCCTTGCGGACTGTTTTCCTCCTGCCATTCTAATTAGGTTTTAATTGTTAATTAATTTGATTTTAAAAACCAATTAGTTTTTGTTCATTGCAGATAACATGCCACCATATACACCATTTAAAGATGATAGGTTAGACGCTAAGGATTGCATTTGTTCTTTTAATTTAGTAGCATTTTCAACAGCTTCTTCATTAATAGCTGCCTGACGGTTTGCACTATCCACTTGCACCTTGTAAAGGCTATTTAAAGATTCCATCTGAGCTGCTGCTAAAGACATTTCTTCACTATATTTCTTTTGAGCTTGAATACCATCAACTGTTGGAGAAATGCCTTTTGCAGCTCCTTCAAAGTTCTTGATACTATCTCCTAGGCTTGCCATAAGGGCGCCATCAATTTTAGCTTCTTTTAATAAGTTATCTAATTTCTTAGATAATAAGCCTTCGGCATCTTTAGGTGCTTCAACTTTCTTCTTACCTATAGATTGACCTCCAGCTAATTCTGGGTACACTAATGACCAGTCTAAGTCATCGCCTTGTTTTTCGAATGCAGATATAGTAAATACAATAGCTTCAACGATCATACCGATAGTAAGGATAAGGGATCCATAAGGCCAGTGTTGAATTTTGAATAACGCTCCAATAATTACAATTGCAGCTCCAAGTCCGTAGACCATATTCATTGTTGATAATTTCTTTTGTGCCATGATTTTGATTTTTTTGATTTTCAAATGAGCTTTTGGTTAAGTTACGCTCACTTAGGATTAATATTTAGTTTAAGTTAAGTTTAATTTTTAGTTTGTTGCTGAATTTGGTCTAGTGACTTCAGTTCCCATATAATCTTGAACTGTTCTAAAACCAATATAGCTTCTTGCAGAATCTGCATATTCATAATCCCTAGAGCTCACTTGCAAGAAATAGGCAACATCTTTCCAAGACCCTCCTCTTACCACTTTACGTGTATTGTTAGGATCATTTACATTTGGATTAATACTGGACATATATTCATAAGATGCAGGATCGTAAGAACCGTTTACCCATTCCGAAACGTTACCTGCCATATTATATAAATTGAAATCATTTGGATCGTAAGCATCTGCTTCTACAGTATATAAGGCCTGATCTGCTGCGTAATCACCTCTTAAAGGTTTAAAGTTAGCCATAAAACAACCTCTATCATTTTTTGTGTAAGGACCACCCCAAGGATAGGTTGCACCTTGCAAACCGCCACGCGCCGCATATTCCCATTCTGCCTCAGAAGGTAATCGGTATGAGTTTACAGCATGTCTTCCTCTTTTCTTTCTATCAGCATTGTGATATAACGTTCTCCATTGACAAAAGGCTTGTGCTTGTTTCCAAGATACACCTACTACTGGATATGCTCCGTAAGCATCATGCCAAAAATAATCATTGTGCATTGGTTCATTGTAAGAGTAAGCAAAATCCCTAATCCAAGCCGTTGTATCTGGATACACTTCCACTTCTTGTTGAATAATAACTTCAGAACGCTTTAATCCTCTGTTCTTAGCAGCTTTAGCAATGTCCATGTAGGTATATTGGAACTTGAACTGCTTCACATCCCAAGTACGTTGACCATTATAGGATTCTTCTAATGGCAAGTACATACCGTCCATCACTTCAGCATACAATTCATCTGGATAATCATCCGTGTCAAAGTACAATTCGACATCACGATTAATTTTTCTTTGCTCGTTACCATAGGTATTTACCATGTAACTCTCATAAGCATTAAGGTTATTTGGATCTGAATCTTCATAAGCGAATTCTCCGATATCTCCACTACCTGCTGTTTTACCTTCTAGGTCAGCCATTTCAGCTAGCTTTAATCTTAGCGTAGAATCTCTTACCCATTCCACAAATTGGCGATACTCGCTATTTGTAATTTCTGTTTCATCCATGTAGAATGCACGAACTGTTGCGGTTTTTGTGGGTGCATCTTGTACACCAGCTAAATCATCATCGGATTTACCCATAATAAAAGCTCCACCAGGTACGAGTGTCATCCCATAGGGCTTTTCTGGATGCCACGCTTTACCTTTAACACCTACCAATTGCCCACGATCTCCAGAATTACAACTGGCTACCATAACTAGTACTGCGGTTAGTAAAATAAACTTCTTAATATTCATAGTAACTCTAGGTTAAATTAGTCCTTATTAATTTTGAGGTCGTAAACATATTTATATATTTCCGAATAAACAACTTTTTTTATCTTTTTTTTGCACTTTACCCTAAAAATAAGCGTTTCGTCGATAAAAAAAATGTTAAAATCCGATTAAGCGTACATTTTAAAAGCTATTCTTCCGATAGGCTTTATACCAGCGCTCTGGTATTTCGCCTTGTGTTGCCAACACATAATCGGAATGCATGCATGGTAATAACGTATGCTTTTTTAATTTATTATTAACGTTTGGCAAAAAAGGAATTTCAATCCACCAGCGACCTGTTTTTAAACTCTTATAAAATATTAACTCATCGTCTTCAACTAATACATTATACTTCTGGTATTGTTTTTCATTGTTAAACTCGTCATCTTTAACACGGCAATTAACGCCTTCAACAAAATACCATATCATTTGCGCCACAAGCATTGAAGTTGCACTATCGTTCTTTGACACATTATATTCGTATATACCAAAAGACGACACCTTATTACTTATACCTGCATATCGACTTATGGCACAAATTTCTTTTCCCGAAAAACCATTTGGAGAATACTTTTGAGCATCGCTTACCTCAGCAGCTCTTACCGATTTTAAATCTACAGATACCACATGTGCATCTCGCATTAGTGGTTCTACCTTATTAATGTCTCCAGAAATCTCTCCTAAACGATAGGCCTCAAAATACAACTTTTCTATGAGATCTATTTCTTCTTGAGAGTTAAAATACGTTTGGTAACCAATTGTAGAATAATTAAACAAGTTATAGGGCTCCTCAACAATCACTTTTCCTACATAACTATTGTTCTTAATAGGAAGGTTGGCATCGCCTAAATCGAAATTAGTATCTACGCTTACAATATTTACCATAGGCAAAATAGAATCGTAAGCACGATAATTGGCGTACGTTAAATCTTGACTTCCTCCTAATATAATAGGAATGATATTTTTTTCCACTAAAACAGTAATGGCCGTACGAATGGCAAAATAAGTATCTTCTACTGTTTCGCCTTGTTCAATATCACCAAGATCTGCCAATGTGGTGTTCCAGTTGCCAGGAAATAAAGTATAAAGGGTTTTACGGATGGTATCGAAATTGATTTTTGCTCCTATATAATTGACGTCATTTCTATTTTCCTGAACGCCGATAATTGCCATTTGGACATTGTCCAAATCTGGAATTCCATTTTGGCGCGAATGAATTTTAATTTTTTTCCCTAACGATTGCTGCGCAGTTAACTCATTATGAGCCAAAACCGCATCTGATACAGGCGTAAGAAAATTAAAATTCATAGGATATTATTTCTTTTTAGTTGTCGTTTTCTTTTTGGCCGTGGTTTTCTTCTTAGTGGCTTTCTTTTTTGTTGCCTTTTTCTTTGGCGCATTTTTTTCGAGTAAGTCGAGTGCTTTTTCTAAGGTCATTTCACTAACATCAACTGTTTTGGCCAACTCTACTTTTTGTTTGCCTTTGATAATGTTGTGTCTTCCCCATCTTGCCTTCTCTACTCTAACGCCTTCGTCTTCCCAATTATGAATAACCTTGTCAATTTCTTTTTGAATCTTTTCTTCAATCAAAGTAACAATGTCTTCTTCAGACAGATTATCCCAATCGTACTTTTTATTGACGTTTATGAACATATTGTTCCATTTAATAAATGGTCCAAAACGCCCTTTTCCCTTTGTAACTTCTAAATCTTTATACATATATATAGGAGCATCCGCTTTTTCTTTCTCCTTAATATATATTAATGCTTCGTCCATTTCCACACTTAACGGATCGACACCCTTCGGCAGTGAGACAAACTTTTTACCAAATCGTACATAGGGTCCAAAACGTCCATTATTGACTTCCACCTCATCATCTTTGTAATGACCTAAAGCTTTTGGAAGCTTAAATAAATCCATCGCTTCTTCGTAAGTAATGGAATTAAGCTGCTGATCTGGAGACAAGCTGGCAAACTTTGGCTTTTCTTCGTCTTCCATCGTTCCTACTTGAACCATTGGCCCAAATTTCCCTAAACGCACACTCACTTGGCGACCCGATTTTGGATCCGTGCCCAAAATTCGTTCTCCAGATTCGCGTTCTGCATTTTCTTGAACATCTTCAACCTGTGGGTGAAAACCTTTGTAGAAATCTTTCATCATTTCTCGCCAATCTTCCTTGCCCTCAGCAATATCATCAAACTTATCTTCTACTTTAGCTGTAAAGTTGTAATCCAAAATACTTTCAAAATGATTGACTAAAAAGTCGGTTACAATCATACCTATATCTGTAGGCACTAATTTTCCTTTATTTGAACCTGTTTGTTCAGAAAGTGTATTGTCCTTTATTTTTTGATCCTCAAAAACAAGTTGCTTATATTTTCTTTCGTCCCCTTCATGAGTTCCTTTTTCTACATAATTTCGATTCTGAATCGTAGAAATTGTTGGTGCATATGTTGACGGACGACCAATGCCTAATTCTTCTAACTGCTTTACCAAAGACGCTTCCGTAAATCTTGCTGGTGGACGCGTAAAACGTTCGGTTGCCGTGATATACTTATTCTGAAGTGCCTCCCCTACTTTTAAATCTGGCAAAATGCCTTCTTGTTCCGTATCTTCATCATCCGTCCCTTCTAAATAAACTTTAAGAAAACCTTCAAAAGTGATGATTTCACCATTCGCTGTAAATTGCTCGTTAACGGTGTTTTTAGCGTTAATCTGAATTTTAAGATTAGTACGTTCTAATTTGGCATCACTCATTTGAGAGGCAATCGCACGTTTCCAGATTAAATCGTATAATCGGGCTTGGTCGCGTTCGGCATTGACTGTATGGTTTGAAAAATCCGTAGGTCTTATCGCTTCGTGAGCTTCCTGAGCACCTTTTGATTTTCCTTTATAATTCTTTGGATTACTAAATTTTGAACCATAAGCAGAAATAATTTCATTCTCTGCGCCTTTTTTAGCTTCATCAGATAAGTTGACGCTATCTGTTCTCATATAAGTAATAAGTCCAGCTTCATACAAACGCTGGGCATTGGTCATGGTTCTACTTACTGAAAACCCAAGTTTACGTGACGCCTCTTGTTGAAGTGTTGATGTTGTAAATGGTGCCGCAGGTGACTTTTTTGCCGGTTTTTTCTGTAAGTCTGAAACCTCGTAAGATGCGCCAATATTATCATTTAGAAATTTTAACGCTTCTTTTTCGGAATCAAAATTCTTTGGCAGTTTCGCTTTGAATGAATTACCATCTTCATTAGTAAATTCTGCATCAACTCTGTAAGAGGCCGTTGCTTCAAAAGCTTGTACATCGCGTTCGCGCTCTACAATTAAACGTACGGAAACGGATTGTACACGCCCAGCCGATAGACCACCTTTTACTTTTCGCCATAAAACCGGAGACAATTCATAACCCACAATACGGTCTAAAACACGTCTAGCCTGTTGTGCATCTACCAAATTATAATCGATACTTCTTGGATTTTCGATCGCTTTGTTTATGGCAGATTTTGTAATCTCGTGGAATACAATACGCTTTGTTTTATTCTTATCTAATTTTAATGTTTCGGCTAAATGCCAAGCTATTGCTTCTCCTTCTCGATCTTCATCA
The DNA here is from genome assembly GCF_013394595.1 of Winogradskyella forsetii. Lineage (GTDB taxonomy): Bacteria > Bacteroidota > Bacteroidia > Flavobacteriales > Flavobacteriaceae > Winogradskyella > Winogradskyella forsetii. The sequence goes on from NZ_CP053348.1 coordinate 3,288,828, forward strand.
CTCGCCAACCAAACAATGTCTGCCTTCTTTGCCAAATCCCTCAGCTTTTTAACAACATCTTTCTTATCTTTAGTCACTTGATACTTTGGCTCAAAATTTCCATCAACATCTACCCCTAATTCCTTAGATGGCAAATCGGCAATGTGCCCAAAACTGGACTCCACCTTATAATCCTTTCCTAAAAATTTCTCAATGGTTTTAGCCTTTGCAGGTGACTCAACAATTACTAGATTCTTCGACATTCTTAATTTTTTGCGTTTACAAATGTATATGAAAATTAAGATACAATCCTAATTTGGTCGTAAATACGACACGTTTTATCGTGATATATTCATTATATATAATGGAAAAAGCCCTACGAATTGTAAGGCTTCTACTGTTTATAAAAATTTATAAGTCTAATTAATATACATAAAGTATAGGTTCTTCAAATCCCTCAACATTTAATAAAACCTCATTTACTCCATCAATTCTAAGTGCTGTGAGATCGAAAGATTCTTCTTTAGTAAATACCGCTAGACAAGCCTCGTTATTATAAAGCGATAATTTTAAGTAACGCTGATTTGGTGACGATTCTGCAATATTTCCTGAATCTATCAAAGTCATAACCCAAGTACTTGCATCACAACCACTACCCGCAATATTAATGTTTATGCAATCACCTTCTATATTCATACTTTCAATAGGGTGCGACTCGGCTTCTTCATAAGTCGTATTATCGATTACTATCTCTAAGCCACAAGGTGTCGTTTGGACATCGTCGTCATCGCATTGCATATTCATAAATAACAGGCAAATCAACGACAACATAATAATTTTTTTGAACTTCATAATATTAGTGTTTTACCTTATAGATGAAAAAATCTCAAAAAGGTTGCACTAAATTGTAGATAATTTTTCTAATCGGTGCATTTGATCGCTTTCCTCATCAAAACCAATGACTTCCTTATAAATAAAATATATTGGTAAATAGCTAAATGACGCCGTCAAATAAATACCAACAAAACACATTAGCATACCAACGATACCAGCCAATACCCCTGAAACAAACAGTAATCCAAATGAAATCAGCCATTTCTTATTACCTAAATCAAAAGACAATTTAACGATTTCTGAAATTGATAAATCTGGATTAAACGCATAAACGACCACCATAAATGATAACGGAACTATAGCATAGATTATAGGCAAAACACACAACAAGGTTGCTAAAATTGAAATGCCCGAAAATGCAAGTCCTAACTTAACCGTCTTACCTAAATAAGGTTTTTTAAAGAAATAAAAATAATCTTCCTTACCCATTTGCTCTAAATCCTTCAACTTACAAATTCTATAAAAAGCAGCTTTAAGACCAAGACCTATGGTGCTCATAGCCACAATCATAAAAATATAAACAACTGCCATGACGAGAAAGAAAACAGGACTAACATCGGGTTGCGCATAAGGTTCGTATGGATCATAATATGCTGAATTGAGATCCATAAAGCCCATAAAAATAAGTGGTATGTAAACAATCATAATAAATGGTATCGCCAAAACCAGATTGAGCAATAAAGTTACCAATCCCTGTACCCAAACTTTTTTGAACAATTCTATGGATTGATTAAAAATTGTCCCAAAGTCTAGTGCTTTCGCATTCTGAATTCGATTTTGTAGTTCTGTAATATCCATTTTTAATTAATTTGGTTGGTTAGTATCTCCCAAATTAAAAGTTTTTTTTAGAGATATTCAAGTAAAAAACCGTTCTAAATAGAAAATTCTTATTCAATTTCATTGTTATTGACATCTTTTGAACACAAAATCTTAACGAAATTATAACTGCCACTTTGTCACAGTCTCTAAAATAATAGTATCTTTGCATCCTTATTGAAAATTACGAATTATTATAGAAAGCTAATTTTCTATACAATTATGAAATTCCCACATTTGTGGGAAATGTTATGGAAAAAACGATAGACGAAAATAAACAAGGGGAAACCTTGATCTTAGATAAAAAAGAAGGCAACCAACGAAAACTCTTTATAGAAAGTTATGGTTGCGCTATGAATTTCAGCGATAGTGAAATCGTAGCTTCCATCCTTTCCGAACAAGGATTTAATACAACAAAAACCTTAGAAGAAGCAGATCTTGTTTTGGTCAATACCTGTTCTATTAGAGATAAAGCAGAGCAAACCGTTAGAAAACGATTGCAACAGTATAATGCCGTAAAAAAGACGAACCCAAAAATGAAAGTGGGTGTTTTGGGCTGTATGGCAGAACGCTTAAAAACCAAATTTCTTGAAGAAGAAAAAATTGTAGATTTAGTTGTAGGGCCAGATGCTTACAAAGATTTACCAAACCTTCTTGCCGAAGTTGATGAAGGAAGAGATGCCATCAACGTTATCTTGTCTAAAGAAGAAACTTACGGAGATATTTCTCCTGTTCGTCTCAATACTAATGGCGTTACAGCCTTCGTATCAATAACTCGTGGTTGTGATAACATGTGTACTTTTTGTGTGGTTCCGTTTACAAGAGGGCGTGAGCGTAGCAGAGATCCACAAAGTATTATTGAAGAGGTAAATGATCTTTGGGCCAAAGGGTTTAAGGAAATTACCCTTTTAGGTCAGAATGTGGATAGTTATTTATGGTATGGTGGCGGATTGAAGAAAGATTTCAACAACGCTTCAGAATTTGAGAAAGCAACTGCCGTTAATTTTGCCAAACTTTTAGAGCTATGTGCCAAAGCACAACCAAAAATGCGTATTCGGTTTTCAACATCCAATCCACAAGATTTTACTTTGGATGTTATTGAAACCATGGCGAAATATGATAATATCTGTAAACACATTCATTTACCAGTACAAAGTGGAAGTGATCGAATTCTAAAGGAAATGAATCGTCTTCATACGCGTGAAGAATATTTTGAGCTTGTCGACAATATTAAACGGATTATTCCGGAGTGTTCAATTAGTGTCGATTTAATCGCTGGTTTTCCAACTGAAACTGAAGAAGACCACCAAGACACTTTGAGTTTAATGGAATATGTGAAATACAACTTCGGTTATATGTTTACCTATTCTGAACGCCCTGGAACATTAGCTGGACGGAAAATGGAAGATGATGTGCCGGAAGCCACCAAAAAACGTCGATTGAGTGAAATTATAGCCATAGAACGAAAATATAGTGCTATTAAAACAAGCCAACATTTAAACAAAACAGTCGAAGTATTAATAGAAAAGGCCTCTAAAAAATCTGATTTGGATTGGTCGGGAAGAACTTCGGACAACACCGTTGCCGTTTTCCCAAAAGAAAATTATAAGGTTGGAGATTTTGTGAATGTTCATATTACGGATTGTACCAGTGCCACGCTTATTGGGAAAGCGGTTGGCTATTCAAAAAATAATTAAGGCATTAACTTAAAAAGATATCCCATTAAAACGGGAAATAACTATGGAATCCATTCAAGCCATAAAACAACGTTTCGGGATTATAGGAAATGACCCAAAACTCAATCGCTCTATAGAAAAGGCGATACAGGTTGCTCCTACTGATATTTCAGTTTTAGTTACTGGAGAAAGTGGTGTAGGTAAAGAGAGTATTCCGAAAATCATACATCAATTATCACACAGAAAACATGGTAAATATATTGCTGTCAACTGCGGTGCCATACCAGAAGGTACTATTGACAGTGAATTATTCGGCCATGAAAAAGGGGCATTTACAGGTGCAACTTCTACACGTTCGGGCTATTTTGAAGTCGCAGATGGTGGTACCATTTTTTTAGATGAAGTCGGCGAATTACCATTAACCACTCAAGTACGTTTACTACGTGTTTTGGAAAATGGTGAATTTATAAAAGTAGGTTCTAGTAAGGTACAAAAAACAGATGTACGGATTGTAGCCGCTACAAACGTCAACATGTTTGAAGCCATTAAAAAAGAAAAATTCAGGGAAGATTTATATTATAGATTAAGTACTATCGAAATCCATTTACCGCCACTCAGGGAGCGCAAAGAGGACATCCATTTATTGTTCCGAAAATTTGCCAGTGATTTTGCCTTGAAGTATAAAATGCCAACGGTTAAGTTAACGGACGATGCGGTTAGCTCACTCGAAAAATTTAGATGGAACGGTAATATACGTCAGTTACGGAATGTTGCCGAACAACTTTCTGTTTTAGAACAAAACAGAACCATAAGTGGCACAACACTTCAAAATTACCTACCAAATACAGGTAGTAATTTGCCTGCAGTGGTCAACAGTTCTAAATCTGAAAGCGATTTTAGTAGTGAGCGTGAGATTTTATATAAGGTTTTATTTGACATGAAGAGCGATTTGAATGATCTTAAAAAATTGACTATGAAGCTCATGGAGACAGGAAATGTTTCAGATGTTCAAAAAGATAACGAGAATTTAATCCAAAAAATCTACGGTGATGATAAGGACGAAGAATTTGAAGCAGCTGTAGAAGATCTTGAAGTTTTATCGATACCCGAACATTCAGAAAACAATGAACCTGAGAGATCAGATGCAGAAGATAAATATCATTTTGCTGAAGAAATAGAAGAAGAGGAAACCCTATCTTTACATGATAAAGAATTAGAGTTGATTAAAAAATCGCTGGAACGGCACAACGGAAAGCGTAAATTAGCAGCTGCAGAACTTGGTATCAGTGAACGTACTTTATATAGAAAAATCAAACAATTCGATCTTTAAGATAAGATTAGGATTGTAATTATAACAAAACTCAAAATTGAAAGTTTTAATTAATATTGAAACCTCAATAAAACATTATAGTAACCACTGATGAAGGCCGTAGAAATATTTATGATAAGAAAGTCGTTTACCCGAAACAGTTCTGAAGCTATAAGACAAGAAGCGGAAGATATGATAAATGAAAAGCACTATAAAGGTTACCGTCTAATAAATGTAGATTTTGATGTTGCTGATAATGCAGGCTACATTTATGCTTTCATAACCATGAAAAAACCAAATTCCTATTAATTGAAAACTTTGAAATACATACTAATTGGCTTCATTTGCCTTACAAGTTTTGCTTGTAAAGTCAATTATTCGTTTACAGGGATCACAGAAACACCAGATACGTTTCAAGTCAATTTCTTTGAAAATAATGCCGATTTGGTAGAACCAGGATTGGATCGTTTATTTACCAATGCACTTCAGGACCGTATACTAAACCAAACAAGTGCGCAATTGGTCAACACCGGAGGCGAGGTCATTTATGAAGGTGAAATTGTTGAATACCGCATTTCCCCAATGACCGCTACGGCAGAAAACACAGCGGCAGAAAACAGATTGACCATGAGTGTCAATGTGCGCTATATTAATACTCAGGATGAAGAAAAAGATTTGGAGCAACGTTTTTCCTTCTTTTATGATTATCCTGCAAACGCACAGCTTAATGGGAGTATAAAAGATACGGCCTTTGAAGAAATTTTAGAACGTCTCACACAAGACATCCTTAATGCCACACTAGCCGATTGGTAAATTATGCAACTCCGAGAACTCACATATTTGTTAGAGCATCCGGAAGCCGTTACAGCTTCCCAAACCGAAGTATTATCTTCTGCGATTAAGGAATACCCTTATTTTCAATCGTTGAGAGCTTTATTTCTTAAGGGCTTAAAGCAAAAAGAAAGTTATAAATACAATAACGCTTTAAAAATTACAGCGGCACACACGGCAGATCGTGGTGTGTTGTTCGATTATATTACCTCAGATATTTTTAATCAGAATGAAATCTCTGAACAGATAAAGCAAAATATAGAACATATAAAATCTATTGAAGTCAATGAAGTTGACGATATTTCCGTTAACAAAAGTGTGACCATAGATGATGCTTTAAAAGAACATATTAAAGCCACTGAAGGTGTTTTAGACCCAGGTTTGTTTGAGGTAAAACCAATGCCTAAACCAAAATTAGAACTTCAAGATCCAAAAATTGAAGATTCAATTATAGCTGTTGACGTTAAAAACATTACCACCGAAAAACAATTAAAAATCGGAGAACCTTTAGAGTTTGATAAAACTGAAAATCACTCGTTTACAGAATGGCTTAAGATTACAAGTTTCAAACCTATTGTGCGTGAGGAAGCCAAAACAGAAATTGAATCCGAATCCGAGCCTGAAACACCTGAAACTTCGGATCAAGAGTCCTCTTTGCCACTTAAAAACAAATTGGCAATTATAGATAAATTTATAAGTGATAACCCAAAGATCAAACCTGTTTCCAGCAATGCTCCAAAACCCAAACTGGTTAATAACGACGATGGAATTTCAGATAGTTTAATGACTGAAACTTTGGCGCGAATTTATTTAGAACAAAAAAACTATGATAAAGCAATTCAATCTTACAAAATTTTAAGTTTGAAATATCCAGAAAAAAGTAGTTTCTTTGCACACCAAATAAAATTGGTCAAAGAATTAAAAGCTAATAATACAATATAATAATGAGTGCATTTACAATATTTTTGATACTAATCGTAATCGTTGCCTTTTTACTAGTCGTAGTAGTTATGGTTCAGAATCCTAAAGGAGGCGGGTTATCATCATCTTTTGGTGGTGGCGGCACACAACAAATGGGTGGTGTAAAGAAAACAGGAGACTTTTTAGATAAGAGTACTTGGTTTTTAGCCACGGCCTTGATCGTTTTAATCTTAGCATCCAACTTAACCATTAGTTCTGGTGGAAATACAGAATCGAAAGCTTACGATGCTGATGACGCAACAGAAATGCCAGCTCCAGTAGCACCAGCAACTGACGACACCTCAACAACAGACGGTACATCCGAATAATATCAAATCGATATTTTTCTAAAGACATTGAGCCAGCTTTTTAAGTTGGCTTTTTTATTTACTCTGAATTGACCTGTGCTGAACCTGTTTCAGTGTTTCAGAGTCTTTGTTTTTACAGGTACTTCATTCGTTTCGGCAGTTAAAAGACAATATCTGAAACTTTGTCAGACTTTCTGACTTGGCATAATTTTCGAACTACGCTAAAGCGTAATTTAATTAAACAACTAAAAAACATATAACAAATGGGCTTAAACATTAAACCATTAGCAGACCGTGTTCTTGTAGAACCAATGGAAGCTGAAACTAAAACTGCCTCTGGTATTATTATTCCAGATAATGCAAAAGAAAAACCACAAAGAGGAACTGTAGTGGCCGCAGGTAAAGGTACTAAAGACGATCCTATTACTGTAAAAGTTGGTGATACCGTACTTTATGGAAAATATGGTGGCACTGAACTCAAACTAGACGGTAAAGATTATCTGATGATGCGCGAGAGCGATATTCTGGCGATTATTTAATCCAATTCCTACCTTCTCAGAGGGAAAGAACTATCAATCAAAATTAAAACTTGTATTTCAACTGTCACATTGAGCGCCTTTCTGACGAACAAGCAGGCAGTCGAAATGCAATTGAAAAAAAATTAACAAACAGATTCCCGTTTTGACGGGAATGCTAAAATTAAAATTTTAACAATGGCAAAAGATATAAAATTCGATATTGAAGCACGCGACGGCCTTAAACGTGGTGTTGATGCTTTAGCAAACGCAGTAAAAGTAACGTTGGGACCTAAAGGTCGTAATGTCATTATAGGAAAATCATTTGGTGCACCTCAAGTCACTAAAGATGGTGTTTCTGTAGCAAAAGAAATTGAGCTTGAAAACGAGCTTGAAAATATGGGAGCCCAAATGGTAAAAGAAGTGGCTTCTAAAACCAATGATCTAGCTGGTGACGGTACAACAACTGCTACCGTTTTAGCACAAGCAATCGTAAAAGAAGGCTTAAAAAACGTAGCTGCTGGTGCAAATCCTATGGATTTAAAACGTGGTATTGACAAAGCGGTTGAAGCGATTGTTAAAGATTTGGATAAGCAATCTAAAAAAGTAGGTAGCGATTCTGATAAGATTAAGCAAGTTGCTGCAATTTCAGCAAACAATGATGATACTATTGGCGAATTAATAGCTAAAGCATTCGGCAAAGTTGGTAAAGAAGGCGTGATTACTGTTGAAGAAGCCAAAGGCATGGAAACTTACGTTGACGTGGTGGAAGGTATGCAGTTTGACAGAGGCTATTTGTCACCTTATTTCGTTACCGATTCTGATAAAATGATTGCTGACTTAGAAAATCCATACATCTTATTGTTCGATAAGAAAATTTCTAACTTACAGGAAATTCTTCCAATTTTAGAGCCCGTTGCACAATCTGGTCGCCCTTTATTAATCATCGCTGAAGATGTGGAAGGACAAGCTCTAGCAACTTTAGTAGTGAACAAGTTACGCGGAGGCCTTAAAATTGCTGCTGTAAAAGCACCTGGATTTGGAGACCGACGTAAAGCTATGTTAGAAGACATCGCTATCTTAACAGGAGGCGTTGTTATTTCTGAAGAAAGAGGATTCTCTCTTGAGAATGCTGACTTATCCATGTTGGGAACTGCCGAAACGGTAACAATTGACAAAGACAACACAACCATTGTAAATGGTGCCGGAAAAGCTTCGGACATTAAAGCTAGAGTGAACCAAATTAAAGCTCAGATAGAAACGACTACTTCTGATTATGATAAAGAAAAACTTCAAGAGCGTCTGGCAAAATTAGCTGGAGGTGTTGCTGTACTTTATGTGGGTGCTGCTTCTGAAGTAGAAATGAAAGAAAAGAAAGACCGTGTTGATGATGCTTTACATGCAACCAGAGCTGCAGTAGAAGAAGGTATTGTTGCTGGTGGAGGCGTTGCTTTTGTGAGAGCAAAGAAAGTTTTAGAGAAGCTAACTACTGAAAACCTCGATGAAACGACTGGTGTACAAATCGTGAATAAAGCGATTGAGGCTCCATTAAGAACCATCGTAGAAAATGCTGGTGGTGAAGGTTCTGTGGTTATTAACAAAGTATTGGAAGGCAAAAAAGACTTCGGTTACGATGCTAAAACTGAAACTTACGTTGATATGCTAAAAGCAGGTATCATCGATCCTAAGAAAGTGACACGTATCGCCTTAGAAAATGCTGCTTCTGTAGCTGGTATGATCTTAACAACTGAATGTGCTTTAGTTGATATTAAAGAGGATGCACCAGCCATGCCAATGGGTGGCGGCGGAATGCCAGGAATGATGTAGTCCGTAGCACGGACAGGCAATTAACTCACTGTTATGGATAATATTAGTGAGAAAAATTATTTTAAAACTGAAAAGCCTTTGATGAGAATCAGAGGTTTTCGTTTTTTAAAATTATAATACTTTCTATATAGAATTCTCCCCTCGAGTGCTGACAACTATCAGGATTAGGGTTGTTTTCCATGACAAACCAAACATATTTCTTATTAATTAAAACTATAAAAAAGTTAGAAAACACAAAACCACCTCTTTCAAAGGTGGTTTTTTTATCTTTTTCCTAAATAAGAGGTTTACACTAAATAAACCTGCCACAATTTACTTCTTCTTTGGAGAAGCCTGTGGCATCTTTTTCGCTGCTGGTTTAGCCGCTTTAGACGCACTTTTTGACTTTAGTCTGTCCCATAATTATATGTATTTAAAAGAACATATTAAAGGTAAATGACAATAGGGATTCAAGATACTTTTGTTGGCTAAAATTTAACTAAAATCTTTAGTGCTTTAATTGTGCTAAAGTGCTAAATTGGTTTTAGGTGATTTTTATTACCATAAATTTCTTAGATTTAAAAATCTAATCAACCAACCCAATGGCAAAAACAACTTGGAAGTACACTTTAAGAGAAATTATTATTGTGATTATTGGTATATCTATTGCTTTTAGCATGAATAAATGTGCTGAAAATGCTAAGGACAATAATTTAAAACAGCAATATCTTATTAATCTTAAAAGTGATGTAGAAGCTGACAAAATACAGCTTAGAAAAAATATTGAAGCTATTAATAACAAACTAAACGCTTGTGCTAACATCATTCCACTGTTAAACTCAGGTAAAAAACAGGACATGCGACTTATGCAAGATGTGTTCACGGTTTTAGAATATAAAAATTTTAGTCCAAAAAATATTACTTACAAAACCTTAATCAATTCTGGAGACTTAAAACTTATTGAAGATTTTGAACTTAAAACTGCCATTCAACAGCACTACTCCAACTATGAGGAATTGCAGGATGCTTATGTCAGACACTTGAGTATTATACAAGATTATTTGGGCAATTATTTGGTAAACAATGCCGATTATGACCAAATCCAAAATGGAAATTCCCCGTTTTTGGATGAGATAAAACTGAAAAATATTGTAAGAGCATTGCTTACCACTTTTGATGATAAGAAAGATGCTAGCCAAATTGGTATGGAAAGTTGTGATTCACTTATCAAAGTGATTAATTCTGCTTTAGACTAATGTTAAAGGAAAAATTTGCTATGTCCTCTTTATCTACCATTACCTAATTTTTTAAATTACCCATAACCATAATAGACATTGATTATTTTCAAAAAAACCTAACTTTTCTAAGTAACCTAAAATTAGACCTTTTAGTAATAAATTCAGAATAAAAATGGGAACAAAAAAAAGCCTGAATCTTAATTCAGGCATATAAATTTATTTTCCGTCTCCTTTTTCTTTTTTGTGATCGTCTGAACGTCTTCATCACGATACTTGCAACAAGGATGCACGGAGTTATATTGTTCTTCTGTGGCTTTGATCTCTTTAGTATCATGACCAACTGCTGCAATACTTTCAGAAATAGATTTTACATCCGTTTTACGTTCATCAAAAATGAGTTTTAACTCGTGCGTATCCACATTCCAAACCGCAGATTTTACGCCTTTGGTTCTAATGGCTGCTTTTTCTATGCGCTCTTTGCACATACCGCAAACACCATCAACTTCGATACTTGCTTTTGCATTTTTGTTTTGTGCAAATGTTACTGTAGTCAGTAATACGGTTAATATTATAATTATACGTTTCATATTTTTTTGTTTTTTATTAAGACACTTCGCCTGCCTGCCTGTTCGTAAGACCAGCGCTCAGTGTTACAATTTGGTTAATTTTATTAATTATTTTTTCAATTATAAAGAATGCTTCGTCATTCTTCCTCGCAATACCGTTCCAATTATTATTTTAGTTTATATCGTAATCCTGCGTAATACATACTTCCAAAAATTGGGCCGTAGACAAAATTACTATCAAAATTTGAACCAAACGGGTTCTCTGCACTTACAATTGGATTGCCTTGTCTTACGTTCGTCACGTTTTCTCCACCTAAATATACTTCAAATTTAGGAGAAAATACTTTCGTGACTTGTAAATTTAATGTCCCAACAGTTGGCGAATAGTCGTCTAACTGAAATTCTACAGGACTTAAATCCGTACTTGGAAAACGCTGCGAATCCAACCAATTGTAGGTCGCATCAAATTTCCATTGCGCACCGTTTTCTTTTTGATGCGTCTCATAAGAGGCATTGGCAAACAACCGATGTTTTGGAATTAAGGGCTTTTCTAATTTGCCAGAATTATAATCCGTTTTGATATCGTAATATTTATAAGCAGTTCTAATATCAAAATGCTCAAAGACATTATAATTAAATTCAAATTGAAAACTATACGCATAACTATCACCTTCTAAATTATAAAAATTGATTTCATAAGGATTTTCCCAATCGACAACCACTTGATTTTGAAAATCGGTTCTATAAAAATCAAAAGTGATGTCTGCTTTTCTCTCGAATAAATTGAAGCCTTGCAAATAACTGATGCCATAATTCCAAGCAATTTCAGGATCTAAACCATAAATCTTCCCACCTGAATTCAAAATATTGATTTGTCTAGAACTCGCAAACATATTTTGATTTTCTGCAAAAATATTGGCACTTCGTTTCCCGCGACCGACAGAAAACCGCCACGCAGATTTCCCCCAAGGCGTATAACGTACATGCAAACGTGGCGTTACAAAAAATCCAAGTCTGTTATGCTGATCGACGCGCACACCAGCTGTCATGGTCAATTTATCCAAATTATCGTAAGCATATTCAAAAAATCCTCCGACCGAATTTTCGGTACGTTCGTAAGTATCTGTATTTACCAACTCGTCATAATGATCGTAGGTAAAACTCAATCCTGTTTTTACTTTGTGTCGAGAATCTGAAATAATTGTGTTATACACCAAATTAGAATAAAAACTATTATGCTGAATATCATACAGGTTTAAACCAAAATAAGAATCTTGTTTATGATGACTAAAAGCGGTCTGAAATCCTAAACTTTGGTAGGGGATTTCAGGGTTGACATATCCGAGTTTCGTAGTCACTTCAAAACGTTCTGTATTGATTTCGCTTCCCCACGTTTCGACTCCGCTCAACGACCCAGGATTTCTTGGGTCGAAATTGTCTGGGTTAAACGCCACTTGTCCTGCTTGTTTTTCGTCGTTGAGATATCTTAAATTAATAAAACTAACCACCCCTTTTTCTGGATTGGTATATTGCCAACGGTTCATAACGTTGATTTGATTGTATAATGGCATATCTAAAAATCCGTCGTCATTAACATCATGTTTTTGCTGATGCGTGTTGCCATGCAAGTACAAACCTGTACTCCATTTATCGGAAACTTTAGTGTTTAGATGTGTGTTCAGTTCTAAACGTTCACTAGATGCGCCATATAGATTTACGAATAAGCGATTGTCCGTGGAAGGTTTTACCAATTCTGCATTGATTTGGCCAGCAATACTCTCAAAACCATTGACCACACTTCCTGTGCCTTTAGTAATTTGAATACTTTCTACCCAAGTTCCAGGAATAAAACTGAGTCCATAAGCTTGAGATGCACCACGAATTGCCGGAATATTTTCAGTCGTAATCAATATATAAGGCGAGTTTAAACCCAACATCTTTATCTGACGTGTTCCCGAAACCGCATCTGCGAAATTAACATCGATAGACGGGTTAGTTTCAAAACTTTCGGAAAGGTTACAACAAGCCGCTTTCAACAATTCGTCACTACTTACAAAAAGTGTGTTGGTCGCTTTTAAATACGATTTTGAAGTGGCTTGATTTCTTGAATTTACGACCACAGCATCTAATTCATCACTAGCTTGCAGCACATGTTTTATATACGTGTTTTCGTTAACTGTAATCGTATCCGTTTTAAAACCCACATAACTAATTACCAATTTATTATATGAGAATTTATAGGGCAGCGAAAATGTGCCATCATCTGCTGTGATGGCTCCAACTGAAGATCCTGACCAATACACATTTGCCCCAGGCAAAGGCATTTCTTTAGCACTACTCGCTTCTAAAACAATTCCTTCTAATTGCTCTTGCGAGAATAGGTATATAGGGCAAAGTACTATTAAGATTATGAACTTTCTCATGCCGTAATGGTTTTAGACAACATTACAATAGCCATTACAAGCATAATGGAATTTTCAATAAAAGTCGCTTTGGTCATTGGCAATTTTAAGGCTGTACCCAAACATGCACATTGAATGGTTGTTTTACTAAACAATGCTTTGGTTACTCCAACAGTTGTAATCCCTAAAACAATAAGTGTTACAATTAGCGCAATATCAATTTGAAAGCGCATTAAAAACATTAAGCCCAAGGTTAGCTCAATAAAAGGATAGATCCAACCATAAGCTGGAACTGCCTTTGCCAAAGGATCGTACATTCTAAAACTCTCTGGAAAGCCTTTTAAATCCAATAATTTGAAAAAACTAAAAACAATGTAGAACAAGCCCATAAAATCGAGCATAAAGCTAGAGGAATCCCAAGGCCTATAATTCAATAATATGGAAGCTGTTATAATGTAACCAAAGATTAGAAACAACGGAAACAGTTGTTTTAGCTCGCTCTTTTCTTCTTCTGTTTCAGTAGAAACCGAATTAAATACGTTGGTCTCCTTTTTTACTGAAAGTCTATATTTATCGGATAATGCATTTTGAAGCGTGTCCACTTCTACATGGGTTTTCATTTTTATAGTGGCTGTTTTACTTTCTAAATCAACAGAAACATTATCAACATTTGGTAATGCCGAAAGTGATTCTTCAACCGAAGCTTTACAATTGTTACAGGTCATACCTGAAACGTTATAGGTGTGTGTCATTTTAAATTTAAATTTGAAATATTAATAATTGGCATCAAAAATTGTGATGCTTAAAATCATAAAACTTCAAATAAAATCAAATAAGGTAAGTTTCATCCAAAACCTGAAGGTCCTTGATGAGTATTGGCGGTGAATAATCCTTGTGCGGAACAACCGAGTTCGGTAAGTCCTCAAAAAGATTAATATAGGTATAACTGTAAGCAAATAGTAGGTGTTGCTGAATAACATCCAAGTCTTCAAACGAATTGACGGTCATGTCAGACAAGCCTTCAATAATATCAATTTCATCTTTACAACAGCTCTTTTTCAGAAGGCTTACATTGTCTATTTCAGAGATATCATCGGAACACTTTTCACTTTTAGAAAATATAGCTACATCGATCAATGTATCGCCACAAAAATGTTTCTCAATCGTTAATGACAACGTTGAAAACAATACCAAAAAAGATAGTGCTATGGAAAAGACTTTATGTGCGTTTGAAACTTTCACGGTGCAAAGTTACGAAATTCTAACTTTACTGATTATTGAATTTTGAAACTATTAACGATTCAGTTTATGGTAATAAAACGCTGGCAAAAGCAATATTAATCCAATAGGCTGGATTAAAAACCGTCTCACATTAAAAAACATATAATAATCTTCCTGCCTTGGATTGATTACAAAATATAAAAATGGAATCATCAGTAGAATATAAGCAGTAACATAGATAATGGTAGAAAATTTAATAATATTCTTGTCGTTAAAAATAAGATATAATATGCCTAAGGAAATCGTTGAATTCAAAACAAACCTTAAGGTAGTATTGAGAACTAGCTTTGCTATTTCCCGTCTCGGACTATCCATGTATAAATAATCATTTTCGAAAAACTTAAGGTAGGGATCGTAGAACAGTTCATCCTCAAAACCTCTAATGGCTACCAAAAGTAGAAACAAAAAAACGACGCATATGTATCTGGTTAGTTTAGTCATTAGGCTTTATAGTTTTAGAAAACCGATTGACCCAGACCATCCAAAGTAAAAAAACCACACCATAAATGAGCATCGGGAAAATCACGGTATGCATAATTTCCTGTCGCCAAGGATAATGGTATAATCCAACAGAAAGAATAACAATTCTAATCAGATTAAAAGCATAAATAAGGATGCTGCCAGCAAAACAGTAAAAAAGTGTTGACTTCCATTTGCCAGCAAATGCAACGATAAATGAGACAAATAAAATGATAATACTAATAGCATTGCAGCCTTCAATAACACGAGCTACATATTTTCCGTTTATCACGATTTTCATGGAAGGTTCATTGGGATGCGGCAACACCTTAGTGTCATAACCAAAACCATTTAATAACGCCTTGGTTTGCTCGGCCACTAAATTGGTTAAGTAATCTGGATAATATTCAGAACCATCAGAACTATTCAAATAGAAATTGTAAGCAATGGTCAACGCAGCATATACAGCCAGAAATGTAACTATAAAACGAATTACGGATTTGTATTTTACTAATAGTGCTCTCAAGCCATCTGGAAACTAAGTTGGTGTTAAATTTATAAAAACAGTAATTCAAAATAGCGCATTTTAAATACTTTTACCAAAACTTATTTACACTTATGACATTTCAAGACTTAAAACCCAAAATAAAATCCATCATATCGAATGATAATCTTACTGTTGACGAACGATTGCTTAAAATTTGCGACACTCTTGAAAGGACTATAGCGTATTACAATTGGGTTGGTTTTTATTTTAAAAACGGCGATAAAAATGAATTGAAACTAGGCCCTTACGTTGGTGAGCCAACCGACCATACTATAATCCCTTTTGGAAAAGGTATTTGTGGACAAGTAGCCCTTAGCAATCAAAATTTCGTAGTTCCCGATGTGACCGCCCAAGATAATTATATTGCTTGCAGCATTACCGTAAAGGCAGAAATTGTGGTTCCTATTTTTGTTAATGGGGAAAACATTGGGCAGATTGATATTGATTCCAATACGCCTAATCCTTTTACAGCGGACGATGAACGGTTTTTGGAGTTTGTTTGTACTCAAGTCGCTTCGCTTCTTTCGTAAATTCCAATAATAAAACTCCAAATTACAATAATTAAAATTTCAAGTAGGTTCGATGAAAATTTTTTCTTTTGAAACCCTCACTGGTTTATATTTTAAGCTATAGCAAAAAGTTCCAAAATGACCAATAAAGGTCAAATGGAACTTTTCTACTTCAGACTTCTTACTTTATACTTTTCACTAAAAACAGCTAGCTCTTAGGCAGGGAAAAGGAGTTTATTACAAGCATTTCAAATTAGACATGGTATTACTTACTTACTCGGAGGCGTCGTTGGTCGCACTTCAATTTTACTTGGTAAGGTTCTTGGATTCATTTTTAATAAGTCGACCACCAATTCGCCAATATCTTCAATCTGAATCTTCCATGCGCCTTTTTCATTGGGTTCGTTGCCATTGAAATGGGTGGAAACGGAACCAGGCATAATAGTGCTCACTTTTACACCGTATTGTCTTAAATCTAACATCACGGCTTGAGTAAAACCGGTAACCCCAAATTTACTCGCATTGTAGGCGGAACCTCCTGCGAAAAAGTTGGTGCCAGCTAAACTCGAAATGGTAATATAATAGCCTTTTGATATTTTGAGTGCGTCAACACTTGCTTTAATGGAATTAAAAACTCCTGTGAGATTGGTATCAATAACATCATTCCACTGGTCTTCGGTCAGATCTTCAATACTTGCAAAATGTCCCAAACCTGCATTGGCAATGACAATATCCAATTTCCCAAAAGTACTTATGGCTTGGTTTACAGCTTCTTTCTGACTACTCAACTGTCTTACATCAGCCTTTACACCAATCACTGAGCCAGTTGTATTGGTTTTGGATGCTAGTGATTTTGCCGCTTCATTGGCCGCATTTAAATCACGACTGGTTATAACCACTTTTAGACCTTGACTAAGCAATGCCTCTGCCACACCATAACCAATACCTTTTGTTCCTCCTGTTATTAATGCTACTTTTCCTTTTAAATCTTCCATGTTCTTCTTTTTTTGGTTCTTATCAAATTTACAAAACATGAACTGAAAGTGGCATTTTAAACTGTTATGAAAATTATAAAATTAGTCCGTATTATTTGGTGGATAACCTTCAAAAATCTTCTCTACCAATTTCTCGAGTGTAGCTTCTCGCTTTTCTGGCGACGCATTATGCCTATAGGTACTTTCACTAACAGCTAGCCAAAACAATCTCTCATTTTGTTGCTTATCTACAAAATCAATGACAATTTCCCTGGTGCTTTTGTTTGTTCCTATGGGCACACCAACAGAGACACCTCCAAAGCCTCCGCCACTTCCTCCACCAACTCCAACACCTACATTAGGATTATTTCTATTCATTAGCTTTTCACTTTGAATATCGATGTAGAAATCCGGATTGTCAGATTTTGTAAGTCCCATTTTAGAAAGTTTAGCGTCAATAGCACTTATTAAACGTAGGCTATCAAACTGGCTCAAACCCGTTTTCATATCGTCAAAATAATTATAGCTTTTGTAATTGCTAAAATCCGTTGATTTTTCGTAATCGTAGTTGACTATTGTGCCGCAAGAAGTCATTAAAAACGCAACAAATAGAAATTTTAAATTTTTCATCTTTTTATTTTAAAGGTATAAAAAAATTAAAACCTAAAAGTGTATTTTAACTATTCCTCTTCCTCATTAGGCTCTACAGCCTTCGTCAAAGATGACGAAATAATACCTGTTGGAATAGCTACGACACCCAAACCTATCAATAACATAAAGAAAGTAAATACACGACCTCCAACCGTAATCGGATACACATCGCCATAACCAACCGTTGTTAAAGTAACTATAGACCACCAAAGGCTAGAAAATATAGAAGAAAAATGTTCTGGTTGTGCGTCGTTTTCAAAATAATAAATACCAACTGCAGTAAAATAAATGAGCATTATAGTTATAATCATAAATAAGATAATCTGCTCCTTTGCCATTATCATAGCATTCGCAAAATGGCGCATCGCTTTATTATAACGAACTAACTTGAATAGTCTAAACAAGCGGAACATTCTAAGTAAACGTAACGACCGTAGATCAATACCAAATGATAAATAAAAAGGAAGAATTGCCAGAAAATCTACGATGCCGAAAAAACTAAAAATGAATTTCGGTTTGTTATCTGCCACATAGATTCGGGCTAAATATTCAAAGGTGAAAATGACCACACAAAAGGCTTCAATAGCATTTAAAACCACCCTTGTTTTGGGTTTCAAATCTGGTAAGGTTTCAATGGAAAAGGTAATGACCGAAAAAACAATGAGAAACTGAATAAAATAAGCGAAACGCCTGCTTTGCCTATTATCGTTGAGCTCTACGAGGTTTTTTAGGTATGCTTTCATATTAAGGATGAAAGATTAATCATTCAACAACTTCCATAGTTTATCCTTCAATTCTGTCAGTCCTTGTTGTGCCACAGATGAAATAAACATGTAATCCGCTTTTAAATCTTTGTCTAAAATTGTGGATATTTCAGATTTTAACTCTTCATCCAACATATCGGATTTTGAAATACAGACGAGTCTTTCCTTATCCAACATTTCAGGATTGTAGCGTCTTAATTCGTCTTCTAAAATTTCGTATTGTTCAACAATATCCTTAGCATCTGCCGGAATCAAAAATAAGAGAATTGAATTCCGTTCAATATGCCTTAAAAAGTAGTAGCCTAAACCTTTGCCTTCGGCTGCCCCTTCAATAATACCGGGAATATCTGCCATAACGAACGATTGGAAATCGCGATATTCAACAATACCTAAATTCGGCTTTAACGTGGTAAATTCATAATCGGCAATTTTAGGTTTTGCAGACGTCAAAACAGATAATAACGTCGATTTTCCCGCATTAGGAAATCCAACCAACCCCACATCTGCCAATACTTTAAGCTCTAAAGTAATATCCAATTCTTCATGTGGAATACCAGGCTGCGCATAACGTGGCGTTTGGTTCACTGAACTTTTAAAATGCCAGTTACCTCGTCCGCCCATGCCACCTTCGACCACAATCTTTTCTTCGCCATCTTCTGTAATTTCAAAGAGGATATCATTGGTTTCAGAATCTCGAACTACAGTTCCTAATGGGACATCAACATACATATCTTCACCATCAGCTCCTGTACTTCTACCTGAGCTACCATGTTCTCCATGACCAGCTCTAACATGACGTTTAAACTTTAAGTGAATCAGTGTCCAAAGGTTAGAATTTCCACGAAGAATGACATGGCCACCACGACCACCATCGCCTCCATCTGGTCCGCCTTTAGCAATATATTTTTCACGATGTAAATGCGAAGAGCCTTTACCTCCATTTCCGGATGTCACGTGCATTTTTACGTAGTCTACAAAATTTCCTTCAGTCATGTTTACTTCCTATTAAAACAGGAATTCTTTTAATTAAAATTCTAAGTTTAAAAGTTTATGTGTTTAATTGTTTATGAGTTAAGTGATTTATTTTTCAAATGAACGTCGATTCATATCTGTTTAGTTTCAATTAAACCCTTAAACTATTTTAAAGCTTATCAATAACTTTACTCAATCGTACCGTAATTTCTTCAATACTACCAACACCATCAACACCAAAATACTTTTCTTGCTCAGCATAATAATCTTTTAGAATCGCTGTTTTATTGTAGTATTCCTTAATTCGGTTTCTAATTATACGTTCATCGGCATCATCTGCTCTTCCGCTGGTTTGTCCTCTTTCAAGCAAACGTTTTACCAAAACCTCATCATCAACTTCCAAAGCTACCATGGCATTAATTTGGGAATCTTTGCTATCCATTAATTCATCTAACGCTTTGGCCTGTGCATTGGTTCTTGGGAAACCATCAAAGATAAACCCATTGGCTCCCGTATTTTTCTCCACCTCTTTATTCAACATGTCAATAGTAACTTGGTCTGGCACTAATTCTCCTTTGTCCATATAGGATTTCGCCAACATTCCTAAAGCTGTTTCGTTTTTAATGTTGAATCTAAACACATCGCCTGTTGAAATATGGATTAAATCGTATTTCTCCTTTAAGAAATTAGCTTGTGTTCCTTTACCTGCACCGGGAGGGCCAAATAGCACTAAGTTTGTCATGTGTTGTGTGGTTTTTAATTGATATACGTCTGGCAAATCCCGTCCTAAGCCGTCGTAATCCAAGCCGTAGCCAACGATGAACTTATTCGGAATTTCCATTCCAACGTAATGAAGTTTAAAATCTTTATTGTAAGCCTCAGGTTTGTAAAACAAGGTTGCGATAAGCAATTGTTTTACATTTTCGTTTTCAAAAATACGATGTACTTCTTCTAATGTGTTTCCCGAATCTATGATGTCTTCTAAAATAACGACCGTTCTTCCCGTTAAATCTTGGGTCAAACCAATGAGGCGTTGTATATCTTCGGTTGACTTTACACCTTCATACGACGCTAATTTGATAAACGTGACTTCGCAAGGTTTTGGGTATTTCTTTACGAAATCGCTCACCAACATAAATGAACCATTCAAAATACCAACAAAAACAGGAACTTCGTCTCCTAAATCTGCTGCAATAGCATCTGCCATTTTCTGTACAGCAGTATCTATTTCTTTCTCTGAAATGAAGGGTTTGAAATGTAAATCGTGAAGCTTGATCAAAACGGAATTATTTTAGAATGGCGAAGATAATCAATTTGATTGATGATTGACGATTTTTTGATTTACGAATTTCAATGGTTGTCTCATTTTTACCTTATTTTTGTAGTGAAAAAATGAATCTAAAGCTCTGAAAAGGTTCCTTTATTTTCCGAAAGCTTCGGAAATCTAAGACAAAGTATTAATAAATTAAAAAGGTTTCCCATTTTCATGGGAACAACTAAAGTTGATGAACTATTTTTCTTCAAATTTTAAACTCGGTATTCTTGGTGGTGGCCAATTGGGCAAAATGATGCTTTATGACACACGCAAATTCGATATTTACACTTGTGTTTTAGACCCCAGTAAAGATGCTCCATCTCGACTGGCTTGCGATGAATTTACCGTTGGCGATTTAATGGATTATGACACCGTTGTCAACTTCGGAAAAGATGTTGATGTCCTCACGTTTGAAATTGAAAACGTCAATGTTGATGCCTTAGAAACCCTTGAACAAAAGGGCGTAAAGGTGTTTCCGTCTTCTAAAACGTTACGGATCATTCAGAATAAAGCCACCCAGAAATTATTTTATCGCGATCATGATATTCCAACAGCTGAATTTTCAAGATTTGCGTATTCCTCGGAAATTGATGAAGCTGTTGAAAATGGTGGATTAAGCTATCCGTTTGTTTGGAAAAGCGCACGGTTTGGTTATGATGGCACAGGTGTGAAAGTCGTAAGAAAAGAAGAAGATTTAACCGATTTACCTAATGTGGAATGCATAACCGAAAAATTGATTCCGTTTAAAAATGAATTGGCGGTCATCGTTGCCCGAAATGAACAAGGCGATCTAAAAACCTATCCTGTTGTGGAGATGGAATTTCATCCTGAGGCCAACCAAGTTGAGTATGTGATTTGTCCGGCTAGAATTCCTAATGAAATTGCTAAAAAAGCAGAATTTATCGCTTTGAGAGTGGCAGACGCTTTCAAACATGTCGGTTTGTTGGCTGTTGAAATGTTCCAGACTGAAACTGACGAGATTTTAGTCAATGAAGTGGCACCAAGGCCTCATAATTCTGGTCATTACAGTATTGAAGCCAGTTACACTTCACAGTTTGAACAGCAATTAAGATGTATTCTGGGTTTACCATTGGGTAATACCGAAAGTAAAGTTGCTGGCGTAATGGTGAATCTGGTTGGAGCAGAAAACCATACCGGAAATGTGGTCTATAAAAATATTGAACACATATTGGCTATGGAAGGTGTAACGCCACATATCTATGGCAAAAAGCAAACGCGACCATTTCGGAAAATGGGACATGTTACTATTGTAAATAAAGATGTTGCTGTAGCTAGAGAAATTGCTGAAAAAGTAAAGGGTAGTATTGAGGTAATTAGTGAATAGTTTTTGAATATTAAATTTTGAACTTGTTCAAAAAACGCACAGGTTCAGATTTTCTAATGTAGTTATATAACTACCGAGGAATTCTCGGTAGTTCAAAACTATTATTTAGGCATTAAAGATTTTCATTGAGTTAACTAATGAATAAACATTGAATATATTTTGAATGAAATTCTTATATATAAAAATGACAATCAAATAGAGGTTGAAGTGACCTATGTAAATGATTCTTTATGGCTTAATCTCAATCAAATTGGAGCGTTATTTGGACGTGACAAATCTGTAATATCAAGACACATAAAAAATCTTTACAAGGACAATGAACTTTCTGAAAAAGCAACTGTTGCAAAAAATGCAACAGTTCAATTAGAAGGAAATAGAAAAGTATCGAGGAAAAAGCAGCTAATCTTCTCTATTTAGTAGTTAAAAATCATTCTTTTACAGATGGCAATAAACGTATTGCTGCTTGGTTATTTGTTTGGTACCTTAATGAAAACAATTATCTATATACTGTTAACGGAATCAAAAAAATTGGCAATGACACTTTAGTTGCCTTAACTTTGATGATTGCAGAAAGTAATCCGAAGGAAAAAGAACTGCTAATCAATGTGATTATAAATTTAATTAACACCGATAATGAGTAAAGTAGCCATAATAATGGGAAGTAAAAGCGATTTGCCAGTAATGCAAGACGCCATAGATATATTACAAGGCTTTGATATTGAAATTGAAGTTGATATCGTTTCCGCACATCGAACACCCGAAAAATTATTCGAATTCAGTAAAAACGCTCACAAAAGAGGTATTAAAGTTATTATTGCTGGTGCTGGAGGCGCTGCACATTTACCAGGCATGGTGGCTTCATTATCGCCATTACCCATAATTGGAGTACCTGTAAAAAGCAGTAATTCTATTGATGGTTGGGATTCCGTATTGTCTATTCTACAAATGCCTGGAGGCGTTCCAGTTGCTACGGTTGCCCTTAATGGCGCAAAAAATGCTGGAATTCTAGCTGCCCAGATTTTAGGCACTTCCGATACCTGTATTCTGGATAAAATAATGGTTTATAAGGAAGGCTTAAAAGCAAAGGTTATAGATTCTGCAAAAGACCTATAAAGAAGCCTCAACTCCCGTTGAAGCTTCTAGCTATTAACCAACTCTACTTTTACATTATTTAATGTGCAAGTACTATAACTAAGATACAAAATATTCTACGGTTGATTATCATAAAATTAGTTAAAATTCAGATTATCAACTATTTAACATAAATTAACAACAAATGACAATTCTCAATAAACCATTCAATACACCATACAATACTGCTCCTTTTTCAAAAATAAAAACCGAGGATTTTATGCCTGCTTTTAAAGTAGCCATTAATAAAGCAAAAGCTGAAATTGATGACATTACCGCAAACAGCGAAGCACCAACTTTTGAAAACACTATTGAAGCCTTGGATTACTCTGGCGAAGAGTTAGACCGTATTTCCAGTATTTTCTTTAACTTGAATTCGGCCGAGACCAACGATGAAATTCAGAACATAGCCCAAGAAGTTTCCCCTCTACTTTCAGAATTCAGCAATGATATTACGTTGAATGAAGCATTATTTAAGCGTGTAAAAGCCGTTTACGATTCAAAATCAAATTTAGATTTAACCATAGAGCAAGACACTCTTCTCGATAAGAAATACAAAGGCTTTTCTATAAATGGCGCCAATTTACCCGACGATAAGAAAGAAAAATTACGTGCTATTGACAAAGAATTAAGCCAGTTAAAATTAAAATTTGGTGAGCATGTTTTAGCCGAGACCAATAAATATGAAATGCACCTAACCGACGAAGCCGATGTGTCCGGTTTACCTGATGGTGCCAAAGAAGCCGCAAAACAATTAGCGGAAAGTAAAGATAAAGACGGCTGGTTGATTACTTTAGATTATCCGAGCTATATTCCATTTATGACTTATGCCGATAATCGTGAATTACGCGAAGAACTATCAAAGGCAGCGGGAAGTAAAGGGTTTCATAATGATAAATTGGACAATCAGGATATTGTGCTGAAAATTGCAAATTTAAGATTTGAGCGTGCTCAACTTTTAGGCTACAAAACGCATGCCCATTTTGTACTGGAAGAACGCATGGCAGAAACACCAGCAAACGTAAAGTCATTTTTAAACGAATTATTAGAAAAAGCCAAACCAGCTGCAAAAGACGAATTCAAAAAACTTGAAGACTTCGCAAAAGACCTAGACGGTGTAGACCAGCTTCAAAAATGGGATTCCGGTTATTATTCTGAAAAGTTGAAACAAAAGTTGTTCGATCTGGACGATGAAAAACTGAAACCTTATTTTAAATTGGAAAATGTCATCAATGGTGCCTTTACGATTGCCAATAAATTATTTGGATTACAGTTTGAAGAAATTGATTCCATAGACAAATATCATGAGGACGTTTTAATCTATAAAGTCACTGATGCAGACGGAGAGTTGGTTTCCATTTTTTATGCCGATTTCTTTCCAAGAGCTGGAAAACGAAATGGTGCTTGGATGACCTCTTATAAACCGCAAATGATTAAGGCTGGTAAAAATGAAAGACCTCATGTCTCTATAGTTTGCAACTTTACAAAACCGACAAAAAGCAAACCGTCTTTATTAACTTTTAATGAAGTGACAACCCTGTTTCACGAATTTGGCCATGCACTTCATGGCATGTTGGCCAACACCACTTACCCAAGTTTATCGGGTACAAGTGTGTATTGGGATTTTGTGGAATTACCAAGTCAGGTGTTAGAAAATTGGTGTTATGAAGAAGAATCTTTAAAATTATTCGCTACACATTATGAAACAGGTGAAGTCATCCCAATGGAACTTATTGAAAAAATAAAAGCCTCATCAACGTTTCATGAGGGCATGCAAACCCTTCGTCAGTTGAGTTTTGGTTTGTTGGATATGAGCTGGCATGGTATTGACCCTTCTAAAATCCAAGATGTAAAAGTGCACGAAGTTCAAGCCTTTGGAAACACCAATTTGTACCCTGAAGTACCAGAGAATTGCATGAGCACCTCGTTCGCACATATATTTCAAGGTGGTTATTCTTCAGGTTATTACAGTTATAAGTGGGCCGAAGTTTTGGATGCAGATGCCTTTGAATATTTTAAGGAAGAAGGCATTTTTAATAAAACGGTTGCGGATAAATTTAAAACCTATGTGCTATCACAAGGTGGAACGGAAAACCCAATGACGCTATATAAAAAGTTTAGAGGCCAAGAGCCGAAACCTGAAGCCTTGCTGAGACGTGCTGGCTTGTTGAAATAGAATTTGTCAATTAATTTTATTGAAATCCAAACCGAAGAAATGTCTTCGGTTTTTTTTGTTAATTAAAATATGATAACACATTAATAATTTTATCTAATTTTATGATTACCAGAAGAATTCTTTATGAAGCAGAAAAAAACTAAAAGCAATTACCGAGAATATAAAAACGAAATGTTAGTCTTTACATTTTTAATTGGACTATATGTTATTTTACATACTCCAATAAACTTATTAATTAATAAAATCCTGATTAACCCAGTTTTAAAATACGTATCATCACGAGCTTGGTATAATGATATAATTTTTTGGTCCGTTATTTCATACTTGATATTCAAAACAATTAAGTTTTGGAAAAGACAATATTACCCAAATGTAACTTATGCTATTTTGTTATCCCTTTCTGCCATCTATTTCATAAATCGAATGAAGAACTGGTGGGAATATTCACAATCCAGTTTATCAGACAAAATTTACTATGCTGACCTATTATTAGTTGCTTCAATTATAGTAATCATTTTGATGACAAAAACTTATTTCGCAAAACGAACAAAAAGTAATAAGAAAAAACAATTAGGTTTTATTGTTGATAAACCATTAACTAATATTTCTGATGACCAATTAAAATATTCCGATTATGCTCAAATTATGACAGAAAAAATTCTAAATACTACTGCGGACAAATCATTTGCAATAGGTATTAACGCAAAATGGGGAACTGGTAAAACCTCATTCCTGAATTTTATAAAAGAACAAATTATTAGTAAAGACTCGAACATAATCCAAATTGATTTTAGTCCTTGGAATATTGAGAGCCCTAAAGCGATTATATCAGATTTTTTTGAAACTTTTGAAAAAGAATTAAACAAATATAATTCTAATATTTCAAGACATTTAAATAACTATTCACGAAAACTATTAGCATTAAATGAAATTGATAGTACAAAATCAACCTATAAACTTCTATCTACTGTTTTGTCGAAGGACAAAACTCTTTCAGCTTTAAAGCAGGAGATTGAAAAGAATATAAATAGAATTGACAAAAAAATAATCGTTTTTATTGATGATTTAGACAGACTAGACAATGATGAAATCATTGAAATTCTAAGAATAATTAGAAATACCGCAGATTTCAAAAATACTTTCTTCCTAGTTGCATATGATAGAAATTATATAATTAATGCTTTAACAAGATATAATTCATATAATAAAGAGGGTTTTTTAGAGAAAATTTTTCAATTAGAAATCAATCTTCCTAATTTCAATCCAATAGAACTTAGACAAAAATTGTTTGAGAATTTATCCATTTACTTTCCTGATAAAAAAGATACTTTCACAAATGTAATTTTACCAAAAGTACAAACAAAAATTTCTGAATCACTTGAAGAGAATATTCAGAGCATGAGAGATGTAGTGCTCCTATCAAATGGCCTAATTATGAATTATGAAAATTTGAAGGGAAATATTGATTTTAAAGATTTGATTTTGATTGAAATATTAAGAATAAAATATTCCAGCATCTATGAAATTCTAAAATCTAAGAATAATAATTTCATTGTTAAAAATTCAAATCGCTTTGAGTGTTATTCTTTGCGTAAAGATGAAAATGAGGAGAATATTTACAAGACAGTTATGGAAAAATATCACAACCTTAATATTAATTATTTGAATATTGGTAAAATAAAGAATATTTTGAGTATTGTTTTTAACCCAGAACAAGTCAACCATCTTTCCTTAATAAACGTTTCTAAATATGAAAATTATTTTTCATATCGGCTCAGAGAAATAACTTTAAATGATCCTGAGTTTTTGGTTAAGAGAAATGATAGCTTAAATAAGCTGTTGGAATATATCACTCAAAGCATATCAAAAGGATACGAACATGATTTATTAAAGAGATTTTATTCTATCAATAATTATAAGAGTTTTGATGACTATAAAAAAATCATCAAATCAATATTTTATTTAGCTGAGCATAAGAGTAATAAATCCAATAATGTTATAGGATTTGAGTATGAAGCACTTTTAAGAAAGTGCAGCTACAGTAGAAACTGGACTAACATTGGAATACGTAGTTCAAACCACAACGATTTTATAAAAGATGTTTTTACCTCGAGCACTAGCAAATTCAAGCTTAATGTTCTAAATTCACTTATCAACGATGGTATGGGTATATCACAATTTATTAAAGAATCTTTTCCTATAGAAAGTGAAGAAGCACAAAATATTTTAAACAATGCTTTTCTAGGATACATAGAAACACATAGAACCATCGATGAAGATTTTATTGGCTTCTTAAAAAATACTTTAAAAACAGACAACAAGGGTTCTGGTATTAATCAAAGTTACGAAATAGATGAGAAAATAAGAGTAGCTGCTTTGGAATACCTAGAAACACAAACAGTAGATGACATAATAAAAATAGCTATTAAAAAATCAAATATTAATGGTTTCGAACTATCTAAAGACCTATTAACGATATTGGGAAACAGTCAGAGTCTATTGACTTTTTTGCTTAATCACCAAAAAGTAAAAGATTCAAAGTACATAAATGAATTTAATAAATTTGTAAATAAAATGCAAAAATTCAACAGAGCCCAATTCCATTTTGAAGTTATACCAATAACTTAATAATATGTCATTTTATCTTTTTATCAGTTTTTATTTAAAAATAAACTTTCAATAATTATTGAAAGTTTAAATATTATTGTATATTTGAACTATGGATTATCAAGAAGCAAAAGAAAAATTTATAAGTACATGGGGAAGTTTAGGGTCACTTTGGGGCATTAACAAAGCCATGGCACAAATACAAGCTTTGCTTTTTATATCCACCAAGCCATTGTCTATGGAAGATATTATGGAAGATCTTAAAATTTCCCGTGGCAATACGAGCATGAATTTAAGACAGCTTATGGATTGGGGAATTGTAACCAAAGTTTTAATCTCTGGGGAACGAAAAGAGTTTTTCACCACGGAAAAAGACGTACAAGAATTGGCTCGCATTGTTGCCAAAGAACGTAGCAGAAGAGAAATAAAACCAGTCATTAAAGTTTTGGAAGACGTCTCTTCCATTAAAGATGATGGCACTGAAAAAACCAAGGAACTCATTACACAGACCAAAGCGTTGCATAGCTTAACACAAGATTTAGATGTCCTAATGAATAAAATGGTCAATCAAAAACAAAATTGGTTAACGAAGTCTGTTTTTAAACTGATGAAATAGCCCATATATTTTTTAAATAAAACTTTCAATTTTTTCTGAAAGTTTAAAATAAATGAAAACATGAAAACACTACAAAACCAGACCCTACTCTACGACAAAGATTGTCCATTATGTAACGTATATACAAGAGGATTTATTAAAGCCAAAATGCTAGACAGTAATGGTCGTAAAGCCTATTGTGATTTAAATAATGACGAACAACACTTTATAGACCTCCAAAGAGCAACAAATGAAATCGCGCTTTTTGACACTAACAACAAAACTGTTATTTATGGAATTGATAGCTTACTTAGGGTGATTGGAAACTCAATGCCATGGGTAGAAAAAATCGGTAATTTAAAACCTGTAAAACTCGGACTTAAAAAATTATACTCTTTTATTTCCTTTAACCGAAAAGTCATAATTCCGAACAAGGAAGACAGCAGCCAAAAGCTTCAATGTGTACCAGATTTTAACTATAA
Organism: Winogradskyella forsetii; assembly: GCF_013394595.1. Taxonomy (GTDB): domain Bacteria; phylum Bacteroidota; class Bacteroidia; order Flavobacteriales; family Flavobacteriaceae; genus Winogradskyella; species Winogradskyella forsetii. The sequence goes on from NZ_CP053348.1 coordinate 3,317,936, forward strand.
ATACAGATACATTTATATTCTGATCGCAACTTTAATCACAAGTCTCGTTCTTTTCAACTTTAGTAGAATGATTAGTATTATTCCAGAATCTAATTTTTTACGGGAATGTTTAATCGCTTTAGGACAAATTGGATTTCAAGCGCTCTTCATTTCAAAATTAAAGTCTGACAAACAAATTAATTACCTCGGAAATCTCATGACAGTTTCATTAATGGGAAGTCTGTTTTTAATTCCTGTTTTAATAATCAATTCATTCTTCGTAATACCAGAAATAGCTTTACTCGCTTGGTTCGGATTAACAGTGACTTTAATGTTACTTGAACATTTGAGACGTGTTAAGATTTTAGAATTACCCAAGTATTTATCGGCAACTTGGTTGCTCTATCGTGTCGTTGTCTTATTATTAATCTTAAGTCTATAAAATGAGTTTCAATAGCCTAACATATTTAATTTATCTGCCTATAATCACTTTCATAATGCTAAAAGTTGGTTGGTTATTTTACAAAAATGGTGACGTATTCTTATCGCATTTATTCAACCAAAACAAACCATTGGTTACCAGCATTAACAAATTGCTATTGATCGGTTACTACTTACTTAATATTGGTTACGCCATTTTAACTATTGCCTATTGGGAACATTTAGAAAACGCAATAGATATGATTAATTCCTTAAGTATAACAATAGGCAGAATTGTAATCCTCTTAGCAATCATGCATTATAACAATATTGTTATTTTAAAATACGTCACTAAACAAAAACTCTTAAATCAATAAACCATGGAAAATTCAAAAATCATTATCGGCTACATTATCTACTTACCAATAGTTATTGTATTGACTATTTATATTTCAAAAATGTTATTCAAAAACGGGAGATTATTTATGATTGACATTTTTAAAGGCAAGGAAGAAATTGCTTTGGCAACTAATAGACTGTTTGAAATAGGATTCTATCTTATAAATATTGGATTCGCTCTTTTTATCATGAAAATATATTCCAGCTCTTACTCAGAAATGAGTTACCAAACATTAATGGAAATTCTTAGTAAAAAGATAGGCGGATTCACAATATATCTTGGCATCATGTTATTTTTAAATCTGTATCTATTTTTTAGAGGCAGACGCAAATCGAGGCAAGTAATTCCTAACACTAAAATTTCTTAATCATGAAAACCATAATCATAGCTGGTGGAACAGGTTTTTTAGGTCAGGTATTAGAATCCTATTTTTCTAAAAAGGGATACGACACTAAAATCCTAACTCGAAAACCCACAAAACCAAATCATATCTATTGGAATGCTAAGGAATTAGACCATTGGACCGCATCGTTAGAAGGTGCAGATGCGCTCATCAATCTCACAGGAAAATCTGTAGATTGTAGATATACTGAGGCCAACAGAAAACTGATTTACGATTCTCGAATAGACTCTACTCACATTTTAGGCTTAGCTGTAAACTTATGCGAAAATCCACCAAAAGTTTGGATGAACATGTCTACATCAACTATTTACGAAGGTTCATATACTAAAGAGATGACCGAAATAGATGGCGATATCGGTAATGATTTCTCTATGAATATTGCCAAATCTTGGGAAGCCGCTTTCAACAGTATTATAACACCAAAAACAAAAAAAGTTATTTTAAGAACAGCAATTGTATTAGGAAAAAGTGGTGGTGCGCTAATTCCCTTAAAACGCTTAACACAATTTGGTCTAGGTGGCAAACAGTGGCACGGAAAACAAAAAGTAAGTTGGATTCACAAAACGGACTTCGCTAGAGCAATTAATTTTTTAATTGAAAAACCTTTCGAAGGTACTTTTAATATTGTCTCATCAAAACCCACAACAAATGCCGTTTTAATGAAAACTTTACGTAACACATTAGAAATGCCCTTCGGAATCTCACATCCAAAGTGGCTTCTTAAATTTGGTGCGAAATTAATTGGTACAGAACCTGAACTGGTACTAAAAAGTAGAAATGTAATTCCAAAACGATTAACAGATAGCGGTTTCTTATTTTTATACACAGATATTGAAATTGCTATAGAAAATCTATTAAAAAAATAAAGCATGACATTTTTAAAAGCCTATTGGAAAAACCTCATTCTCATTAATTACGAGATTGATCCAAATATCTTAAAACCATTTGTACCAAAAGGAACACAACTCGATAGTTTTAACGGTAAATATTATGTTAGCGTGGTTGGGTTTATGTTTATGAATACAAAAGTTTTAGGATTAAAACTTCCGTTCCATATCAACTTTGAAGAAGTGAATCTTCGGTTTTATGTTAAACATAACGGCAAGAGAGGGGTTGTTTTTATTAAAGAAATCGTTCCGAAAGCATTAATTACATTCGTGGCAAACACCATATATCATGAGCATTATCAAACAAGTAAAATGAAGCACAGCTGGATGGAGCATCAAAATTATAACGAGTTTCAATACCAATGGAGATCAAATCAAAAATGGCAATCTATTTCCGTAAAAACCGAAAAAGACTTTTCTAGTATTAGGGATAATTCAGAAGAACAATTTATTACTGAACATTATTTTGGCTACACTAAACACGGCAATAAAACCTATGAATATGAGGTTGTTCATCCTACTTGGCGACAACTAAAAGTAGTTGATTTTAATGTGAACATGAATTTTGAAGATAACTATGGTCAACGTTTCAAAAATCTTCAAATGGACTACCTAATAAAAATGGGACTAATTTTTTAGGCCGCATTGTTAATAATTCGTTTTAATTTAAGTTCCATTTCAAGTGGTGTTAAGTAATCTAAGCTTGAATGAATTCTTTTAGTATTATACCAAGTAATGTACTGGCTTATTTTGTCAAATAACTGTAAGTATGACGTAAACTTAAACCGATATAGCCATTCGTGCTTAATGGTCTTAAAAAAGCTTTCTGCTACTGCATTATCCCAACAGTTCCCTTTTCTACTCATGGATTGTGTTATATTGCTATTGAAAGAAAAAATACTTGTCATTGTATTGGCTGCATACTGAACGCCTCTATCGGAATGAAATATGAAATTATTTGAAATAGTTCGATTTCTTCTGGCATGAATCCAAGCTTTTAACACCGTATTCTGTACAGTCATATCTTCGCTTAACGCCCATCCTACAACCTTTCTGTCTGCTAAATCTATAATAGTTGTTAGATAATTCCAGTTGTCATTTACTCTAATGTAAGTGATGTCAGACACCCATTTTTCTCCTATTGTTGAACTTGAAAATTCTCTATCTAGCTCATTTTTAGCCAATGGAAAGTTATGCTTGGAATCTGTTGTATTTACAAACTTTCTTTTTAAAACACTTTTTAACCCCATTTCTTTCATCAATATTGCAATATAGGAACGGCAATAATTCAAGTTTTCTCGTTCTAACATTTTCTGTATTCTACAGCTTCCATAAATCTCTTTACTATCTTCAAAAATAGCTCTAATCCTTTCCTTTAGTAATATTACAGAGTCTTTAGTCCTTACTAAATCCCTATTCTTACGCCAATTGTAATATGCGTTTTTACTGACATGCATACATTTACACATCTTCTCAACCACAAAATCTGATTCATTTGATAAAATGAATTGATATTTTAGTGGTCGCTCTTGGAAAAGATGCTTACTGCCTTTTTTAAGATATCACGCTCCATTTTTACATCTCGTAATTCTTTACGTAACGATTTAAGTTCTTGCTCTTCCATAGTAAGTTCTCTTTTCTTGGAAAAGTCTCCAGATTTAGCCTCGTAATCCTTTTTCCAGCGACTTATAAGGCTGGTAGCAACACCATAATCCTCACTTATTTGTTTTGCTTTCATTCCTGATTGCAATAGTTCTACTATTGTAACCTTTAATTCATTGTCATATCTTTTTGCCATAATTCAAATATATAATTTATGACCGTAAAAATTCGTCCCAGCTAAACTAGACATTCCAAAACGTCAGAACCAACTTCCGTTATTCTTGCCGAAGGCTCTGAAGTTTCTGTTAAAAATAAAAGAACCATTCATTAAAATAAGAACTAGTCTGTCCATTAAATTAACCTGAAATTTTTAAACTTTAATTAATCAATTTTTTGAAAATGCAATAAACGTACTTCTGAAATAAAATTAATTATTCATTTATTCATTGTTCATTTTTTTGATACGAATTTCACGAATCTCCACAAATGACTAATCAAACATTTTAAAAAAATTCGTACTAATTCGTGAAATTCGTGTCTTAACCCATAATTTATTTCTCAATTTTTTAAACTACATTTGAATCAGCAATGAAAAACGAAAATGCCTAAGCATCAAATAGACCCAAATAATTGGGTAAAATTATATTCAGATTACCTCTTCAATTACACCATTACACGTGTAAATGATCGCCTTATTGCTCAGGATTTAATTTCTGAAACTTTTTTGGCTGGCTTAAAATCCATGAAAAATTTTAAAGGAGAGGCTAGTGAACGTACATGGCTAATTTCAATCTTAAAGCGAAAAATTATTGATTATTACCGAAAAATAAATTCTAAAAAAGGTAAGGCTGAAGTGCGAATGGGTTATATCAATAATGAAGAATCCGAAGGTGATTGGCTGGAAGAACGCGTAGCTGACCCTTTTGACAAAACGGCTGAAGATACTTTAGTCAATTCTGAATTAGGTGATGCCATCTACGATTGTTTAGCAAAACTACCGGAAAAACAAGCCGATGTTTTTAAGATGAAAACAATTCTGGGATACGATACAGAAACTATTTGTAATGAATTGGATATTACTGCGTCTAATCTATGGGTAATTATCCATAGAGCTAGAACTGCATTGGCAGAATGCATGGAAAAAAATTGGTTTAAATAATAAAATTTCCTTCTCTTTGGGAAGGCTATGATGGGAATGAAAAAAGGTTTTTTGTTTATAAGTTGCGATGAGGCAAAACACATTTGTGATAAAGCACAATATGATGAGGCGACTTCTTGGGAACGCATAAAATTAGGTTTACGCCTTTTTTGGTGTAACGTTACTAAATCGTATTCCAAAAACAATAACAAGCTAACGGAAAGCATAAAAAATTCTGAATTAAACTGTCTTAAAACTGAAGAACGCATTAGACTTCAAAATCAATTTAACGACGAGTTAGCTAAGCAACAACAAAATTGACAACCAAACTATTGGTAAACTTTCCACCCAAAACGCACTATAATATTTCGATTGGTTTTTGTTTGAAAACAACAAAAAAAGCAATGTAATTGCGGTAATGACCAATGTGGAGATGAAAGCTTCTTCTTTGAATTGCTCTTTAAAATAATCCAAGATCACAAAAATCATTAACAATAAAACGCCCATAAACTTGGTTTTTTTTATGCCAATTTTTTGAGGAATGGTTGCTAATTTTATACTATCATAATTCAAATCCCTTATTTCAAACGGTAACATTAAAACCAATACAAAACAGAAGCGTTGCACAGTTAGAATGATGATGTTAGCATTTATAGACATTTCATTATTTACTACTGGTAAAATAACAGAAGTGAATGTCCAGACCAAAGCAATAACATACACTTTTATACCTCCAATTTGCCTTAAATTTTTATGGTCATCAAACAAAAACTGTCTAGGAATCATGATAGGAATCGCATAAAAGAAGGTAATGGTTCCCAAAATTCCAATGAGGATTAGGGTTTCTATTTCAAGAGAAAAAGCAAAATAACACATCGCTAAAAAAGCCAACAATGAAAACCCTTGGATAAACCTTAGCCAGCCTGCTAAACTGCGATGATGAAATTTGGCCACACCAAAATACTTCACAAAATTATAACCGGTAACACTAGCAAAAAACACAAATAACAACAGGTTTTGATCATATCCCAACTCCAATTCAACGAGTGAAACCCACGTCAATGCACAAGCTGCCAACGCCACATGAATACTACTATTCAAATAAAAGTGAAAGATGTGTTTGAATATGTGCATAAACAAAAATACACATTGTGTTAATAACCTCTAGTTTCGGTTAAAAACTTTAGTTTTCCTTAACTAAAAAACAAGGGTAAATCCGTACTTTTGCAAATTAAAATAAATAGTTATTTTTTATATGGATACAACCTCATTTGCACTCAGACATATTGGCCCAAGTTCAGACGACCAAAAAGCCATGTTAGACACTATTGGTGTTTCAAGTATGGAGCAGTTAATTACAGAAACCATTCCAGATAATATACGTCTACAAAACGATTTAGACCTGGATGCCGCCATGAGTGAACAGGAGTATTTGAGTCATATCTATAAATTATCGCAACTCAATAAAGTCTATAAATCTTATATTGGCTTAGGCTATCACCCTACTAATTTACCTGCCGTTATTCAACGTAACATTCTAGAAAACCCAGGATGGTACACGGCTTATACACCTTACCAAGCTGAAATTGCCCAAGGCCGTTTAGAAGCTTTATTGAATTTCCAAACCATGGTTATGGACTTAACAGGTATGGAAATTGCAAATGCATCACTTTTGGACGAAAGTACTGCAGCAGCAGAAGCCATGGCATTATTATTTGCCGTTAGGGAACGTGGCCAAAAGAAAGCTAATGTCAATAAGTTTTTTGTTTCAGATTTAGTATTACCACAGACTATAGATTTATTGGAAACCAGAGCAAATCCTATTGGTATTGAATTGGTAATTGGTAATGAAGCTGAATACAATCTCTCTGATGAATACTTTGGTGCTTTACTACAATATCCTGGTAAAAACGGTCAGATTACAGATATAAAATCTTTTATAGAACAAGCCAACGCCAAAAACATTAAAGTCGCTGTTGCTGCAGATATTTTAAGTTTAGTTAAGCTCGAAGCACCAGGAAAGTTTGGTGCAGATGTCGTAGTGGGAACGACACAACGTTTTGGGGTTCCGATGGGTTATGGTGGGCCTCATGCGGCCTATTTTGCTACTAAAGAAGCTTATAAACGTGATGTTCCCGGTCGTATTATTGGCGTTACAAAAGACACTAACGGTAACAGAGCGTTGCGAATGGCTCTGCAAACGCGCGAGCAACATATTAAACGTGACAAAGCAACTTCTAATATCTGTACAGCGCAAGTTTTACTGGCTGTTATGGCAGGAATGTATGCGGTTTATCATGGCCCAAAAGGCTTGACTTTTATTGCAGATAAAGTTAAAAATTCTGCTTCTACGCTGGCCGATGCTTTGGTAAATTTAGGATTGGAACAATCGAATTCACATTATTTTGATACACTGCAGATAAAAGCTGATGCGGTAAAAGTGAAATATGAAGCTGAAAAAAGCGAAGTTAATTTTCACTATCCAGATACACATACCGTAACTATTTCTATAAATGAAACGACTACCATTTCAGATTTAAATGAAATTATTTCAATTTTTGAAGCTGTAACAGGAAATACCACAGACAAAATTGAAACCCTATCGCATACGGAGACCATTCCTGAGGATTTAAAACGTCAATCTGATTTTTTAACTCTAGAAATTTTCAATAGCTATCATTCTGAAACTGAATTAATGCGCTATGTAAAACGTTTAGAGCGCAAAGATTTAGCCTTAAACCATTCTATGATTTCATTAGGTTCTTGTACCATGAAACTAAATGCGGCGTCGGAAATGTTACCATTGAGTTGGCCAAATTGGGGAAACATGCATCCATTTGCACCAGTAAACCAACCTATTGGTTATAAATTGATGCTGAATGAACTTGAAAATCAATTATCCGAAATTACGGGTTTTGCTGCAACTTCGCTTCAACCTAATTCTGGCGCTCAAGGAGAATTTGCCGGATTGATGGTTATCAAAGCTTATCACGAATCTCGAGGCGACCATCATAGAAATATCTGTTTAATTCCATCATCTGCACATGGTACAAATCCTGCAAGTGCTGTAATGGCTGGGATGAAAGTGGTTGTAACAAAAGCGTCGGAAAATGGAAATATTGATGTTGATGATTTAAGGGAAAAAGCGGAACTGCACAAAGATAATTTGTCTGCACTAATGGTCACCTACCCTTCTACACATGGCGTTTATGAATCTGCGATTAAAGATATCACGCAGATTATTCACGATAATGGTGGACAAGTATATATGGATGGTGCCAACATGAATGCCCAAGTAGGTTTAACCAATCCAGGGAATATCGGTGCAGATGTATGTCATTTAAATTTACATAAAACCTTTGCGATACCACATGGAGGCGGTGGACCAGGCGTTGGCCCAATTTGTGTGGCCGAACAATTAGTTCCTTTTTTACCTGGAAATCCAATAATCAAAACAGGAGGTCATCAAGCCATTTCAGCCATTTCCGGAGCACCGTTTGGGTCGTCTTTAGTATGTCTTATTTCTTATGGCTATATCAAAATGTTAGGTTATAGAGGTTTGAAAAAAGCAACTGAAGTAGCGATCCTAAATGCCAACTATATTAAAGAACGTTTAAAAGGATCTTATCCAACCTTATATTCTGGCGAAAAGGGAAGGGCTGCTCACGAAATGATCATTGATTGTCGTGATTTTAAAGCCAATGGTATTGAAGTCACTGATATTGCTAAACGTTTAATGGATTATGGTTTTCATTCACCAACGGTTTCATTTCCAGTTGCAGGAACCATGATGATCGAACCTACCGAAAGCGAAAGTAAATCAGAAATGGATCGTTTTTGCGATGCCATGATTTCAATTCGAAAAGAGATTGATACCGTTGATAAAGATGAGCCCAATAATATGCTTAAAAATGCACCACACACTCTAGATATGCTGACATCAGATGAATGGTTGTTACCTTACACTAGAGAAGCTGCTGCATTTCCTTTAGAATTTGTGAGAGACAATAAATTCTGGCCAAGCGTAAGACGTGTGGATGATGCTTATGGCGATCGTAATCTAATGTGTAGCTGTGCGCCAATTGAAGATTTTATAGAAGCCTAAAAATTGCTTTACAAAACGTGCTGAAACGTGATGCTTTTTTATGTTTTTTAAATTATATATACCGATTTTTAAGAATTTATTAAAAATTACACCTTTAAATAGACAAATTATAGAAAATTCTATAATATTAACTAGCTTCGTACTATTGAAATTAAAATAACTATGGCGATCAGAATAACCGGAACAGGAAGTTATATACCTAGCATTATAGAAAAGAATGAGGATTTTTACAATCATCAATTTCTTAATGCAGATGGATCGACTATTAATAGCCCGAACGAAGTTATTGTAGAAAAATTCAAAGCCATAACTGGGATTCAGGAACGTCGTTACATTAAAGATGAATTTGTGAATTCTGACATGGCCTTTTTTGCATCAAAAAAAGCTATTGAAGATGCCAACATCGATAAAGAAACCATCGACTATATTATAGTTGCCCATAATTATGGTGACCTAAAACACAATAACCAACAAAGTGATACTGTACCCAGTATTGCTTCCCGTGTAAAGCATTTATTGAAAATAAAGAACCCAAAATGTGTAGGTTACGATTTACTTTTTGGTTGTCCTGGTTGGATAGAAGGTGTTATTCAAGCTAAAGCCTTTATCGGCTCTGGTCTCGCTAAACGTTGTTTGGTTATTGGTTCTGAAACCCTTTCTAGAGTTGTAGACAAGCATGATAGGGATTCCATGATCTATAGTGATGGTGCTGGTGCGGTAATTATAGAAGAAAGTACTGAGGAAGGTGGGATCCTAGCGCACGAATCCGCAACTTACGCTTTAGACGAAGCCCATTTTATATTTTTTGGAGAAACCAATAATCCTGAAATTACAGACCAACGCAGATATATAAAAATGTATGGTCGTAAGATTTATGAATTTGCACTTTCCAATGTTCCTAAGGCCTTAAAATCTTGTTTGGAACAAAGTGGTAAATCCATTACTGATGTCAAAAAAATATTGATTCACCAGGCGAATGAAAAAATGGATGAAGCGATTGTACAACGGTTTTACAAGCTATACCATATGGAAATGCCAGAAGGTATTATGCCAATGACCATTAATACGCTTGGCAATTCTAGTGTGGCAACCGTGCCCACTTTATATGATATGATTTTAAAAGGACAGCTTGACTGTCAAAGCATCAATAAAGGCGATGTCATTATGTTTGCAAGCGTCGGAGCTGGTATGAATATTAATGCTATTGTTTATCAGTATTAGAATTTACAGATTCACACTTCGATAGATGTACGAAAAAACATATCCAAATAAACGCTTTAAACATACACTTAAGTTTTTACAAAAACATATCAATACATCGGAATCCATTTTAGATTTAGGCGTAAAAAATCCATTTTCTGAAATTATGATTTCTGAAGGATATTCGGTCACAAATACCACAGGAGAAGATTTGGATGACAATCAATCAGCAATTGAGAGTTCCAATGTTGATGTTGTAACTGCTTTTGAAATTTTTGAACATTTATTATCGCCTTATGAAGTTTTAAAATCCATTAAAGCCGATAAAATAGTCATTAGTGTGCCTTTAAAATTATGGTTCGCTTCAGCTTACAGAAGTAAAACAGATATGCGAGACAGACATTTCCATGAGTTTGAAGACTGGCAACTTGATTGGCTTTTAGAAAAAACAGGCTGGATTATTAAGGACAGTCAAAAGTGGACCAATCCAGTAAATAAATTCGGAATTCGACCTATTTTGAGACGTTTCACGCCTCGTTATTATATCGTTTATGCTGAAAAAGCATCAAATTCCAATTGAGTTTGCCTAGCTTTGGAATTCAGTAATTGAGATTTTAATGAACTTCCACATCATCATCCCAGCACATAACGAAGAAGATTACATCGGTAAAACTTTGGAATCGTTGGTTGCTCAAACGGTATTGCCAAAAAAGTTGGTTGTCGTTAATGATAATTCAAGTGATGGTACACAAAACGTTGTTGAAGAATATGCCTCAAAATTTCCTTGGATTTCATTAGTAAATTCAAAATCGTCAGATACGCATTTACCCGGTTCAAAAATAATTCATGCCTTTAATAAAGGTTTGGAATTACTGGATGCCGACTATAACATCATCTGTAAGTTTGATGCTGATTTAATTTTTCCTGAGAATTATTTAGAACTATTAGCCAACCATTTCAAATCGAACAAAAAATTGGGTATGGCTTCTGGGTTTTGCTATATAGAAAAAAATGGACAATGGGTTTTAGAAAATCTAACCAACAAAGATCATATAAGAGGCGCACTCAAAGCATATAGAAAAGATTGTTTCAATCAAATAGGGCAATTAAAACCATCCATGGGTTGGGACACGGTTGACGAATTGTTGGCAAAATATCATGGTTGGGACATTTTAACTGATGACACGCTTCATGTCAAACATTTAAAACCAACTGGACAATCTTACAATAAAGCTTCTAAATATTTACAAGGAGAAGCGATGTTTAAAATGCGTTATGGATTTTGGATCACGTTAATTTCTGCTTTAAAATTGGCTTACAAAAAAGGAAACTTCCAGTTGTTTAGAGATTATATGTCTGGTTATTTTAGAGCTAAATCAAATAAAAAAGAGTATCTGGTTTCTAAAGATGAAGGGAAATTTATTCGGAATTTGCGTTGGAAAGGGATTAGGAATAAATTTGGTAAATGAGTATCTTTGAATTGATATGACTATAGAGAACAAAAAATTAGATTTAATTCAATGGTTAACCTCACTAACTGATGAGCACATTATAAGTAAATTATATGCTTTAAAGCAAGGTTCTGATATTGATTGGTACGATGAGTTAACAATTGCTGATAAAAATGCTATTACTAAAAGTATTGCACAAGCTGATGCAGGAGAGACTATTTCACACATTGAAGTGAAAAGCAAAATAAGGTCAAAAATACAACACATTAAGAATGATTAATGAAAGTTAGTTGGACTCCTTATGCATTAGAATCTTACGAATCTGTAATTGATCAATTATTTATCAACTGGAATATAGATATTGTTGAGCGCTTTGAAAACGAAATAGAAGCACTTATTGAAAAAATTGAAAAGCACAATTATATCTGTCCTAAATCTAAGATATACAACTTACATAGGTGTGTTATAAACAAACATAATTCCTTGGTATATAGACTTAAAGATTTAGATTCTATAGAAATCATCCTAGTTATTTTTAATAAAAGTGAGCATATTTTTTAGAATTGCAAAAGCTTTAAAGAAACTATAGACAAATTTCGTGATTTGCCCTTAGTTTTTTTATCAAATTAGAGATTTGCCGTCGCAAGAATTCGTTAAAAACTCCAACTCTTGTAACCGCTAGATCCTTCCAACTGATCTTCAATAGTATCATCCAACACCGGAAAGAAATCAATTCCTGTCAACGCTTCAATAGAATCCACTGGAACCACAAATTTATATAGTGGTACATCCGAATCCTTATGTTCCATTAAAAACGCCAACATCTTAATTTTACCATTAGTATTATCCAAAATAACCTTAAAAAATTGATTGGGAACCGAAACAGCTTCGTCACCAATAGATTTCAAATTATTTTCTAAAACGCCACCAGTAATCACGAAAACTCCATCATTCTTTTTTGCCCAATACCTTACTTTTTGCTCTAGTCGATTCCAAACTCCAGCATTAAACTGATGTTCTTGAGGCGTGATGTTACTGGTTAAAAAGGTTTCATCATGGGCTTCTTTAGTGAATCGTCGATCACCAGCAGGACACAGATGCCCTTTATCGTAACCCGACTTCTTATAATTTCGCCAATGTGCTGCTCCAGTATTCACGGCGGAATCGATTTCAAAATAAGGCCTTTTGTGGTTAGTAGAACTTAGGTGCGATGCTTTTAATTCGTACGCCACCCATTCTGCTTGTTCGTGAGGCTCACTATAGGAGAGGGAGTAATTTTGATGGTGTACAATTTGATTGGTCGTGCTTGTGGGCAAATAATAAGCGTTGGTAGTTGCCTTAATGGTTTTACCTTCTTTTACAATTTCGGCTTTTTCTTCAGAGTTAAGAAAATGGTCGTAACTGTAAATGCCAATAACTATGATAACGGCGATAATTGTAAAAATTGGTTTTCGCTTCAAATCACTGTCTTAATCAATCACAAACCCCAAAGGTCGCCCAGTAGCAGAATTAGGAAAACTAATCCCTAAAAGCGCAGAAATAGTTGGCGCAATATCCGGAATTACCGTTTTATCAAACGTTTCACCATGTTTTATACCTTTTCCAAAGAACAATAATGGCACATGCGTATCGTAATTTTGTCCGCTTCCGTGTGTAGAACCTGTTCTGCCATATGGAATAAACGAAGGGTCATTGACCAAAATAACATCACCTGAACGTTTTTGGTTAAAGCCGTTTTGTAACAACTCCTCTAACCCTGTAGAAAAACCACTAGTACTCATAGTTGTTGCGGTATAAACTTTATAAACATTTTTGTAACCCAATTGCTCCATGGCAATGGTATTCTGAACATCAATAAGATTTAATCCTAAATCTTTCACTTTGTCCCTATCCAAAAAAATCTGGTCGTTGCTAATATTCTCAACAATACCTTCCGAGCCATAAGTCGTTTTTAAAAACGCATTAAATTTTTCTTTTCTGTCGTTCCTATCCACATAACCAGAAGGTACTTTAACCGAAGTTAAATAAGAAGGCACATCTACTGCACCATGATCTGCAGTTAAGAAAACCGTGTATTCTCCTTTCCCGACTGTTGCGTCTAAATACTCAAAGAAACGCTCTAAATCTTTATCTAAACGAATATAGGTGTCTTCAATCTCTTTAGAATTCACGCCAAAATTATGACCTACATAATCAGTAGCAGAAAAACTTACTGCCAAGACATCCGTAATCTCATCTTCGCCCAAATTTTCTGCTTTAATGGCTTCCATGGCAAAATCTGCGGTTAAGCTGTTACCATAAGGCGTAGCTTTTAAAATATCAAATCCGCGATTGTCTTTGCTCAACGCTTTTAGATCATAAGGAAACGTAGCTTTTTCTTTGCCTGTAAAACCACCTTCAAAGGTATTTTCATCTGTTCCACTTTCTGTATATGTTGAAATATCATAGAGCGTATTCCACTCTTTCAGATAAGATTCTGCTTTCTCAGTAGCATTAAAATCTTTTACCCATTGCGGCAAATCATTCATATAAAATGTACTCGAAATCCACAAGCCTTCATCCAAGCCATGAAACCAATAGGCCGCATTTGCCGTGTGCCCAGCCGGTAAGATGGCACCTCTGTCTTTTAAAGAAATCCCAATGGTTTTACCTCGCATCTGCGTAAACAATCTGTTCTCGTCGCCAAAGGTTGTGGTTTGCATTCTATGCGGAGACATTTTGCCAGCGTTATGCGCTGTACCTACTGATTCTACACTATCATCACCTGCACAATACACCATTTCTTTTATCTCTTTATCATAAAAATTATTGCCTATAATTCCATGATATTTTGGTGTTGTACCCGTATAAACTGACGTATGACCAGGACCAGTATAAGTTGGCACATAATTAAAATGGTTGTTTTTGCAGTTAAAACCTTCACGTATCATACGTTTAAAACCGCCATCTCCAAACTTGGAGTCGAATCGTGTTAAATAATCGTAACGCATTTGGTCTACCACGATACCAACCACTAATTTTGGTCTAGCATTCGATTCCATCGAAGGACTTTTCCCTTTGTTAGGAAGTGTCGTATTTTGAGAACCACAAGAGCAAAACAAAAACAAAATGGCTATTAAAGTGAAGAAATTTTTCATTTGGATAAGACTTTCAATTGAATCTCAAAAATACAATTTTTATGTTATCTTATTTTTAATTTAAGGTAATATCCTAATCATTTTTTATACTTTAGCATTAATGAAAACACCCAGCACTTATCTATATAATATAGGTACTTATTTTATAATGATTAAGGATATTTTTCGCAGACCTACTAAATGGTCTGTGATGAAACCTTTAATTCTAAAAGATATTGACGATCTCATTATTGGATCATTAGGTATCGTTGCCTTTATATCATTTTTTGTTGGAGGCGTTGTTGCTATTCAAACCTCGTTGAATATGACGAGCCCAATTATGCCAAAATATTTGGTTGGATTTGCCACCAGACAATCCATAATCTTAGAATTTGCACCAACATTTATTTCTATTATCATGGCTGGTAAAGTAGGTTCTTTTATAACGTCAAGTATTGGGACGATGCGAGTTACAGAACAAATCGATGCACTGGAAGTTATGGGCATCAATGGAATAAACTATCTTGTTTTTCCTAAGTTTATTGCGTTGTCGCTTTATCCATTTGTGATTTCCATTGCTATGTTTTTAGGAGTTTTGGGAGGTTTGGCAGCTTCGGTTTATGGTGGTTATGTTACTGTTGAAGATTTTATTGAAGGTGTGAAAACCGATTTTATTCCCTTTCACTTTATTTATGCTTTTGCAAAAACATTTGTATTTGCGTTTTTATTAGCTACCATTCCTTCATACTATGGTTATTTTATGAAAGGTGGCGCTTTAGAAGTTGGTAAAGCTAGTACCACATCTTTCGTTTGGACCAGTGTTATGATTATATTAACCAACTTTTTACTAACCAGTTTATTACTAGGCTAATTATGATAGAGGTTAAGGATTTAAATAAATCGTTTGGAGATGCACATATTTTAAAAGGCATCACGACTTCTTTTGATAAAGGAAAAACCAATTTGATTATCGGTCAAAGTGGCTCGGGTAAAACGGTGTTTTTAAAATGTCTGTTGGGTTTATTTGAATATGAAAAAGGCTCCATTTGTTACGAAGGAAGAAATTTTAGTAAGTTATCAAGAGATGAAAAAACCGACTTACGTGCCGAAATGGGAATGGTATTTCAAGGCAGTGCGCTTTTTGACTCCATGACCATTGCGGAAAACGTGATGTTTCCTTTACGTATGTTTACCAAACAGAGTAAGAGTGAAATGCAAGATAGGGTAAATGAAGTTTTAAAGCGGGTCAATTTAGATAATGCAAATAATAAAATGCCAAGTGAAGCTTCAGGAGGCATGCAAAAGCGAGTGGCTATTGCTAGAGCTATTGTTAACAGACCAAAATATTTATTTTGTGATGAACCTAACTCTGGTTTAGATCCGAAAACGGCAATTGTTATCGACAATTTAATTCAGGAAATAACGGACGAATTCGATATTACCACAGTGATCAATACGCACGATATGAACTCTGTAATGGAAATTGGAGAGAAAATCGTATTCCTTAAAGATGGCTTATTAGAATGGGAAGGTTCTAAAGAAACTATCTTTAAAACAGAAAACGAAGCTGTGACTAACTTCGTTTATTCCTCTGAGTTATTTAGAAAAGTTCGTAAAATGTATTTAGACGAGGATCACTAATTTAATTTCGTTTAATAAATACCGTATCTACTTTTAGTTCGTTTTTCAACCATTTTTGTAAATCACGTTCCTTAATTAATATAAGACTGTCAGAAAGTTTAACTTTCCATCTCACATTAGCAACCGTTACTGTATCGATATTTATAAAATCCTTGGACTCTAGCATTTTCGCATATCCAAAATATTCAAGGTCACTAAATCTTACTTTAGCATCTCGAGAAAGTGAACTAAATGACACCGCATTTTGATTGGTATTTTTAGACTCAATGAGCTTATTTAGGTTAGAGATATTAGTTTCTAATTCTGTGATTTGTTTTTGAAGACCATCAATAACATTATCCTTTCGATCTAAATCTGCATAAGCTCTATCTAAAGACTCCGTTAAACGATCAGCACTTCTTGTTTTGTTGGCATTAATTACCAACTCAAAGTCCTGAAGGTTTTCATAGTTTTTTTTCTCATTCTGTAAATCGGAAATCATCTCATCACTGACATCTCCATTAAAGTAAAAACTGATTTTCTTTGTATCCTTATTAATGTCTTTTCGTTGCAACCACAAATTAGGATTGGTGTCAATTTCATTTTCAACATAATTCTTAAAATCCCTTTCGTATTTGCTTTCTTGTAATACGGTTAAAAATGTCCAAATTGCAGGAATCATTACTATAATGGCTACAATTGTTGCAATCCTGGAAATACGCTTACGTTTTGCCGAATTGGCATATTTAAGCATTGGAAAACGCAGGATTTTTAAGACCAAGAATGTTGCTAAGGCAATGAAAATCGTATTAATGGTAAACAAGTACATCGCACCACCAAAATAAGCCCAATTCCCTTCTGCCAAGCCATATCCTGCTGTACAAAGAGGTGGCATTAACGCCGTCGCAATGGCAACACCAAAAATAACCGAGGCTATTGTCCCTCTTTTTGTTCGTGCTATAATTAAAGCTAAACCACCAAAGAAGGCAATCAAAACATCTCTAATATCTGGTCTTGTTCTTCCTAAAAGTTCAGAGGTTTCTTCACTTAACGGAAATAACCAAAAGAATAAGAATGCGGTCAGCAAGCTTAACACAATCATGGTCATTAAGTTGATGAGCGACTTCCGTAACGTATCAATATCATTGATAGCTATTGACAAACCAACTCCTAAAATAGGGCCCATTAACGGAGAAATTAACATGGCACCGATCACTACTGCCGTAGAATTGGCATTAAGACCAATAGAAGCTACAAAAATAGAACAGACCAAAATCCATGCGGTTGCGCCCTTGAACGGAATATCAGCTTTTATAGCTGTTATGGTAGCGTCTCTATCTGTATCCTCCCTAAAATCGAGCAGCTCACTTAAAAACGTTTTTATGCTTACAAACAAGCCTTGAGCATCTTTCTTTACGGCTTCTTTCTTTTCTTCAACAGCCGCCTCCTTATTCATCTCGTTGGTGATCTGCGAGTTTTCCTCTTCAGAAAAATTGAATTTATTTTCGTCACTCATATTAAAAATGCAATAATTAGAAGTTTAGTAATGCCTGATGGTTAATTCTACTCATGCCATATTCAAAATGCTTATCCATAGGATTCCCCAAATTTAGCTTTCACATTTTGAAGCACTTTTTTTATATCTTGTTCTTTTTCCTTAGGAAAGATAAGTAAAACTTCGTCTTTATCTACAATGATGTAATCTTTTAACCCATCAACTACGACAACTTTATCTTTTTTTGAACGAATCATGTTTCCGTTGGCATCTTCGAGCAAAGTTTTGGCATTGACAACTGCATTGCTATTTTCGTCTTTATCTAGCTTATCGTATAGACTGCCCCAAGTTCCTAGGTCGTTCCAGTCGAAGGTTGCAGGAATCACATACACATTATCGCTTTTTTCCATCAGTGCATAATCTACGGATATGTTTTCTGCTTTTTTGTAATTATCTTTTATGAAATCATCTTCCGATTCTGTATTATAAACGCTATAGCCACTTTCAAAAAGTTGAAATAATTTCGGTTGATTATTTTTGAAGGCTGAAATAACTGATTTTGCACTCCACATAAAAATACCAGCATTCCATAAGAAATTTCCTTGGCTTATAAAGGATTTTGCAGTTTCATAATCTGGCTTTTCCCTGAATTGATCTACCGACTTCACTTCGGCTGCGCTCAGTGACCTTTCTTTATCGTATTCTATATAACCATAACCCGTATTTGGAAATGTTGGAGTAATACCCAAAGTCATCAAAGCATCATGAGATTCGCAATAGTCAAATGCTGTTTTAACATTGTCTGAAAACGCTTGTTCATCTTCAATCCAATGGTCGCTTGGTGCAACAATCATCACCGCATCTTCATTTTCTTTTTGGATTTTTAATGAAGCATACAAAATACAAGGTGCCGTATTTCGCATTGCTGGTTCTAAAAGTACTTGTCGTTTTGTGACACTTGGTAGTTGTTCAAAAACAAGATCATTATAACGTTCATTGGTTAAAATGAAAATATTTTCCTCAGGAATCAATTGCGCCAAACGATGAAATGTCTTCTGAATCAAGGTATCTCCTGTTCCTAGCATATCGTGAAACTGCTTAGGAAAATCCTGAGTACTTACTGGCCAAAATCTTGAACCTACTCCACCTGCCATTAATATGGCGTAATAATTTTTATTTTTCATATAATTTTTTTCAGTTGGTCTTCTTAAAAACTTGAAGTTTCTGTTTTCATAAGGCATATTTATTTCTCCAACAATTCCACCTCGGCATTTGGATTAAACAAATATAACTTACCTGACTTAACTTCGACACATTCATATCTCTTTCTTCTTTTATTGCCTTTTCTAAACACTCTACCATTGTAAAGCTTAAAGGTTTGATTCAAAGGTAATTCAAATACATATGTTTTATCATTGTCTTCGTTGAATTGCTTTAAGGCCAAGGCGAGTTGCGTGTCTGTGTCGCTAGACGCTTTTGGATTCTTAAAATGATTGGCTAATAAAGGCAATAATTCTGAAGGGAAAATTTCAGGTCGTAAAAAAGGTAACATTAGATGCTGAAAGGTGTACTTCCACTCTTTCCCGTGTGGTTTTATAAATCGACCGTATTTTTTATAAGCTTCATAATGGGCGATTTCGTGAATTAAGGTAATTAAAAACCGATAGCAGTTCAAATTAGAGTTTACAGTAATCTGATGCTTTCCATTTGGTAATTCCCTGTAATCGCCATGTCGTGTTTTACGCTCGTTCTTCACTTTTACCACCAAGTTATCTGTAGCTAAAAGTGCAGTCACCATTGGGTTTGCCGCAGCAGGAATATAATTTAAAAGCTTGGTTTGCATTGAGACAAAAATAACTGTTTTCTAAAATATTCATACGAATTTGATTAACTTTAAAATCTAACTTTTCAACACATCACCATGAAAATAATGTTATCATCTATACTACTTTTCTTGACCATCGCCCAATATACGTGTAGTGGCCAAGAACTTTTTGATATGCCAAAAGATAAAAAAACAAAATGGATAAGTTTTGAAAACCAATCGGGAGACAAAGGCAAAGGAGGTATAGAGAACAAAGGAGCAAAAGGCCATGCTTTTAATGCTTTAAAAGCAGGTGAATCTGTTGACCTCATGGACTTAGAAGGTAGTGGTACGATTCGAAGAATATGGATGACCTTCAATGATAGAAGCCCAGAAATGTTGCGCGCCATTAAAATTGAAATGTTTTGGGATAATAGTGAAACTCCTGCTGTATCTGCACCAATCGGAGATTTTTTTGGTATCGGACTCGGACAGCGTTTACCATTTCAAAGTAAATTGTTCTCTGATCCTGAAGGTCGATCTTTTAATTGCGCCATTCCAATGCCATTTAAAAAACATGCCAAAATTACCATAACCAATGAATCGGATCAACCGCTCAATCAGCTATTTTATGATGTTAATATTTTAATGGAAGCGCATGACGAAGACATGCTTTATTTTCATTCCTACTGGAGCAGAGCAAACAAAACTAAATTTGGGAAAGATTTTGAAATTTTACCTAAAGTTACTGGTAAAGGCCGTTTCATTGGCACTAACATGGGAGTAAAAACAGATCCTGAGCTAGAAACCACTTGGTATGGTGAAGGCGAAGTAAAAATGTATATAGACGGCGATTCGGATTACCCGACTCTAGTGGGCACAGGGACCGAAGATTATATTGGCACGGCATATGGACAACAAACGTATAGCCACATGTACCAAGGCTCACCAATTGCAAATACTGAAAAGGGAATATTTGCTTTTTATCGCTATCACATTCCTGATCCTGTTTATTTTTATGATGATATTTCAGTAAGTATTCAAATTATGGGAGGTGCAGGCAAAGAAAAAGTACAGGAATTTATTGACAAAGGCTTAAATGTAAAACCCGTAACCTTACACAATGACCTCACATTCATTAAATTACTGGAGCTAGAACCTGAAGTAAAACTCAGCGACCCTTCTTTGCCAAATGGTTGGACCAATTTTTATCGTGAAGATGATGTTTCTGCCACAGCTTATTTCTATTTGGATCAACCGCAAAACGAACTTTCTGAAATCGCTCCAGTAGAAGAAAGAACTGCTGATTTACCAAAAAAATAATATATTATCAAACCTTCTAACTTGCAGCTAATAGTAAACTTTTTTAGGCTCACTCTCCTATTTGTTCATTTAGGAAAAATGCATTTTTTAGAAAAACAAGAAACACTCTTAATCGTTAATTAAAAGTGTTTCTCATTAGAATTATTATTGTTCTTTAGATAGCAAGAATGCGGTTTCAATCATACTGACCAATTCTTGCCTGTAGCCATTGGTATCTATTCCTTTCGCAGATTTAGCAAGATTTTCTAACATGTCATAAGACATAACACCTTTGTATTTTGAATCTCTTAAAATTAATCCGAAGCCTGCTACCGCAGATGAAAACCTAAAGTTATCTGAAGTGGCGTCTAATTCTAAACCCCTGTCATTGATAGTCTCGGTTATTAAAATACTCGCTTCTTCTTTAGGTTTTTTATATCTAAATTTAATGGTAAGCATCTCGTCATTACGCGTCGCACTTGTGATTTCTGACTTTTGATACTTTAAAGCATCATGCTTTTCAATAGGGTCATTTGAATTTGCAGGAACTACTTCGTACAAAGCCGTTACTGTATGACCTGCACCTAACTCTCCTGCATCTTTTTTATCATCATTAAAATCCTCATCTTTCATTAGTCTATTTTCATACCCAATTAAACGATAGGCTTTAACTTGTTTGGGATTAAATTCAATCTGAATTTTCACGTCCTTAGCAATAGTAAACATATTTGCTCTCATATCTGTAGAAAAAACTTTTTTCGCCTCTTTAATGTTGTCAATGTAAAAGTAATTCCCATTGCCGGCATTACTTATTTGCTCCATTCTTCCGTCTTTATAATTACCCATTCCAAAACCACAAATAGTCAAATAAATATCCTCTTTTTGTTTTTCCTCTATCAATCGCACTAAATCAGAACTCGAAGAAATTCCCACATTAAAATCGCCATCAGTTGCTAAAACCACTCTGTTATTCCCATTTTTGATAAAGTTTTCCTTTGCAATTTTATAAGCTAATTCTATACCTTGTCCTCCAGCGGTAGAACCACCAGATTCAATTCTATCCAATGCATTTAAAATCGTTTCTTTTCGATATACAGTTGTGGAAGGCAGCACTAATCCAGCAGCACCTGCATAAGCGACAATTGCTACTTTATCATTCTCATTGAGTTCATTGAGCAATAATCCTAGTCCCTTTTTAAGTAGTGGTAATTTGTCATTGGAGGACATTGAGCCCGAAGCATCAATTAAGAATACAAAATTGCTGGATTTTAAATTATCATAGTCTATGGATTTTCCTTGAATTCCAATATGCACCAATTTGTGTTCCGTATTCCAAGGACAATTGGAAACTTCATTAGAAAATGAAAACGGATGTTTGTCCTTTGGTTGTGGATAATCATAATCAAAATAATTAATCATTTCTTCAATTCGTATAGCATCCTTTGGTGGCAATTGATTATTGTTCAGAAATCGTCTCACATTGCTATAAGATGCATTATCAACATCTATTGAAAATGTTGATAATGGGTTTTGCATCGCATCCCTAAAGCTATTTTCATAGATTATATCATACTCTTCTGTGTTATGTTCTAGTAGGCGTTCTTCATCTGTTGCGACCTCATAAACATCTTTATCATCCATATCATAAATTACACTCTTAGAATTTTTGTGATTAGCATCACAAGCAATTAGCATGGTTAATACTGCCAATACGGTTGAAAATTTAATTCCTGAATTAAATGGTTTTGCTTTCATAATTTTATATTTTTAAACGTTATACAAGCAAACCTATAGCATAACCGTTTTTAAGCCTTAGAAAACGCTTGTAAACCACTTGTAAATGATTTACAAGCGTTAAACAAGTGGATTTCAGACCTTTGTATTAATTTTGAATTTAGAAGAAAAGCATACATTTTCACAGTTAAAACTAGCCATAACGCAAAAATTCTTGGAAAGCAATAGCGCATCCGAGACTATTGAAGATTGGAAAGGTGAAGATATTATTGCTTTTCAAGAAGACTTGTTTGATAAAGTCAAAGCACGTGTTAGCGAAAAATGGTTTTACACCTATATTAAAAATGAAGCTGGAAAGTTACCTCGAATAGATATCCTTAATCTGTTGAGCAGTTATGTAGGTTATCAAAACTGGAGTGCATTTAAAGCTGAACATACCGTTGAAATCAAAACCAAAAAACTGAAAACAAATTATAAAACCTATTTATGGATATTGGTTTTGGCGCCTTGCGTTTTATTGGCTTTTTCTATTATAAATCGTAAAAACAACTATCAATTCTGTTTTTATGATTCCATAAAAAATGAACCAATAAACACTGTCATTTTAAATATTAAGATTCTAAAAAACGGAGAATCTCCAATACATAAAACGTCTGACTCATTGGGTTGTTTCAATTATACCTCAACAGCAGATAGCATAAAATTTGTAGTTCAATCTCCATATTACAAAACAGATACCATTGTACGACACTATAATTCTAATAAAAACAACGTTGTAAAATTAACGGCAGATGATTATGCACTGATGCTCAATTATTATACAAACAAGAATATTACAGAGTGGAAACAACACAGAGAAAAACTCAATACTATTTTTAGCGACCAAGTAGAAATATATCAGTTTTTTAGAAACGCAAACACGGTAGAACTCTACACTAAAGAAGAATTTATCCAGAAACTAACCATCCCTACTCGAAGTTTAAAGGGCATGGAAATTTTGGACAAAATTATTGTAGATGGGAAAATTGTAAAACTAAAATTTATAATTCGGTAATATGAATTTGATAAAAAAACATTCGATACTCATTCTAACTTTTATGCTGCTTACTGCCTGTGCCATGGATAATAAAAATATGAAAAGCAGTGAAAGTTCAGATGAAGTCGTGGCTCTTGAAGATGAAGATATTATAGTAGATGATGATGCAAAGTCCGCAATTAATCTGTCATTAATCAATCAAAAATTACAAGATTTTTATGATTTGATCGCTTTAAAAAATCAACATCCAGAATTTACGAATGAAGTTACTGAGCAATTAAAAAACTATACCAAAGATTCTATAAACAATTACATTGATGATGATGCTTCAGTCATAAAAGACATTCGACAATCTGGTAAAGCAACACAAGTAAACGACAGTACTCAAAAAATGAAACTCATTTATAATAGAGAGATTGAAAACACAGTAATTTCAGATACCATTTATGCTATTATCACTCATAAAATTATAAAGATTGACAACGAATCTTTAGTCTCCAAGAAGGTTCACTTTTCTAAGGATTAATTGAAATATACTCAATCCTTTACCACAATCATTTTAGAATTCCCATTAATCTTCAACATATATAAACCTGTTGCGGCTGTGTTCAACTTTATTGATGTGGTGTTTGATTCACTGTCATAGCTTCTGTCGCTAATTTCAATTTTACGTCCTCTAATGTCAAAAACTTCCATGGAATCCTCCAAAGCTGTATGGGTTATAAAAAGTGTTCTATTGGTCGTTGGATTTGGATAAATCACCATGTCTTTATCTAAATCTTCAATAGTTAAAGTTTCAGCTTCAAAATAAGGCACAGCAAAACTAAATGTATTCTCAGCCACAGCTTGCCCAATAAATCGACCAGGAATATCATCGGCAGGCGGATGAATTCCACCCCAAATCCGACTTAAACTGGTTTGATCCGATGCATCTCTATAGGTTGCCCATTGCAAAACCACATCTACAGAAGGTCCTTCTTCAAATACCAAAAACTCATTTTGCTTGGCAACAAATTCCCCTAAACCTCCAGGGAAAAATTCACTACCCGTCATCATGGTCATTAATTCTGACGCTGCTCTAGAAAAGGTAGAATGTCCCGACACATAGCCTGCAAAAGGAGGGGTTACAAATGTTGGTCTCTGATATGGATACCAATTTTCAGCCAAAATCCATCCGACGCCTGCTTGGTCTGTTTCTGTATTATTAATAAAATCATGTCCTTTCCATGTGTATAGTTTAATCTTGCCCACATGTTGATTTGCAAAACCAGCTAGTGGATCACCTTCCTCTACAACTTCTATATAATCTTCAATTAATCGAATACCTCCAATATGATAATTATCTAATAACGGATCGGTACTCTGGCCGCGTTCTGCCATAGACCGAATTGCTGAAATTGGTCGTATATAATCGTACCAACCTTTTACACTCCATGCCGAAATAGCAGAATCGTGCATACCGCCTCCTAAAATAAAATAAGATTTTACCTCCCATTCCATAGGATTTAAAAGATCACCTTCACCTTGAAAACGTTTTTCAAATTGCGGATGATCGCTTACATAATTCAAAATTGTAAACCAATGTCCTGGAGGCGTTTCGGAATGTGGGCCATCTGCCCAAAATTCCGCAAGAACTCTTGTGTAATCACCACGAGGCACCATATTCACATCGTACGGACTACCTGTTACTGGATTTAATGTGTGTCCTGCGCCTTGTCCTCCTCCTTCAATAAAATTATAAAAACTAGGATAATCCTCATAATTGGTTGGAAATGTATTGATATCAACATTTCCAATGGTATTAGGGGAAATATCCCAAAGTACACCGTCGCTTGGGTCGAGATGGGATTGCCAAACAGACACCATGGAAAAGCCCCATTTGTAAGACTCGCTAGAGATGTTTTCTTCCGTCAAACTTATATATGGAGGATCTGATGGATCATGAAAAACATTGAAGAAATTCCCATCGCGCTCATTAGTTACTTTATCGTCATCTGTTAAGGCAAAAGAGGAGACATTTCCCCATTCCGGACTTAAAAACGGAGGTACATTGCCATCCACAATGTTTCCACCTTGATCTATAAAGGTGTCCAAACCCAGTGGTTGCCATCGGTTAGGATTGAAAATAGGATCGTTGCCACTAATATCTAAAGCATAAGGCGCATTTACGGGTTGGTAATAGGCATTATCATAGCCGGTAGCTTCTCTAGAACCATCCTGCAAACCATAATCAATAATCGTTTGAGCGACATAATTTCCTAAGGCTGCAGCATTTCCAAATTCATACAACAAAGATGAATAGTTGGTATCATAACCTAGCTTATCCATAATTAAATCGAATATTGCTTGGGAACTCTCGACACCAGGGGAATTTTGAAAGCGATGTGTCAACAATCTATACATAGCATAACTGATAGCTCGTTTTTGGGATTCTTCAATGCTTTCAATGGGTACAACGGTTTCCAGTTCACTGCTAAAACCATTTACGGTATTTCCCATTAGGTAAGGTCTTGCAGTTTCATCATAAATCGCCCAAGTATCGTACATCGCAACACTCGCATGAAATAAGTTTCTGGCATGAACAGTTGGTCTTGCAAAATCGGTTCTTATAGCTTCAAGTAACGCCTCGTTCCAGAGTCTTGCTACGGACATATTTTCCGGAAGATTGTCGGCACCCAATTCCACATCAAGCATTACTGGCAAACTGGAACAATCGGCATCCGATTCCAAAACACTAATTTGACCACTTTCTTCTAAATGCCATTTCACGGTTATGGTGTCTGTTCCTTGTCCGCTTAAAATCTCACCACCACTAACTTGCCAATTCGCACTTGAGCCGTCAGATATATTATAACTATATGTTTCTGTGCTTAAAAACGAAGAGGAGTTGTTTCCTTCTATAGTCTGTGATTCCAAGTACGTGCATGAACCATCTTCTAATGTCGCCAAAGGGTCATAATTACAAGACATTGGGTCAGTACAACCATAAATTTTCTGACTTGGTAAAATATCCAAGATTTGGTAACCTTGACCTTCGGTGGCCATTATTGTAATATCTGCATTTAGATTATTAAAGGTTTCAATTAAACCCGATGGCCATTTTATTTGTAGTTCTGTTATTAATGTGGCATCATTCAGCCCAAAATGAACCGCTTGTAAACTTTGGGATAAAAAACCAACACCTGAGTGATACCGTTTTAAAGTTCCATTTGCTGTTGTTAAGGTTAAAGTTGTACCAATGGCATCACGATTTGATGTTGTACCTTCCAATTGAATTTTAAACCAATGTAAAGTGGCGTCTGTATCATCAAAATTCAAGGTCTTGTTTTCATATAAAAATGAAGGCCCATCACTGTTAGTGACAAATAAGTCTATATCTCCATCATTATCATAATCCCAATCAATCGCTTCAACACTAATGGTTTGGTCGTTTAGTCCCAGTTCGGTTGAAGCATCTGAAAAAGTTACTTGTCCTTGGGCTGTTAAGTTTCTAAAATAGAAATTTGGCTGTGTACTTGTATCTAAAAATTCAAAACCGTTAGCGATATACAGATCCTCATCACCATCTAAATCGAAATCAGAAAAACTATTACCCCAAGCCCAATTAGTAAAGCCAACATTCAATGTATTGGCGATTTCCACAAAGGTATTATCGCCAGTGTTATCCAAAAAGAAATTATCTTCTATTGCGGTAACAAAAATATCAAAGTCCCCATCGTTATTATAGTCAACCATTGAAATCCCCATATCATCTCCCGCCGTTCCTACACCGTAAGCTGCCGCCTGTTCTGTAAAGTTAGTCCCGGCATTGTTTATGAAAAGACTATTGGGTTTGCTTAAATCATTAGAAACTAACAAGTCCATAAAACCATCATCATTGAAATCAAAAGGCATTGCTACATAACTGGCCAAATCCAATGTCGTTTCAATACCTGCAGAGCCTGTAACATCAGTAAATGTGTTATTACCATTATTATTATAAAGTTGATTACTTCCACAAGCATCCCAGTCGTTAATATAAATATCCAATAAGCCGTCATTGTTATAATCGAACCATGTCGCACCAGTATTACGGCATTCGTTCACAGTACCAAAACCAGCTATTTCGGAGATATTTGCAAATGAACCATTACCGAGGTTTCTCCATAATTGTACTTTAAAAGAATATGTTAAGAATAAATCTGGAAACCCATCATTGTTAAAATCACCCCAAAAGGCTCCATTTTTAAAACCATCTAATCCAAAATAATCTTCACCGCCTTCGTCTTGATTTAATAAATTCTGAAAACCAGCAATTTCGGTGACATCTGTAAAAGAGCCATTATTTTCATTTCTAAATAAACGGCTCAGAGTTTTTGGACTGTCGGTATCGTCCTTTGCTTTGGCGACCACAAAAATATCGAGATCATTATCACCATCGTAATCAGCAACGGCAACTCCATTATTTTCTTCAAGAATCCCCAGACCTGCCGCAATTTCAGCCCGTTCAAAAGTTTGGCTATAAACCTGATTATTAATAGCAAAGCTTAAAAAAAAGACCGATAAAAAAATTTTTAAGGCGTGTAATTCTTTTGACATTATCCAATTTTTTTATAAATATAAAAAATCTCTCAATATTCCAGTAGCTCTGTTAAATTTAAAAAGTTATCAAACGTTTTGGTTGCTTTTTCTTGTAACTCATTTCTATAGTCATGCCCCGTAAAACCAAACACGTCAAAACCACCTTCTATGGCAGCACTAACACCGACGAGGCTGTCTTCGATCACCACACATTCCGAAGGTCGAAAGCCCATAGTGTCCGCTGCCCATAAAAAAACTGCTGGATCCGGTTTCCATTTTTGAATGCTATAACAACTAAAAACATGAGATTTGAAATAAGGCCACAAACCTGTTAATTCCAGATTGAGTTGAATTTTATTTTCAGGGCCACTTGAAGCCACACAAAATGGAATTTCAAGGCTTTTCACAACATCTAAAACACCATCAACAGGTTTGATATGCCTTTGAAAATTTTCAAAGGAACGTCGTCTGTATTCCGATTTGAAATTTGAAGGTAATTCCAAAGCTATTAAATCCGAAATATGATTGACACAATTATTTAAAGCATTTCCTTTAAAATGTTGATAAGCATAATCGAGATCGATATGAGCTCCCAATTCATTTGCCATATCAACAAGAACCTGATTTCCCAATGGTTCGCTATCCACCAACACGCCATCACAATCGAAAATAATACATTTATATTTCATTTGTTTTCTTCCCTTTTTTATTGAACACGTTCATTATATTTTTCTTAACAGCGATAATCTTGATAATGGCTTAAAAAACCACTAACTTAGCTAGACACTTTTTTTTAAAATTCAAATTACATCAGATTCTAAAATTATGGCATTTATTGACTATTACAAAATACTTGGCCTAGATAAGAGTGCTTCTAAAAGCGATATCAAAAAAGCTTATAGAAAGTTGGCCAGAAAATACCATCCCGATTTAAACCCGAATGACAAAGAAGCTGAGTTACAGTTTAAGAAAGTCAATGAAGCTAACGAAGTATTGAGTAATGACGAGAACCGAAAAAAATACGACAAATACGGTGAAAATTGGCAGCATGGCGAAGCTTACGAGCAGGCACATCAACAACAGCGCCAGGCAAATCAACAACGACAGTATCAAGGTGGCTCTAGTTTTGAAGGTTTTGGCGATGGTGAGTATTCTGATTTTTTTGAATCGATGTTTGGAGGAGGATTTGCTGGCAGAGGTGGCAACACAAGATTTAGAGGCCAAGATTTCAATGCCCAACTCCAACTTAATTTAAGAGATGTTTACACCACTGAGAAAAGGGTTTTGACTGTTAATGGAAAGAATATTCGATTGACCATTCCTGCAGGAGTAACCAATGGACAAATTATTAAAATTAAAGGCAAAGGTGGACCAGGCGTTAATGGTGGACCTCATGGTGATTTACTCATTGAGTTTAATATCATCAATAACACAGAATTTAAACGTGATGAAGGCAACCTTTATAAAACGGTAAATCTAGATTTGTACAAAGCGGTTCTTGGAGGAGATGTTACCATTGACACCTTCGATGGTAAAGTAAAATTAAATCTAAAACCATTAACCCAAAACGGTACGCAAGTAAAGTTGAAAGGCAAAGGGTTTCCTAAATATAAAAAAGATGGCCAATTCGGGGATTTATTTATTACTTATACTATTGAATTACCCCAAAAATTATCTGACAAAGAAAAAGAACTTTTTGAAGAACTGGCAAAATTACAATAGACATGAAAGACACACAGCTTATACCAATTCCGAGTTTATGTACACACTACCAAATAGAAATGTCTTTTTTTGATGGTTTAAGCGAGTATGGACTCATTGAATACATCTCAGTTGAAAAAACCTATTGCATCCATCAAGATCAAATTGCGGATATTGAAAAAATGATTCGTTTGCACCAAGATCTCCATCTTAATTTTGAAGGTATCGATACGGTTTTTAATCTCTTGGAAAAGATTGATTATTTACAATCAGAATTAAAAACCACACAAAATAGATTGAGGCGGTTTGAAGCCGATTGATATTCTATATTAAGGCGTAGAATTGGAAACCTGCAACACTTTACCGTTGTAATATTTATTTCCGGTTAGCGCAAAATCTTGAATATATGTAGCCATTTCCTTTGCAGTCGTTGGTGCTTGATAACCAGGAAAAGCTTCCTCTAACATTTCGGTTTGTACGGCTCCCAATGCCAAAACATTAAATTGCGGTCCAGTTTCTTTATATTCTTCGGCTAATAATTCTACCAAAGTAATTACAGCGCCTTTACTTGAGCTATAAGCCGATAATCCCGGGAATTTCATACTTCCTTGAATGCCTCCCATAGAACTAATGGTTACCACGTGTCCATCACTTTTCATAAATGGTAGAACGGTTCTTGTTAATTCGGAAACACCAAAAACATTCGTTTGATATACTTTGGTAAAATCTTGAAATGTAGTTTCGGCAAAAGGTTTATTGATTATTGCGCCTGCATTATTGATTAAAATATCAACATGTTTCCATTCGGTTTCAACAAATTTCACTACGTTTTGATAATCATCTTGGTTACAAAGATCAAAAGCAAAAGACGAAATATTATCAAAATGCAAATTACTTACCGGCTTTGCGTTTCGGGACAATGCCAGAACATTGTGACCTTGATTGGCGAAAAGATGTACAAGTTCAAACCCAATACCTCTGCTAGTTCCTGTTATAATTATATTCTTACTCTTCATTTAATACAATTTCTTTAATTGGTGCGTTCATCATGCCTTCAAATGCAGGAATCATTTTATTTAAAAATTTTTCCATATGTTGGAAATCCATTTTATCCACTTCATCATCCACATGGTGATAATAGTCATAATTTGTAAAATCAAAAGTTGAAATGGCATGCGCCGGAATATTCAATGCCTTAAAGAACGGGAAATTATCAGATCTCATAAATAAATTAAATTCTTTTGCTTTTGGAAAAAATCCAACAACGGTATCTCCTGCATATCTATTTAAAGTTTCTGCAAAATTAGAACGTTCAAAGCCGCTCATATAGGCCATGGTTTCATTTTCTGCCCTTGGCACACCGATCATTTCAAAATTAATCATGGTGTAGGCGTTAAAGTCCTCATTTTTTAAACGCTCAGCTAAATGTCCGGAACCTTTTAAACCTAATTCTTCAGCATCATATAACGTAATTAAAATACTGCGTTTATTGGTTTTTGATTTGGCGAAATACCTTCCTAACTCCATAGCGGCAATGGTTCCTGAAGCGTCATCATTTGCGCCATTGGCAATGGAATCGCCTTCCACCACTTTCCCTTTACCAATATGATCATAGTGACCTCCAAGTATAATATACTCATTTTTGAGTTCAGGGTCGTTTCCTTCCACCACTCCTACAATATTATAGCCATGCAGATCATTCACTTTGAAAGAATCGCGATAGGATTCAAAATATGGCTTAATGCCTTTCGACATTAAATAGTTTTCTATAAATATCGCAGCATCCTCAATACCTTGACTTCCCGTGGCACGACCTTCCAAAACATCTGAAGCCAAATAATCCATACTTGCTTTTATACCAACTGCTGTAATTGTAGGCTTAATATTTACACCGTCTTTTCCAGGCTTTCCGTCCGTTCCTTTTTTCCCTAGCGAACAAGAAAATATTGATAGAACCAAGAATATTACTAATACTTTTTTCATAACGGATGATTTTTTGAATTTAAAGATAAAAAATCCTGATTCGAATCGCGATGGTTAGCGGAACAAATCAGGATTTTAATTTTATTCTGAGGTTTACCCTTTCGTGGGAATTTGTCAAACCAACATCGTCACAGGATTTTCAATGTAGCCTTTTAAAGTTTGAAGGAATTGCGCTCCTGTTGCACCATCAACCGTTCTGTGGTCACAAGCTAAGCATAATTTCATGGTGTTACCAACTACGATTTGTCCGTTTCTTACCACTGGTTTTTCAACAATGTTTCCAACGGATAAAATTGCAGAATTAGGTTGATTGATAATCGATGTAAAGCTATCGATACCAAACATCCCTAAGTTTGAAATGGTAAAGGTACTACCTTCCATCTCGTCCAATCCTAACTTTTTATTTCTTGCTTTTCCAGCGAATTCCCTAACGGCTGCTCCAATTTGAGTTAAACTCTGCTCATTGGCAAATTTAACAACTGGCACTAACAATCCGTCTGGCACTGCAACTGCGACACCAATGTGCACATGGTTGTTCAATCGCATTTTATCATCAAACCATTGTGAATTCACCTGTGGGTGTTGCTTTAGTGCTAGTGCACAAGCTTTCACAACGATATCATTATATGAAATTTTTGTATCTGGAATAGAATTATATTGTCCTCTGAATGCTATGGCATTATCCATATCAAACTCCACATTCAAATAATAATGTGGCGCCGTAAATTTAGATTTTGCTAAGTTTTTAGCAATGGCTTTACGCATATTGGAATTAGGCACTTCATCAAAATCTTCCTGTCCAGTTGGAACAAATTTACCTACTGAAGCTGATTGCGATGCTGGTGTAAAGTTTTCAATATCTTTCTTTACAATACGACCATTTTCTCCCGAACCTTTAACTTGACCTAGATTGATTCCTTTTTCTTCAGCCATTTTCTTAGCTAAAGGCGATGCAAATATTCGTGATCCATCTGCACTTGAACTAGGGGTTGAGACTTTTGGAGATTCTTTCTTTGGTTCTTCTTTTTTAGCTGCTTCTTTCGGAGCTTCTTTTTTAGTTTCGGCCTTAGGTGCTTCTTTTTTTGTTTCACCACCTTCAACTTTAAAGTTTTTAGCAACGCCAGAAACATCCGTTCCTTTAGGGCCAATAATCGCTAATAACTCATCTACTTTTGCCGATTCGCCTTCCTGTAAACCTATATGCAATAAGTTTCCAGATTGAAAGGACTCGAATTCCATAGTGGCTTTATCCGTTTCGATTTCGGCTAAAATATCGCCTTCCTCTACTTCATCACCAACTTTCTTTAACCATGTGGCAACCGTACCTTCTTCCATGGTATCACTTAAGCGTGGCATGGTAACCACTATAACACCTTCCGGTAATTCTTCATCATTATCTGAACCTGAATCCTCTGAAGTTTCTTCGGCTTTTTCATTTTTAGAATCTTTGGATTCTTTATTCTCAGGTTTTTCTTTATCCTCAGCATCATCTTTATCATCAGCATCATCTTTTGACTCGCCATTTAAATAACTCGAAATATCTTCTCCTTCATCGCCAATAATAGCTAACAATGTATCTACCTTAGCGGTTTCACCTTCTTGGATACCAATATGGAGAAGTGTGCCTTCATTGAAGGACTCGAATTCCATCGTTGCTTTATCCGTTTCTATTTCCGCTAAAATATCGCCTTCTTCAACTTTATCACCAACTTGTTTTAACCAAGAGGCAACTGTTCCCTCTTCCATGGTGTCGCTCAAACGCGGCATATTTATTACTTCTGCCATAGCTTACTTAATTTTGTGATCTATAAATGGGTAATCTTCTTGCTCATATACAGCATCGTACATCACATTTTTGTCTGGATAAGGTGATTCGTCTGCAAATTTCTCGCATCCCGCAACACGCTTTTTCACATCCTTATCAATCGCTTTCAAATCTGCTTCTGTTGCATATTCCTTATCAAGAATAATTTCTTTTACTTGTGTAATCGGGTCAATTTTCTTGTATTCCGCAACCTCATCCTTCGTTCTGTAATGTTGTGCATCAGACATTGAATGCCCTCTATATCGATACGTTTTTACTTCTAAAAATGAAGGTCCTCCACCTTTTCTGGCGCGTTGAATGGCTTCATCAAACGCTTCTGCAACCTTAATAGGATTCATACCATCCACTGGTCCAGAAGGCATATCATAGCCTAAACCTAATTTCCAAATCTCTGTGTGATTTGAAGTACGTGCCACCGAAGTTCCCATCGCATAACCGTTGTTTTCACACACAAATACTACCGGTAAATTCCACAACATCGCTAAGTTGAAGGTTTCGTGCAACGACCCTTGTCTTGCAGCGCCATCGCCAAAGCAACATAATGTTACGGCATCTTTATCATGATACTTATCACCAAAAGCAATACCAGCGCCTAATGGGATCTGACCACCTACAATACCGTGACCACCATAAAAACGGTGTTCTTTAGAAAAAATATGCATGGATCCTCCAAGACCTTGGGACGTTCCTGTAGCTTTTCCAAACAATTCTGCCATTACACGTTTAGGATCTACACCCATACCTATGGGCTGAACGTGATTTCGGTAAGCCGTAATCATTTTGTCCTTAGTTAAATCCATAGCATGCAGAGCACCTGCT
The DNA here is from genome assembly GCF_013394595.1 of Winogradskyella forsetii. Taxonomy (GTDB): domain Bacteria; phylum Bacteroidota; class Bacteroidia; order Flavobacteriales; family Flavobacteriaceae; genus Winogradskyella; species Winogradskyella forsetii. Next base: position 3,352,516 of record NZ_CP053348.1, read on the forward strand.
AAAACAGCTTCTTGTCCATTATATAAATGAAGGAATCCTCTAACTTTTTGTTGAATATAAACTGCGGCAAGCTTGTCTTCAAACTTTCGCCAGAACAACATGTCCTCGTACCACTTTAGGTAAACTTCTTTGGTTATTTTTTGCATTTCTTGATGAGTTCTTTTTATAAAAATAGAATAACAAAAATAACACTTTAGAAAATAATGAAGAAACTGTATGTCGTAAAAAAAATGGAGATTACTGAATTTAATGCAACGAAAACACTATAATACTGAATTTTCGAAAAGAAGTGGCAATAGATTGGCCAAAGAATTTGATTTTACAACCTTGCCTTTCGCTCCCATAAAATATATTTCTATAGGTTGTTTCTGCTTAACTTCGTATTCTGCAATAGACTGTCGGCAGGCACCACAAGGCGGAATTGGTTGGTCGGTCACTTGATTTTGGGATGAAGCCGTTATTGCCATTTTTAAAATTTTGGCTTTTGGATATTTGGCACTTGCATAATAAATGGCTGTTCGCTCAGCACATAAACCCGAAGGAAAACAGGCATTTTCTTGATTACTACCAATAACCTCAATACTATTATCGAGTAAAAGCGCCGCTCCAACATTAAATTTGGAATAAGGTGCATAAGCATTTTCCCTTGCCTCAATGGCCGTATGCATTAAGTTTTGAATTGCCTTAGGAAGCTCATTGATATCATCATAAACTTGTAGTACAGTTTCAATTTTAACTTCCTTCATATGCTTAATGTTTATATAATATTTTAATGTCAGATTGGTATTAGACAAAAAAACTATTGCTTTAAGAAACAATAGTTTTAATATATAAATTTAATACTAAATTCTAATATTCATCATATTCGCCATCTCCAAAATTAAATGTTAAAGAAAAACGCAAGGTATTTTCTAAAGGACTTTGAATTTTGGAAGCCGAAAATAAATAGGATAAATCAAGACCAATGGTTGTGTATTTAAAACCTGCTCCTAAGGCAAAAAATTTACGTGCGCCTTTATCATCTGCTTCGTTGAAGTAACCTGCTCTAAATGCAAAGTTGTCTTGGTAGGTATATTCTGCTCCTAAAGCCCAAGTAAACTCCCTTAACTCTTCACTAAAACCGCCTGGTGCATCACCGAACGATTGGAAAACGCCAGTTAAAAAACTAACGTTTGGGTCTTGACCTTCAAGGATAATATCTTGTTCTGAAGCTTCTAATTGGTCATCGTTCTGAAAATCCCCATCATCTGGATTAAATACGCCATCTGGCCCTGTACCGTCTGGACCTCCAACATCCGTAAACACAATTCTATCTCCGATAATTGGCGGTGTAGGCACTAAATACTTAGAGACCTCAGCAGAGACGCCCAATTTACTGTATTGATCGAAAATAAAATCAAACCCGGCACCCAATCTCAAATTGGTAGGTTGAAATACTTCCTGTCCTCCATCATCGTACTTAAATCGTGGTCCTAAATTCTGAATGGCAAAGCCCAATCTCCATCGACCGTTAAAATCATTATAAGCTTCTTCCTCACTTTGATAATAACCCGTGATGTCTGCACCAAATGTGCTACCTGGTTGTGCATTGGGATCAACCTGTCCTATTCTTAAGGCCGACCTCATGTAACGTAAAGCTACAGCCATAGCAAATTGATCACTTAATCGCAACGAATAAGCGGCATCAATAGCAAATTCATTTGGTTTAACGGCCACACCAGGATCATTAGCATCTTGGGTCAGCACTATTTCCCCTAATGAAAAATACTTAAGACTTGCAGAAAATGCACTGAATTCATTTAATCTATTAAAATAAGTTAAGTAACTCAATGAAATATCATTTACCAATCGTGTTAAATAAGGTGTATAACTTAATCCCACACCTTGCTTAGCTTCAGAAAAGGCATATTTTGCAGGATTGTACTGTTGTGAAAATCCATCAACAGAAGTTGCCACACCCATATCACCCATGGCTGCAGATCTTGCATCTGGTGAAATAAGCATAAACGGTAAACCGGTTGTAATTACTCGACTATCGAAAGTGCTTGGTATTTCTTGAATGGTATTTTCTTGAGCAAATGTTGCGCTAATTGTAGCAAAAGCCATTACGGCTAAGATGTGTTTTTTCATGTTTAATTATTGTGGTTTTAACACCAATTGGGTAGTTTAAAACGTTTGCAAATATAAATTATTATTTAAACTTTTTGTTTATGCTTCGAATTCAATCTTATTTCATCTTAATTTTTCAAAAAAAATGAAAACATTTATGGCATTTTATAATATTACCAATTTTTGAATCTTTTCAACTTGTTTATTCAAACGGTTAGATTTCACTTTTAGTTTATAGACATAGACTCCTTTTCCTATTTTATCACCAAAATCGTCTCTTCCATCCCAAACAATGTCTTTGGACAATGAGCTAACGGCCTTACTTCCTCCTGAGGTTTGACCATTTAAAGTTCTCACTAATTTACCAGAAACCGTGAATATCTGAACAGAAATATCTAAAGGTTCTACACTATTGTGATTGAACCAAAATTCTGTATAACTCACAAATGGATTGGGGTAATTTAATACGTTATTGATTACTAATTCTTCATCTTTATCAAAAACCACAAACTGAATTTCTGCCGTCGACGAATTATTATAGACATCCCAAGCCTTTAAAGTTAAGGTATGTAAGCCTGGCTCTAAATCCCTAAAAGGATAGGTAACAACACCATTGGTATAATCATCTACATTGGCTTGGTAGTAATTGTTTAGAACTATTGGATTGGTTTCGTCACCATCAATTATCGCCGTAATATCGTGACCAATGCCACTGGCTGTATTAATGCCATTCTCATCTTGAAGCTTAGCTAGCAAGGTTGGTGATTCGTTGGTTATACCACCAGAAACAAAGTTTTCATCATTCATAAACAAATTAATGACGGGTCCGATATTATCTTCTGCTGCATTTTCGTTAATACCACCAATTTTAACATCGAAATTAGCTCCTGCCTGATCAGAAAGTGGGTTATCTGTTTGTGCATAAAAACTAACTTTGCCATTGCCAACGGGAATCCCAATATCTCTTGGTACAATAAAGTCGAATTCAAACTGTCCATTTTCTACACTTGCTTGTCCTTTAAAAACTACTTCACCTAATGTGATAAAATCTAAAATTATTGGACCATTATTATCTGTAACACCATCATTAGCTAAGGTCTGTCTATCTATTTGTTTATCAAAAATAGTAGCCGTTAGTGTACCATTATAATTTGATAATAGATTACCGTTAATATCTACAACTTCACCAGCCATCTTTGTGTAACTTAGAGCCTTTAACGTGTCAATAGGCTGTGTAATATCTACATCATTAACTTTAGTTAATTTAATATCTGGTTTCGGAAATGCCAGTTTCATTGCAGGGTCCCCTATCAGAAATATTAATCGTTTCTGAGTAATCCCAGCAATACTATTGTCTATTTTTGTTCTTCTTAATACTTCAGCTACCGAAGGGTATTCATTGTTGTTAAAAGCAAATAAATAATCATTAAACACTTCATTATAAGATACTCCAACAGTAACAAAAATTTGCCGTGTAGAAGTAACAAGTCCTATTGCACCACCATTTTTATTCCAAAAAGTAAACTCACCTGCTGTATCTCTGTTTGGATCATCGAACTTGGTATATTCACAAGTTATTGTTACAAATAAATTAAACTTACAGATATTGTTAACTTCCTGAGCGTCGAACTTATCGAAAATACGCTCCTTTGCTAAACCATCCTCACCACCATGCCCAAAATAATTAACCACTAAAGCTCCAACTTCAATCGCATCCTTAATAGCTTTGTTTACCTTAGGATAACGATTACCCGCAGCCGAAGATTCTTGTTCAAAAGCATCGGCATGCATTTTTTTTACATTCATAAAAGGATTTTCCGCTTTTATTTCCTCTCCAATGCCATCGGTTGTTTCTTGCAGAATTCTTTCCCATTGCACATCAACATCATCAGAAATAAGTACTATATTATTTCGCCAACTGCCATAGGCATCAGATTGATAATATGAATTAATTTTATCGACCATTTCTTTAGCTCGCTGCAGATCTTCTGCTAAAATTCTACCAACAGCAATATCCATTCTGTCAATACTTGTTGTCATTCCGCCTTCATTATCATCTAACATGGCATAGAAATCATCTGAAACAAATGAACTAGAAAGGCTAAAACTAGACATTGAATACCATGAAGGCACCAAGTTTGTATTATTGTTTAACCTATTTTTATAATCGTAAGATCCATCACCAAATAAACAAAGATATTTAAGGCGTTTACTAGGAGTACTTGCATTATCATATACATATTTAATAAAATTTCTTAACGCAGCAATATCTTGGCTACCTGTACTAAACTCATTATAAATAGTTTGTAAATCAACTACTTTTACATTTAAATTGTATTGATTTCTATTAATTTCAGCTAACCGTTCTGCTTGAGACAAAAACTGAGATGGAGATAAAATGATATAATCAATATCTTCAAACTCACCTTGGTTATTATTAAAAATAGTTCCTTTTAAATTTTGATTAGCCACAGTTGACCTCGCGTCTTTTAATGGTGATAAAACGCTTGAATAAGAAAATGCCAAATACGTTCTTTCTTCACCAGATTGTGCCTTAAAATCTATGTTAGTTGCACTGGTTGAATTTATAAAATTACTCACATTAAAACGATCTGTAATATCCCAAACTTCAGATACCGACGATGCGCTAGATAAGTTATATTCAGCAATTCCTGGTGTTGTAATAACGTCTTTATTTTTGAAAACTAATTGGCCTCCATCGTATATTAAATTTCTGGTGGCTTCAATATTAATATAATTAAGATATGCGTTTGCTGAAGGATTTCCGTTATTATTATAATCTAATGTTACTGAAATAGCATTAGAAGTAATATTTTGTTGACCAGAATAAGTTCGCTCTGTCGCTAAAACTGAACCAGGGCTTATTATTCCCAAACCCAAAGTTGAAACTTGATTACCATTTATTGTAATACCCATTGTAGATCCAAGTGTTTCTGAAACGGAACCAACAACAATTTTAAAATCTACGGGAACAGTAGTCACCAGGTTAGGAAATTCAAAATCATAAGTTCGTTGGTTTTCAATATCAAATTCATCACCAAACCATTTACGACCTAATTTTGCAAGGTTGTATTCATCAACTTCATAGAACTGGTAATCTTGAAAGGTATTAATTTGAAAATCCGCAGCAGCATTAATGGTTGGCATAGGCAGCATACGCTTTCCTGTTCCCGAGCTTACATTTACGTAGTAATATGTTTTATCGGTATATAAATTGATATTGGTTTCACTTTCTTCACTATAGGTTTTAGGGCCTTCACCATAAAAAAGGATATAATCGTTGTTGTCAAAACTTCCGTCCTCTTCTCCCACAAATTTTACGGCGTTTTCTACAACATCAAAAGGATAATTGGCAGAATTCTGTAAAGGCAACATTCGTCCTCCATTACCATAAATTTTAATATTCCTTGGATCTACCGAGTTGGTATTAATGCCCAAACTACTTAAAAAACTTTTAGATAATTGATAGACACCAGATTCTTCTATGTAAAAACGATACCATTGCCCTGTGCTTAAAACTGAACTTGTAATTTCATTCACGCCTCTAGCACTATTTCCAGATCCACCAGAACGTATGTTATATATTAAAGTGAAACTGGTTATTTTTTTATAAGCGCCATTGTCCTTTATAATAGGACACAATTCAAAATAAGTTGCTCGCTTATCTCTAGCGTTGGTATTGTTCAATGAATACTTAGGCGAATTAGGAATTAATTCAGGATTTAAATCCTTTAGTTCCGCTTTAGAAATGATTTCGTAAACAATATTGGTTAATTGCACTGAATTCTCATCTATTGAGCCTCCTTTGCTTTCCCATTGCGCAAAATAGGTTAATCCATAGGTATCATTATAATTAAAATGATCAGCATCAAAAGCAGGCACTTCAATTTTACTATACGCGGTTTGTAAAATCTTATTTCCGTTCCAATTGATGCTAAATTTTTTTTGTTGTCCAAAACAAAACATCGTAAATAATGATAGAACGATTAAATAGCAATTTTTCATGTATTGATTTTCCTTTTTAGTCTCAAATAAAATCTAAACCTTATCCTTGTTTTAACAAGACTTTAAATTTAACAGTAGAATAACGGCTATTAAAGCGCGATATTATGACTTCACAATTTTTATTTCAAAAATACAACAATAATTCATTTCCACCCTCGTTATTAAAGAGCAAAATACACCGACAAGTTGAAAAAAATCCGTTGTTATGTTCAAAAAAAAGGATGAAATGCACATTTTTTTGCATTTAGACGCAAAAAAAAGTTGTTAGTTTACCTTTAATTGTTATATTGCGGGTCTAAAATTAAACGAGCTTACTTAAACGTATGGATATGAAAAATGTCTCAAACCTAAAATTTCTAATAGCAATAACGCTTTGCGCTTCGATTGTAAGTTGCAACCGTTCTTCTAATTCTGGCAACGTAGATAGTGCCACAGGCTGGAAAATCAACGATAAAAATGGTGGTTTTCAGTACAACACACAATTCAAAGAACAGGAGACGCCTCCTGGAACTGCTTTCATTGAAGGTGGAACTTTTACAATGGGTAAAGTAGGTGATGATCCGATGCATGATTGGAACAACACCCCTAATCAACAACACATCCAGTCATTTTATATGGATGAAACTGAAGTTACCAATATTAACTATACATTTTACTTAGATTACCTAAAAAATGTATATCCACCAGATGATCCTAATTTCGCTTTAATATATAAAGGCGCACTTCCAGATACTTTAGTATGGAGAAATCGCTTAGGTTACAACGAAATGATGACTGAAAACTATTTGCGTCATCCAGGCTATGCAAATTATCCTGTGGTTGGTGTTAGTTGGATTCAAGCCGTTGAATATGCCAACTGGAGAACTGACCGTGTTGCTGAAATGGCTTTACAAGAAGCTGGTTACATAAAAAGAGATGCGCACCTTACAGATGTAAATGCAGAAAGCACATTTAGCACTGATACATACATCAATGCACCTTCACAAACTTATGGTGGAAATACAGAAGTTTTGGAAGGCGGAAAACGCAGGGAACAGACAGATGCAGAAGGTAATCCAATCAACGTTTATGCAAGTCGAGAAACGGGTTTGATTCCTGTAAAATTTAGACTACCAACGGAAGCTGAATGGGAATATGCAGCATTAGGCATGAGTGAATTACGTCAGTATAATGTTTATAGAGGACGTAAAAAATATCCTTGGGATGGTCAATATACAAGATCAGGAAAACGTGTAAATCGTGGTGATCAAATGGCTAACTTTAAGCAAGGTAAAGGAGATTACGGTGGAATTGCAGGTTGGTCTGATGATGGTGCTGATATTACAGCAGAAGTTAAAACTTATGCACCTAATGATTACGGATTATATGATATGGCCGGAAACGTTTCTGAATGGGTTGCCGATGTTTACAGACCTATTGTAGATGATGAGTTTAATGACTTTAACTACTACAGAGGAAATGTATATACCAAAAATGCCATTAATGAAGATGGAACTGTAAAAATCGTAACCTCTGACGAAATTGTTTACGATACAACAAGTACAGGTAAAATTGTGGCTAGGGATTTACCAGGTGAAATTGCAAGAATTCCTATTGACGAAGATGAAACCTATTTAAGAACCAACTTTAGTCAAAGTGATAATAGAAATTACAGAGACGGTGACAAACGTTCTTCTCGCTACTACAGAGAAAACTTTGAAGAAACCGAAGGTGAAAAAGAAAGTACTACTGGGAAAATGTACAATTCACCGAAGCATGTTGTTCAAGTAGATTCTACGGAAGGCGGATTAGTTAGAGAATATGACCAGTCTAACAGCAGAACCTCGTTGATCAATGACGAAGTAAGAGTTTATAAAGGTGGTTCTTGGAGAGATAGAGCTTACTGGATTGATCCTGCTCAACGTCGTTATTTCCCACAAGATATGGCTACTGATGATATCGGTTTTAGATGCGCAGTATCTAGAGTTGGCTCTAAGAGCAACAATGGAGGAAAGAGACGAAACTAATAATCGTTAAATAATATTTATAAAAGTCCTGATCAATGTATCAGGACTTTTTTTATTTTTAAGCCTATGAAAATTGACGATTTATACAAAAATTTCAGAAACTGTTCTGGGGTCTCAACAGACACAAGGAAACTACAACAGGATTGCATGTATTTTGCCCTTAAAGGCGATAATTTTGATGGTAACCAGTTTGTGCAAAAGGCTTTTGATGGCGGAGCAAAATACTGTGTTGTAGATGATACTGAAGCCATAACAAACACTAACTGCATATATGTGGACGATGTATTAACTACGCTTCAAAGCCTTGCTACCTATCATAGAAATGCTATTAATATCCCAATTATTTCATTAACAGGCAGTAATGGAAAAACCACCACAAAAGAACTTATTAATACGGTTTTAGCTTCAACCTACAATGTAAAAGCTACCATGGGAAACCTGAATAACCACATTGGCGTGCCTTTATCCCTATTGAGTTTTAGTGAAGGTTTAGACTTCGGAATCGTTGAAATGGGTGCCAATCACCAAAAAGAAATTGATTTTTTATGTGGTATTGCACAACCAGATTATGGTCTGATTACCAATTTTGGTAAAGCACATTTAGAAGGTTTTGGAAGTATTGAGGGTGTGGTCAAAGGAAAATCGGAATTATATGACCACTTAATAGCCAATGAAAAAACAGCTTTTATAAATACTGACGATGAAAAGCAAGTGGCCCAAATTGGAGATTACTCTAATATTAGCACATTTGGAACGCATTTGAACAATGATTGTGTCATCGCTTTTGATAGTGCGAACCCTTATGTCACCTTAATTTATGATGATATTAAAATTGAAAGTCAGCTTATCGGTGACTACAACTATGGAAATATTGCTGTAGCAGTGGCTATTGGAAAGTATTTTGATGTCACTTCTGAAAACATAAAAAAAGCTATTGAAAGCTACCAACCAGCTAATAACCGATCTGAAATTATAGAAAAAGGCAGCACCAAAATTATTCTTGATGCCTATAATGCCAACCCAACTAGTATGTTGGCCGCACTCCATAATCTTAAACAGTTAAATGCCGAAAACAAATATCTATTTCTTGGAGACATGTTTGAATTAGGTGCCAACGCTGAAAAAGAACATCAAGAGATTGTTGATTTTATAGAACAAAATTTTCAAACTCATATTCATATTATCGGTAAGAATTTTTACAAAACCAACAGTAACACATCTATTTACAAGCATCCCAGTTTTGAGGATTTAAAACCTATTCTCAAAGACCTTGACCTTAATAATGCGACGGTTTTGATTAAAGGCTCTCGTGGCATGGCATTGGAGCGAATTTTAGACTTTATATAAAGCCGTGTTTATAATTTAAATTATTTTATAAGCTTAAAAAATCCATCTATCATACAATAGATGGATTGTTCAATTTCCAGTTTTCGGTTTGGATTTTTATTAATTACAATTTACCATCCATCCAATTCCGTACTTATCGGTGCAACGCCCAAAATAACCCCATTCTCTTTCTCTATAATTATGGTGTATCTGCCCTCCCTTGGATAAGGATTCAAATAAATTTTTACCTTCTGTGTTATCAGTTACGGCAATACTCATATGGATTTGATTCCCGTTGTTGAGAGGTGTATCTGGCGACGCATCATAGGCCATAAAGTGCACATTTTTTCCTTTCAATTCAGCATGTTGCAGATTATTTCTATAAGAAGAAGGCACATCTATTTTTTTATCTTCATAGGTTTGGCGATTTATAATTTCCGCATCAAACAATTCACTATAATAATTTAGTGCTTCTTGACAGTTTCCTTTAAACGATAAATAGGCTTGTATTTTCATAATGTTTATTTTTTTAATTCATTTAATTCTGAATCTTAATTTAAAATAATACACCATGACACCTTAGCTGTTTTAAAACTTTTAATTGCTCATTTCCTTTTTGACAAACCGCTTTGAAAAAACGCACTGTAAGCCTATCGTTTAGACGCTGTAAAATTGTAGAAGTAACATACAATTTAAAACCATTTCATTGATTAGCGATTCAAAGAAGCTAAAGTTTATGCAGCGTACTTTGTGAACAAAAAAAAATCTACGCGTTTACGTAGATTTTTCAATTGTTGTGGGTCATGCCAGATTCGAACTGGCGACTTCTACCCTGTCAAGGTAACACTCTGAACCAACTGAGTTAATGACCCTTAATTATTGATTTCAAAAATAGTGTTTCTTTTATTATTTTTTAAATAAATATCATAGTTTAAAGAAGGGATTACAATCCCTAGGCGAAACCGCTCCCGCAAATACAATTCAGATGCACTTTGGCGCATCTTGGAATTTTTGTTTCAAAATATAACTATGAGCTTACGCTCTGTAAATGGGATTACATATCCCTAAGCGAAACCGCTCCTGCAAATACAATTCAGATGCGCTTTGGCGCATCTTGGAATTTTTGTTTCAAAATATAACTATGAGCTTACGCTCTGTACATGGGATTACATATCCCTAGGCGAAACCGCTCCTGCAAATACAATTCAGATGCGCTTTGGCGCATCTTGGAATTTTTGTTTCAAAATATAACTATGAGCTTACGCTCAGTCATATTTTGAAACAAAAATTCCGATTTGAAAAATCAAATCGGAATCGTAATTGATGTGGGCGCGAAGGGATTCGAACCCCTGACCCCTTGGGTGTAAACCAAGTGCTCTGAACCAACTGAGCTACGCGCCCTCTAAATTGGATTGCAAATATAGACTAGTTTTTAATATCTCAAAAGGTTTTTTAGAAAAAAAATCAAATTTTTATTCTTGAGTTTCTTGTTTCAAACATAAGAATATAAAAGGCATTATATTACGATCAAAATTATACAATTTTGATATATTAGTATAAAACAAAATCCTATTGAAATACTACTCTTATATAGACCACTTTAATCTCACTATTGAAGATCTCATTAATTTATCTCCATATAAACTTAAAGAAATCACACATGAAGTAGACGCACTGGATTTACAAAACAAAACCACAATTATAAGTGGTCTAAAAGATGACGTTTCACGCTCATACCACGTCACAATAGAAGAAAATCCTTGGCTAAAGGACTTGTTTTTTAAGCGATTTGATCAACTAAAAAAATATAAAATTGAACTTTCTGTTGAACACATTTCTTATTTAAGTGGTTTCAAGCTTTTTATAGAACCTTATATAAAACATATTCTTCCTGAACTAATACAACACCTATTCGACAAGAATGAATTAAAGATATTATTTCAAATTCTAAGTCAATCTGTATTATTTTCTAGTGGCTGTGAAATGATTATTAAAAATTTACTAAAGAATAAAGTTAATTATGCCGTAATTTATTTAGGTGAAAATCTTATTGAAAATCCAGAACAAAATATTAAATACATAAAAAATTATTATTTCTATGAAATTCTTAATTTATATGAACCATACTTCAAAAACGAACTCCTAAAGTTATACGACACCATTACTGAAGTATTTGACCAATTTGATATCGATTCTAAACATCCATTATTTAGGTTTGTTTCTCAAGCCCAAGTGGCTTTTCAAAAAAGCCAAATTGATGATGTTGCGACGAAACTATTCATTGACAATACTGCTGAAAATGCAAAAGAATATGCGTACGATTATTCATCGGAAACAGAAATAGGTTCAGTTAAAGTTCCATTTCAAAGAAATAGTGTCATCCTTGTTTTAGGTATTACCGCAATAGCTATTCTGATGTCTATATTTATTTTAAGCAGAATAGAGCAATCCAATAAAGAATACGAATTATCTCAAAAAGAAAACTCAAGTCCGAAAAAAACAAGATCTACCTATGACAATCGCATCCGATTTTACTATTCTTTAAAACGCATAACCCATAGAACCCAAGAAATTGACCCTATACCTCGCAAAACAGAAATTATACCTTTCTCTAATCCATATCCTAAAACCTTCAACATCATAAAGAGCGATACCGTTGAATCTGAGAATTTAAAGGTTGAAATTAAAAACAAAATTGGTTCAGACCTAATTGTCTTTAAGATGGTTAAAGGTAAAGATGAATCTATTTATATTCCGCAAAACAAAACTATATTCATCTCCATTAATCCATTAGATTCCATACTTTTTTATAGTGGTAAGAATTTCGAAACCTCTAAATTTTCTCAATTTAAATCACATACAGCTATTTCGGATATTTTTAAACTTCGCAAAATTGACAAAGCAACGATGTCTGAAATAAGCGTAATGCCTACTGACACGATCACCAGTAGAAATGATAACACTATCTCCATGAAAAATATTGAAACCACCGACAACATCGTACTTACCAAATTGAGCCTTGACAATCTATACAGAGCTTATTATAGAAAATATGCTAATTAAATGACTTCTGCCACGACAAAAGTACTTCCTCCAACATAGATTAAATCGTTAGGCTTTGCATTGGATTTTGCATGGGCTAAAGCTTCAGAAACACTGTGGAACGATTCTCCTGATAATTGATGTTTTTCGAATGCAAGTCTTAATATTTCGGCCTCCAATCCACGTTGCACATTTGGTTTACAGAAATAATAAATAGCGTCTTTTGGAAGTATCGGAATAATTGAAGTTAAATCCTTATCATTTACAACTCCAAAAACGATATGAAGCTGATTATAGGTTTCATTTTTAATTTGTTTCAACACATAACTTAAGCCTTCCTTATTATGCGCTGTATCGCAGATAATCTTAGGTTCGTTACTTAAAACCTGCCATCGACCTTGTAAACCTGTGTTTTTCACCACATTTAAAAGTCCAGTTTTTAAGTTTTTATCTGAAATTTTAAATCCTATAGCCCTTAAGGTTTCTACCGATTGCAAAACGGTTTTGATATTATGCATTTGGTAAGCTCCTTTAAGGTCACTCTCCAATATGTCCTTTATCATTTGATCTGCAAAATAAATATCAGATTGCGTTTCATGTGCTTTGTTTCGAAAGACCTTTTCAGTTTCAGCTTGTGTTTCCCCAATGACAACCGGAATATTCTTTTTAATGATTCCTGCTTTTTCTCCAGCAATTTTCTGAAGTGTATCGCCTAACATCTGAACGTGGTCGAAACCAATATTTGTAATAATTGATAACTCTGGTGTAATGATATTCGTAGAATCCAACCGTCCTCCCAGTCCGACTTCAATCACAGCAACATCCACCTTTTGATTTGCAAAATAATCGAATGCCATACCAACGGTCATTTCAAAAAACGACAATTGATTGGTTTCTAAAAAGGTTTTATTTCGTTTGATAAAACCAATAACAGCTTGCTTAGTTATGACGTTTCCATTAATGCGAATGCGTTCCCTGAAATCTTTTAAGTGTGGCGAAGTATATAACCCAACTTTATAGCCAGCTTCCTGTAAAATAGAAGCCAACATGTGACTTGTAGAGCCTTTTCCATTGGTACCTGCAACATGAATGGATTTGAATTTATCTTCTGGATGATTGAGGTGTTTCGCTAAGTTAATAGTGTTGGTTAAATCCTTTTTAAAAGCGGAGTTGCCTTTATTTTGATACATTGGAAGCTGTTGAAACATCCAATTTACGGTATCTAAATAATTCATGGCTTATTGACCAACATCAAAGTTAATACTCACAAAGCCAACTTGGGTTGTTGGTGCATCAGGATCAGAAGGCCATTTATGGGACATAGCGATTTTTTTTGCAGGTTCTAATAAACATGGATGGGTATTGGTTGTACCTCTAATACCTGGTTGCGCTTTTATTACTTTCCCTTGTCGGTTGACTTCAATCCGAACGACAACTAAACCGTATTCATTACAATCCTGTTCAAATATTTGGCGCGATGGTTTACCACGACCTCCAAGACCATAACCAACACCTCCTTTTCCAGGTCCAGAACCTCCAAAATAACTTGGTGCGTAAGGGTCACCATCTAGTTGTCCTTTATTGCCACCTTGACTATCTGGTCCTTCACCTCCATCGGTATTGCCTTCGGCATTTTTAACGCCTCCAATAAGATTATCTAATTTTTTCCTTTTCTCTGCTTCTTCTTGACGTTTCTTTTCTTCTGCTTCGCGTTTTTCGCGCTCTATTTTTTCTGCTGCAGCTTTGGCTTCGGCCTTGGCTTTGGCTTCTGCAGCTTTGGCTTTCGCCTCAGCTTCTTTTTGCTTTTTTATGGCGATGTCCTCAGCATTATCTTGTGTCATTACCTCTTCTGCTTTGGTAGCAGCTTCTGTTGGCATGACTTGCGATTCTTCTGGTTGCACTTCTTCGACAGCACTTTCTTCAACAATTTTATCTTCAACAGCTTTTCGTGGTTCACTTAAAGGTTTGTTTCCACTACCAAAATCCGTTGTTCCAAAGTTTACGGCTACACCGTATTCTTCTGGTGGATCCATATAATTAGGACCAACTACAAATAACAATAATAGCAGGATCACGGTAATGAGTACTGTGATTCTTGCAGAATTACGTTCGTGTTTGGTTTCTAAGTATTTCACTTTAATTTTTATTGATTTAAACCTGCTAGGTTTGAAAAACCTGATAGGTCATAGTACTTATTCAAAATGATACCGCTTAATTCGGCTGCACAGCCAAAATCACTTTAAATTTATTTCGATTGGCAATATCCATAACCTTCACTACATTTTCTACAGGTACTGATTTTTCAGCTCGTAATACTATGGTAGGCGATTCTTGATTCGATAATATGGATAATAACTGTGTTTCCAATACACTTTCGCCAACACGTTTCTGATCGATATAATAGGTCAAATCTTTTTTGATACTTACAGCTGTTGATTTTTTATTCTCGGTCTTACCACTTGCTTTTGGTAATATAATATCAATAGCATTTGTACTTACCAATGTTGACGCTATCATAAAAAATATTAATAACAAGAATACAATATCCGTCATTGAAGCGAAGTTGAATTCTGGTGTTACCTTATTTCGTCCTCTAATGTTCATAAATTAGATTGGTTCATTTAAGTGATCTAAAAACTCAATGGAATTCGCTTCCATTTGGTAAACGACTTTGTTTGTTCGTCCGACAACATGGTTATAAGCCACGTAAGCAACAATACCAACAATAAGTCCACCAACGGTCGTTGTCATGGCTGTATATAATCCACTTGCAAGCACATCCATCTGAATCGTTCCACCTGCATTTGCCAGTTCGAAAATAGAAATAATCATCCCAACTACAGTTCCTAAGAAACCTATCATCGGCGCAACTCCAGATATGGTCGCTAAAACACTCACGTTTTTTTCGAGATTATAAATTTCCAACCGACCAGCATTTTCAATGGCCGTATTGATATCTTCAAGCGGTTTTCCAATTCTGGTAATGCCTTTGGCAATTAGTCTTGATACAGGCGAGTTTTGCTGAGCACATAGCATTTGTGCCGAATCAATTTTACCATTACTTACGTGATCCTTTATTTGATTCATAAAATTGGAATCGACCTTAGAAGCCGCTTTTATGGCAAAAATGCGCTCAAAATAAATATAAATGGCTAAAATTAAGAGTAGGAATAAAATGAGAATAATCACAATTCCTGAGGTGCCTCCACTTGTAATCAATTCAATTATAGATAAGGTTTTTTCAACCGATTCCCCATCAGTTAAAACGTCTACTTCATCTTGAATAGTACTTAATGCTATCATACTAAAATATTTGTTTTTTAAATTCTTATGGTTATAACGTTAAGTTTTTGGCTTAAGTATATATGTTATTTCAATTTATTTTATTCCGATAAAAGAGGACCGCTTCACTGTTAGACATTAGAACCAAGACTTGATTCTAAGTAACTGACAAGCACCTTTGTTTTAATTCAAAATTTTTCTTTTTTTATTTTTAAAAAAACTTTTGAAACCAAATACTTAACTAAGGTTTCAGAAATTAAAACACTTTTAATCGGACACTAAATTCCTATTTTAAAAAATGGATCTTGTGACCATAAAAGCAGCGGCACCAGCTAAGAAACCAACTAATGCCAACCAAGATATTTTCTTTAAGTACCAAAAGAAATCGATTTTTTCCATTCCCATAGCTACAACACCTGCGGCCGAACCAATAATTAACATGCTTCCTCCTGTTCCTGCGGAATAAGCAATGAAATGCCAAAGCTCGTTGTCCAAAGGTTCAGAAAACATTCCTAAACTTGCTGCCACTAAAGGTACATTGTCAATAACAGCTGATCCGACACCTAATAATAATACCACTAAATCAGACACACCTTCATGATGAAATTCTGTCCCTAACATGGGCATCGTTTCTTGCAGTGATCCTGCAAATCCGAATAAAATCCCTAAAGATTCCAAAGCAGCTACTGCCATTAAGATCCCCAAGAAAAATAAGATACTTGGCAATTCAATTTTAGATAACGAATGGTGTACAGGACTATGGCTAGCACTTTCTGCATGTTCTTCTGA
This sequence comes from Winogradskyella forsetii, assembly GCF_013394595.1. Lineage (GTDB taxonomy): Bacteria > Bacteroidota > Bacteroidia > Flavobacteriales > Flavobacteriaceae > Winogradskyella > Winogradskyella forsetii. The sequence goes on from NZ_CP053348.1 coordinate 3,369,096, forward strand.
AACGACTTCTGAAATTGCAAATTTTGAATTACTATAAATTTCAGCAAATATAGCCACAACACCTAATGACAGCATCATCCCAACATAAGGGGGTAAATGTGTTATTACTTTAAATATCGGTACAAAAATGATAGCTCCAAGACCTAAAAATAACATGGTGGAGCTAAATTTATTCTTGGGTTTACCGTCAGATTCTTGCAATTCTAAGTCACCTTTAAAAGGTTTTAAAAGTGAAGCAATAAATGTTGGTACCACCATACATAACAACGATGGAATAAATAAGTACATAAATAATTTTCCCGTTGACACTTTGTCGCCAATCCACAACATAGTCGTAGTTACATCTCCAATTGGAGACCAGGCTCCACCAGCATTCGCCGCAATTATAATTAAACCCGCATACCAGATTCTTACATCTCTTTCCTTTACGATTTTTTGAAGAATTGAAATCAAAACAATAGTCGCAGTTAGGTTATCGATGATTGCAGATAGAACAAATGCTAGAATTGAAAACATCCATAGCAACTTCTTTCTACTGTTAAAGTTTACAGCGTTTTTAATGGTAGAAAAGCCATCGAAATAATCAATTATTTCCACAATGGTCATGGCGCCTAATAAAAATACCAGGATTTCTGCCGTTTTACCTAAATGATGAAGTAAGGTTTCTTCCATTAGGTGCATTTTTTCTTCATGCCCGAGAAGTCCAAAATTTTCCATGAGGTTATGGTTGGCAGAATCGAACCATTGGGAAAAACCATCAATTCCCAAGGAAATCAATGCCCAACTTATGGCCATCATTACCAATGCCGGAATTAATTTATCTATTTTAATATTATGCTCTAAAGTTATCGCTAAATAGCCAAAAACGAATACGAGAATGATTACTGTTTCCATGGTAAATTAAATTAGTTGTCTTAAGGCAATTTCAAAAGCGGTTTCGCTAATGCCTATTTTTGTTGGATTATTGTTATGTACTTCTTTTAATGCTTTTCTGATGACTTTAGACGTGTCCTTAAATATGGCTTCATCCGTCATTAATACTTTACGCTCCATAAAGTATGCAAAAACTCTTGCCATACCACAGTTTGAAATAAAATCTGGTATCAAGCTCACTTTCCGGTCTGTATGTTCCATGATAGAACCAAAGAAAATTTCCTTATCCGCAAAAGGAACGTTTGCGCCACACGTAATCACTTCTAATCCTGTGGCTATCATTTGATCAATTTGATCTTGGGTCACTAATCGCGATGCTGCACAAGGTGCAAATACTTCGGTTTGTAAAGACCATATTTTTTGATTGATGTCTTCAAAAGGAATTAAATTTTTTGCCACTAAAGTGTTTCCGTTTTTATGAAGGTATAAATCTGTAATTTCTTCAAATGAAAATCCATCTTTATTAATTAGTCCACCAGCTCTATCAATGATACCAACAACTTTAGCTCCCATTTGAGCAAAATAGAAAGCTGCGGCTGCACCTACATTTCCAAAACCTTGAACAACAACGCGTTTTCCTTTTACGGAACTCCCATTAATATCATAAAAATGTTTTGCCGCGGTTGCGACACCAAAACCAGTAATCATATCCGCAACAGTATATTTTCTGCTCACATCCGGAGAATAATCTGGATTTTCTATGACCTTAATAACACCTTGTCTTAATTGACCAATTCTATTGATTTTATCGGCAATGGTAGGTTTAAAGTGTCCTTCAAAAACACCCTCTTGTGGGTGCCATACTCCACTTTCTTCTGTGATTGGAATGACCTCATGTATTTCATCAACATTTAAATCACCACCTGTTCCATAATAACTTTTCAGCAATGGAGAAACGGCGGCATACCAACGTTCTAAAACGCCTTTTTTTCGAGGATCTTGAGGATCGAAGTTGATTCCAGATTTTGCGCCTCCAATAGCTGGGCCAGAAACCGTAAATTTCACTTCCATGGTTTTGGCAAGTGATAATACTTCATTTTGATCTAACCCTTTACGCATTCGTGTGCCACCACCTGCAGCTCCACCTCGAAGTGAATTAATTACTGTCCAACCCTCTGCATCAGTTTCTGGGTCGTTCCAATGAAATACGATTTCTGGAGATTTGTTTTCGTATTTCTGAAGTAAATCTTTTATCAATTTTTGTTAGTTTAAATTGTTGTAACAAATATAAAAAACTCTAAAGCCTAAAAAGTGAATTAATAATTAATTTTCGGAATTAATATTTTTCCCGAAGAATGATTTCGTTCTGCACCTGTCACACTCATTAAACAATTGACCTCATTTCTAGCTTTTAAGACTCCTAAAAGTCCAAAAATTAAGGCTTCCTTAAATTCAACGATTTCATTGTTGGGCATAATAACTTCAGAATTTGAAAGTCCTTTTATCCGTTGCATTAAAAATTCATTATAAACACCACCACCTGTAACCAAAACCTTTGAATTCTCCTGCCTTACTATTTTTGAAATTTGAACAGCAATATGCTCGATATAAGTCCTTAAGAGATCTTTTATTTGAAGTTGATAGGAATCAATTAAAGGAAATATAGTCTGTTCTACCCATTCTAATCCTAAAGATTTTGGTGGTAGTTCTTTATAAAATTGAAGTTCGTTGAGTTGACATAATAACTCATTATTGATATGTCCCGTTGCAGCCAACTGACCTTTATGGTCATAGTCTAAGTTTATTTTTGAAACGTAATGATTCAAAACAATATTAACCGGACAAATATCAAAAGCAATTCTTTCTTTATTTAATTCGAAAGAAATGTTGGCAAAGCCTCCAAGATTGAGACAATAGTCATAGTCCTTAAACAATAACTGGTCGCCAATTGGAACCAAAGGGGCTCCTTGCCCACCAAATTCCACATCTTGAACTCTAAAATCACAGATAACTTTATGGTTTAATTTATCCGCTAAAATTTGCTGATTCCCGATTTGATAGGTTAAACCATTTTCTGGTTGATGCAATGCTGTGTGCCCATGAGAAGCAATGAAATCAATCGTTTGGATTGCGTTCTTATTTATAAAATCTAAAATTACGTTTGCCAAATATTCAGAATATTCAGAATCCACTTGTTTTAATTGGTTCATTGGCATCGCAACCAATTGGCTTAAAGTCAATTTCCATTGCTTTGGGTATTTTAGGGTTTCAGCATTATGGATTTTAAACGCCCATTGGTTATCATAGAAAAAATGAACATAAATGATATCAATGCCATCTAACGACGTACCAGACATTAAGGCTATAATATTGTATTCGGTTTTTATCATATTAGTAAAAATAATATTACTTATTGAAAATACCACAAGAAACAATTATCTTTGCATGAAATTTTTAAGAAATCAATAAAAGTAATAGTTTATGGACTTTAGTTTAACAGAAGAGCATTTAATGATTCGTGATGCCGCGCGAGATTTTGCACAAAATGAATTACTTCCAGGGGTTATAGAACGTGATAATTCACAAACTTTTCCTGATGAATTAGTGCGGAAGATGGGCGAATTAGGATTTATGGGTATCATGGTAGACCCAAAATATGGTGGAAGCGGCATGGATGCTATTTCATATGTACTAATTATGGAAGAGCTATCTAAAATTGATGCTTCTGCTTCTGTTATGGTATCTGTAAACAATTCCTTGGTTTGTTATGGTATTGAAGCTTATGGAAATGAAGAACAAAAGCAGAAATATTTAACCAAATTAGCTACTGGCGAATGCATTGGTGCGTTTTGTTTAAGTGAGCCTGAGGCTGGTAGTGATGCCACTTCCCAAAGAACGACTGCCATAGATAAAGGGGATCATTACATTCTGAATGGTACTAAAAACTGGATTACCAATGGTGGACGTGCAGAAGTTTTTTTAGTAATTGCCCAAACCGATAAACATAAAGGGTCTCATGGCATCAATGCTTTTATACTCGAAAAAGGCATGCCAGGTTTTGATATTGGTCCTAAAGAAGATAAACTCGGCATTAGAGGAAGCGACACACATACACTTCAGTTTAACGATGTAAAAGTGCCAAAAGCAAATAGAATTGGTGACGACGGCTTTGGCTTTAGATTCGCCATGAAAACACTTTCTGGTGGACGTATAGGTATTGCCGCTCAAGCTCTCGGAATTGCATCAGGTGCTTATGAACTGTCATTGAAATATTCTAAAGAACGAAAGGCATTTGGTACTGAGATTTGTAATCATCAAGCGATTGCTTTTAAGTTAGCTGATATGTATACAGATATTGAAGCCGCAAGAATGTTAGTTATGAAAGCGGCTTGGGATAAAGATCAAGGTAATAATTATGATATGTCTAGTGCAATGGCTAAACTCTATGCAAGTAAAGTGGCTATGGAGCATACGGTTGAAGCCGTACAGATCCATGGTGGCAATGGGTTTGTAAAAGAATATCACGTGGAACGCCTTATGCGAGATGCAAAAATTACCCAGATTTATGAAGGGACTTCAGAGATACAGAAGATTGTAATTTCTCGAAATTTGATAAAGGAATAATTTTATAGGAAAAAATTGAAAAGCTTCAGAATTTAATTTGAAGCTTTTTAGTTTTCGGATAGCCCATTAACGACAATTCGTAGTTCTCCATATGAGAATTTATCATCCAATTGATGCTTTAAATCTGAAAGGTTCTCAAAGGTTTTAGTAGGAATGATTTTCTTTAATTCATTATAACGCTCTAAAGACATTAAATCCGTAATTTTAATTTGGTTTGTCGAAATAAAACTTGCAAGATGTCCAAAGATGGTATTCGCATTTAATTCTCTCTCCAATGCAATTTGATCAATTGATTTTCCTGCTTTGTATAACTCTAAAGAAATTTTCTTTGTATCTCCTTTTTCCTTTTTAGGCTGATATTCTTCAAAAACTGGTTCATGCCTAGATGGATCAATATCGTTCTCTTCACAATAATCCAAAATCACCTTTAATATCTCTGAACCGTATCTTTCGATTCGGGTTTTACCCATACCTTGTATCTGACTTAGCTCTGATTTTGTTGTTGGTAGCGTTTCACAAATTGCATAAAGCGATTTTTGCGTAAAAATTTGGTAATGTATTAAATCTTCGCGTTTTGCTATGTCATTTCTGAGTTGTCTAAGTAATTCAAATAGTTCAACGTTAGTTGTTCCATCTATCACGGTTTTTCTCTGTTTTTTTGGTTTCTCCTTTCCTAAGAAAACAGATTTAGCTCTTAATTCCAAAAACTTATCAGTTTTAAAACCATCGTTTAGACCTTCAAAATAAGATAACTTTGTTTCTAGTAATTCTTCTAAAATGTCTAGTTGCTTTTCAATATCCTTTTGAATGGTTTTGTTATCGGTTGAAAAACTAAAATCTTCTAGGGATTTTACCAGTGTAGACTTTGTCTGCTCCGTAAAATAACTAACCGCTTTTAAAAACCGTTCTTGCAAATTAGCATTATCCTCAGGAATTTCATTTTCATCAACTAAACTACTTAATTGCGCCTTAAAGTTATTACTTACTTTAAGTAAATTGGTTATACTTTCCTTGATGGTATTCATCGGCTGCTCTATCGTTCCTTCGATACTACCTCTATTCTTATAATAGATATCCAAAATTCTTCCCGCTGGGTAGAGAAACTTATAAAAATCGAAAACCTCAGAAATTAAATTAAGTTGAAACTTACATTTAGACTGTTGTAAAGTAGCCTCATTGGGTTGATTGGCTTCTGCATTTTTGTTGAAATCAAGAACATTTTGGTCGCTAATAATCTGATGGGGTTCAATTTTACTCTTTAAAACTAAGCCTTCTAAAGATTTACAACGACTTAATGCGACATAGGTTTGCCCATGAGCAAAAGCACCTTGGGCATCAATTATCGCTTTTTCAAACGTTAACCCTTGGCTTTTATGAATAGTTATAGACCAAGCCAAACGCAAGGGGA